>DCGT01000015.1:13240-42151 GCA_002315315.1 Faecalibacterium sp. UBA1771
TTCGGCACGGACGGATTCGGGAACATCGTCACCGAAAACCTTGCCGACACCGACTACGTGCTCGGCGGCCCAAGTCAGCTCGGAAGCCTGCTCGGTGAACTTTTCACCGGCGACATGGCATACGGGGCATTCGGACGGGGGAACATCTCCCTCATGAACATAACCGCAAACAGGGCAAACCCACTTTTTCATTAGTTAATCTCCTATAATTCATTTTTTGAGAAGCATTCGCTTCATTTTATCCATATTATAGCATACGCAAGACGCTTCGGCAATCACTATCAAGAATTTTTACTGATAATATTGCAACGAGTATTTCAAAATTTCAGATTAAATGCTATTATATCAGACGGACCGTCGAAAAAACACATATTCGAAAGTGCATATTTTAAGCAAGGTGTGTCGGGATTTCGACACAATATGAACATTCGTTAGCTTAAGTAACTGATAATAACTTATTATGAAAAAATATCTATCCTTGAAATCATCCGTAATAATCATATTGTCGAGCGCGTTTTTGGCGTTCGGTCTGTATAACGTTCACTCGGTGTCAGGCGTGACCGAGGGAGGACTGCTCGGAGCAGAGCTTCTGCTTGAGCATTGGTTTTTGATTTCTCCGTCACTGACCGGTGCGGTGCTCAGTACGGCTTGCTACTTTTTCGGCTGGAAGCGGCTCGGCATCGGATTTGTCGTGCGTTCGGCTGTCGGGGCTGCGGCTTTTTCGGTATCCTACGCGATATTTGAGTGCTTTGAGCCGATATGGGAGAATATAGCGGAGCATCCGTTGTGGGCGGCACTGCTCGGCGCTGTGTTCGTTGGAGTCGGTACGGGGCTGTGCGTGCGGGAGGGCGCGGCGATATGCGGCGACGATGCACTGGCAATGACGGTCAGTGAAATGCTCAAAATCAAGGTTGAAACGGTGTACCTTATCAACGACCTTGTTGTGCTTGCACTGTCGCTGACATATATACCTGTGCGCCGAATAGCCTATTCGGTGCTTACGGTAATACTTTCGGGACGATTTATAGGAATTATCCAGCGGTTTGATTTGCGAAAAATAAGAAAAAACGGATGATTTTCTCAAAAAATATTGTTTTTTGTATTGTATTTTGCAAAAAAGTGATGTATTATACAGATAGTATTTATTTAATGTTTTATTTTGATTATTTCTATGGTGTAAAACACCGCCTTCATACAATCCTTTCTTGACAAATCGACCGACGATAGTCGGTCGATTTGTCAATTTAATAAAAATTCATCATTATCTGTGCTGACTTTGAACATAATGCCGATAATAATGAATTTTGGTAAAAGGTATTTACAATGCCGCGGTTTTCTGTTACTATATCGCTTGGACAAAATAAGCTCTTTAAATCGGTCCGAGAGGCCGGCAAGACTTGATATACCGATGCGTACCGTGTTGCATGGTTCGTGTACTTGTATGTGTTTGGCTTGCCGAAGAGGCAAGCTTTTTTGTTTGTGTAAAGGAGAGCTTTATGTCGGAAAAACAAATTCTTCTGCTTGATGAAAAGACGATGGCGAGAACACTCAGACGGCTTGCCCACGAGATAACCGAAAAGAACGATGACCTTGAGAACGTCATCCTTATCGGCATACTGCGCAGGGGCGCATCGCTTGCACGGATAATCGCCGACGAGATAGAGCAGATTGAGGGACAGCGAATATCAGTCGAGGTACTGGACATCACCTTTTATCGAGACGATCTGCAGCAGATTTCCAAGTCGCCGACCGTTATCGAACGACCGTTTTCGGCAGATATCAACGGCAAAAACCTGATTGTGGTTGATGACGTGATTTTTACCGGCAGAACGGTCAGAGCGGCAATCGACTCGCTGATGGACAAGGGCAGACCGCGCAGGATTCAGCTTGCGGTGTTGGTCGACAGGGGACACAGAGAGCTGCCGATTCGCCCCGATTATGTCGGCAAAAACGTCCCGACCTCGCTCGACGAAAAAATCACAGTTCACTGTACCGAATACGATGGTGAGCAGAATGTGATGCTTTCCGACCGCTGAACAGAGTTTTCAACACCCGCCCGGGTGTGAAATAAAGCAGTTAATAATTAATTGGAGGAGAAAACAGAAATGAAACTTATCTATGACATCAAAGACAAGCCCAAGTTCGGTCAGATGCTCATCTATGCTCTGCAGCAGATGCTCGCCATCTTCACCGCCACCATCGCCGTACCCGCTTCGGTAGGTAACGGAATGACCGCTGCCGCCGCTATGTTCGGCGCAGGCGTCGGTACGCTCGTTTACCAGTGCTTCACCAAGTTTAAGAGCCCCGTATTCCTCGGATCTTCCTTTGCTTTCATTCCCTCGATGGCCGCTGCCTTTGCCGGCGCCGTATCTATGTCGGTCGGTTATGCCGGACTCATAATAGGCGGTATCCTCGCCGGACTTGTTTATGTAATCATCGCTCTGGTTGTTAAGACGGCAGGCGTTGCCTGGATAGGCAAGCTTATGCCTCCCGTCGTAATCGGACCGACCGTCTCCGTCATCGGACTCGGCTGCGCCGGATATGCGGTATCGCTGTCCACCAACTTCGGCGGAAGCTCTACTGCCAACAGCTACATAGCACTGCTTGTCGGCGTTGTTACCTTGCTGACCGTCTGCGTAGTGTCGGTATTCGGCAAAAAGGGAGCCAAGCTTATCCCGTTTGTTATCGGTATTCTTGCAGGCTATGCGCTTGCCCTCATCCTCACTGTTATCGGCAAGACCTGCGGCAACGAAGCTCTGCTTCTCATCGACTTCAGTCACTTTGCGGCTCTGACCGAGAACGGTGTAACGCTCTCCACCTTCTTCAAGCTCCCGAGCTTCACCTTTGCTGAGGCTGTCAAGGGCCTTAAGGACATCGACGCCACCTACATCGGAACAGTTGCGGTTGCCTATATGCCGGTATCCTTCGTGGTATTCGCCGAGCATATCGCCGACCACAGAAACCTCTCCTCCATCATTGAAAAAGACCTTCTCACCGACCCGGGTCTCAACAGAACCCTGATTGGCGACGGTGTCGGCTCGATGGCGGGTGCCTTCTTTGGCGGCTGCCCGAACACCACCTACGGTGAATCCGTTGCCTGCGTAGCCATTACCGGCAACGCTTCCATCTCCACCATCACCACCGCGGCATTTGTAACTATCATCTGCTCGATGATTTCTCCGCTGGTTGCCTTCATCAACTCGATTCCGAGCTGTGTAATGGGCGGCGTATGCTTCGCACTGTACGGATTCATCGCGGTCTCCGGATTGAAGATGATTCAGACCGCCGACCTCGGTGACAACAAGAACCTGTTCACCGTATCCTCTATCCTCATCGCCGGCATCGGCGGACTGAGCCTGACATTCGGCAAAATCACCATCACCAACACTGCCTGCGCCCTTATCCTCGGTGTTATCATCAACCAGATACTCAGCGCGAAAGACAAGAAATCCTCCAACAAATAAGATATAATGCGATATTACGGAAACCGTCGATAATTCGGCGGTTTCTTTTTTTATGTAATATTTATCAAAATATTACAAAACGGTTTGTGAAAATATTAAAATTTGGTAATTAATGCTTGAAAACGGCGACTTAATATTTTATTATAAATATAATAAATTGTTCGGAATTACCGAATTAAATTTAATATTATACTTATAAGGAGAACATTATGACAGACGTTATTGCCTATACCAAATACGGCAAAATCCGCGGCGACTATTTCGACGGTGTTTATCGCTTCCTCGGCGTTAAGTATGCCAAGGCTCCGGTAGGCGAGCTTCGCTTCCAGCCCCCTGTTGAGCCGGACGTCAACCCCCTGCTCGTAGATGCCAAGCAGTATGCCTACAAGTGCTATCAGACTGATACTCCGCGTATCGAGGTACCCGAGGTAGCCAATTCTCCGTACAATATGGCTAACCAGCTCATCGTTACCGGTAATATGGAGATGGGCAAGGGACCGCAGACCGAGGACTGCCTCGCTCTTAACATTTGGACCCCCGACCTTACGCAGGGAACAAACCTGCCGGTTATGGTATGGTGCCACGGCGGCGGAAACGTTGCCGGTACTGCCGAGTGCCCGCATCAGGACGGCTTCAATATGGCAAAGAAGAACGGTGTTGTAATGGTCACCTTCTCTCACCGCCTGAATCTGTTCGGATATATGGATCTTAAATATCTCGGAATCGAGAAGTACAAGAATTCCGTCAACGTCGGTAACCTCGATATGGTCGCCGTTCTCAAATGGGTACGCGACAACATTCAGTGGTTCGGCGGAGACCCGAATAATGTCACCATCTTCGGTGAATCCGGCGGCGGCGGCAAGGTCTGCCAGCTTCTCGGTATGCCGGCGGCTAAGGGACTGTTCCACAAGGCTATCGTACAGAGCGGCGGCTTCCAGGCTACCACACCCGACGCCAACATCGACGATACCAAAGCGTTCCTTGAGGAGCTGAAAATCACCGAGGATAACATCGACGAGCTGGAGACGATCCCGCCCGAGGATCTTATTAAGGCTATGCGCGCCGTCAATGCCCGCCGTGAGAACGGCAACTACCTGAATTTCCCGGTAGTAATGGACGGCGAGGTTATCAAGTATGACCCGTTTGACGGTGCCGAGGGAAGCGAATTTTGCAAGGATATCCCGCTCATTATCTGCTACACCAAGCAGGATATGGCACTTCTTGCTTTGTTCAATCCCGAAATTTTCGAGTTGGATGAAAAGACCCTGCCCGAGAAGCTTATGGCGTCGGGATATTCCGCCGAGCAGGCAGACACTATTATCAAGACCTATACCGATATGCTTGATAAGCCGGTCGAGCCGAGAGATATTTTCATCGCTCTCATGAATGACCAGCATCAGCTTAAATTTGTCGACGACGTTTCCAAGACCAAGGACGGCAAGGGCGGTGCGAACTTCTACAACTGCGTATTCGCGTTTGAGAGTCCCGACCCCATTCAGAAGGCCGTTCACGGTACCGATGTTCCGTTCTTCTTCGACAACGCTTATCTTGCTCCCTGCCTCTATACGGCTGCCAACAAGGCGGCGGCGTTCTCCGTCTCCGATACCTGCGGCTCCTCTTGGGCGGCTTTTGCAAGAACAGGCAATCCGACCGGACGCTCTATGCCCGAATGGAAGCCCTATGACCAGACAACCCGCTACACCATGGTATTTAAAGCCGAGAGCGAGCTGGTAAGCGACTACCACAAGGCGGGACGCGAAATCGTCTCCAATATGGTCGGCAACCTTCCCGGCTTCGGAAGAAACAAGAAGGAAGAGGAATAATTCGATTCTGTACGGCGTAAGCCGAATTACAGTAAACAAACAACCCCGCCGTTCGGATATTAATCGTTCGGCGGGGCTTTTATTTTTCGTATTATATATTGTTGAACGGTGTTTAAAAATGATATAATACCGACATATATTTATTATGCGGAGGCAAAGATGAGAATACTTGCCGTTGATTACGGAGAATCACGCACCGGTCTTGCAATATGCGACTCGATGGAAACACTGGCTTCGCCTGCCGGAACAATTTCCGAAAAGAATACCGTGAAGGCGGTGGAAGCGGTTGCGGAAAGGGCAAAGGAGCTTCGAGCCGAGGCAATTGTCGTCGGTTTGCCGAGAAATATGGACGGAAGCGAGGGCGAAAGGGCGCAGAAATGCCGCCGTGTTGCCGAAATGCTTGCCGAACAGACCGGACTGCCTGTGGAGAGCTGGGATGAGCGAGGAACAACCAAGACCGCTATACTGTATATGAATGAGACCGATACGAGAGGCAAAAAGCGCAAGAGCGTTCTCGATCAAGCCGCCGCCGCCATTATTTTGGAAAGCTATATCAGCTACCGTAAAAATCACAGGGGGTAAATTATGAAGGTATTACTTGTCAACGGAAGTCCTCATCAAAACGGATGTACCTATACGGCGCTCAGCGAGGTTGCGGGTGCTATCGAGCAGGACGGCATCGAAACCGAGATTCTTTGGGTAGGCAAGGACGTAAAGTGCTGCAGCGACTGCGGAGTTTGCCGTGGTACCGGCAGATGCGCATTTGACGGAGACATTGTCAACGAGTTTATCGACAAGGCAAAGGACGCAGACGGGTTTGTGTTCGGCTCTCCCGTCTACTTTGCCGCCGCAAGCGCACAGCTTGCCGCCATGTGCAACCGGGTTTTCTATGCTTCGGGTGATATTTTCGACGGAAAACCTGCCGCCGCTGTTGCAAGCTGCCGTAGAACAGGCATTTCATCAACGCTTGACCAAATTCAGAAATACTTTACAATTGCCGCAATGAGTATTATCGGCTCGCAGTATTGGAACGGTGTTCACGGCAATACTCCCGATGAGGTTCGTCAAGACGAGGAGGGTATGCAGACGATGCGCACGCTCGGTCACAATATGGCGCACTACATCAAAACGCAGGTCGCCGCAGGCATTGCCAGACCTGTACCAGAGCTTGACAAGCGCACGAATTTCATCAGATAAGACAATAAAACCGCCTAAATGCGGCGGTTTTTCGTTAGATATATTTTTCGGATTCAGCCCATAAAAATGCTGTTGAAAATTCCGAGCAGACCGCAGGAGGCGGCAGATACAAGAACTCCGGCAATAATCAGACCGGCAAATATTGCGAAGAAAGCGTCACGCATACGCAGCTGAAGCAGTGCGGCGATGAGCGAGCCTGTCCACGCGCCGGTACCCGGAAGGGGAATTGCAACGAACAGCATAACACCGAGCAGCTCATATTTGCCTATATTGTTCGCCTTTTCCTGAGCTCGGTCGATAATTTTTTGAAAAAACGGACCTATGCTCTTAAATCCGGACAACCAAATCAGAATTTTTTTGGAAAATAAAATCAAAAACGGAACTGGAAGCAGATTGCCGATAATTGCAATCAGAAATGCCGCCGTGACGGGTATATCATTCAGCACCGCATAGGGAATGGCACCTCTCAGCTCGATTATAGGCAGCATTGATATGAAAAATGCCCAAAGATATTTTTTCATAATGCAATATCCCTCCAAGGTTATATTGCATTATATCACAGAAAAGCGTCTTTTACAACAATTCGATTATTTTTCCTCCTCGACCTTTGCCGCAATAACCGTCATATCGTCCTCGCCCGCAAGCAGCTCGGCAAGCTGTGAGCAGATTTCTTCGGGTCGAAGTGATGACAAGGCGGCTATCGTTTTTTCAAGCATAAGTTGTCCTATCGACATAACACCGTCGCTTATCATCACCGCCGTATCCCCGTCGCTCAGCTCCACATTTCCCGCCACCGATGCGGTTTCATCGAATATTCCGATAGGCATCGAATGACCGCCGACTGTCGTGAGTCTGCCGCGGTGAACGATAAAGGTCGGAGCGGCGCCCGCCTTGAAAATGTCGAGTCTGCCCGAGAACATATCAAAGGATAGAGCGTCGACGGTACAGGCGCTTTCTCTATCGGAGCGCAGTGACATCGACGAGTTGGCAAGCTCGGCGGCTCGTGCAACCGTCAGACCGTTTTTGACCAGCTTTTTAATAAATTCACAGCAGACAGCACCGTCCTTTGCCGCGTCACTGCCCGTACCCATACCGTCCGAAAGGAGCAGGTGAAGCTTGCCTGCATTGTCGGCGAATATATCGCATACGTCACCGCAAATATCCTCCTTTGCCCGCTGTAACACGGCAGTTTTGAGTATAAAGCGAGGCTGTTCAAGCAGGACTATTTCCGATTTCCCGCCCTCAACCGTTATCTCGGCGGGAGAAAAGGTTCGTTCACAGACTGAACCGACGGCGGAGCGTAGCTTTTCGCATTTTTCCCCGCCGAGCCTTGAGAATGTTTTGATACGAACGAGGAAGTGACCGTTTGAGTCGAGAACACAGCCTACCTGCTCCGGATATATTCCCATACGACGGGAGATTTTTGCGATTTGAGATGATTTAACCGTACCCGCATTTCGGAAGGACAGCAATTGTCGAAGCTCGTCGGTCAGCTCGGATAGCGAAACAAACTGCCGCCTGAGATTGGTGCGAAGCAGACGCAGACCGTTTCTGCGCCGCGATTGCTCCTCGTACCGCTCATATCTGCTGTTTATTTCAAGCACGATTTCGGAAAGATTTATACATCTGAGACGGAATCTCTGCGGCAAATCGGCAGTAGAAATACGATTGTTTTCACGCAGGACAGATGAAATAGAGGAAAACGCCGATGCGGTATCGTCGTAATTTTTAATCCAGCAATACGACATCAGCGGACATTTACGACAGCCTGCTTCGGTAGCGTCGGATAATATCTCCGCTATATCCTTTGCCGTATCATCACTGCCCATATCGTCCATAATCTCGCTTATGCCGCGCATGGATTCGGACAGCTCACCGAGCCGATGCGTAAGCTCAGAGCCGTCTGCCGAAGCAAGCACCGAATCGGAAACAACGGCTTTTATCGGTATAAGCAAGAATATCACCGAAGCGACGGAGCATTCGGCAACATATACGGCGGAATAAACATAATTTTGTGCAAAAATGCAAAACATAATCGCTGTCAGTGCGAATATCACTGCGTGAGCGGGGCGGCTTTTTCGGCTTGTAACGGCGGTCATTGCCCCTGCGGCAGTCAGACCTACGGCGGCAAACCAGAATTCGTTTTCCGAAAAAACAACTGCGCATATCGCCGCCGCAGAATACAGTACGGAATCGGAATAGGGCATAGCATAGAAGAAGCCTACGACACAGCACGCCGCCGCTATGTGACCGACCGACAGAGCCCCGATAGGGATTTCGCACAATACCGTAAGAGCAATACAGAGTGTTACTGCCGTACTCCCGCGTTGAGACGGCGAAAGCTCGACCGCAATGCCGCCGTCCTGACAGTTAAAGGCGGTGTTGAAAAAATATGATATTCCGCCGATAAAAATTATTCGGCACATTGCACCTATAATATTGAAAGCGTCAAGCGAATCGGTAAAGCCCGCGACCGACAGCTCGACGGTGACAACGGTGACAGCCGCCGCCGCGAGCGACGGAATATATGCGCTTCGTTTTGTAATTGCGGTTCGGTTTCTCACCCGAACAATCCACCTCACCGCCGCGACAATACCTGCCGCTGCGAGGTATGAGGAATCAATGCCGCTGTCCCGCCAGCTCGACATCAGATAGCCTGCCGTTGCCGACAGCCCGAAACGGTCACTTGCGCCTATTACGAGTGCTATACCGAACGGACGAAAGCCGTCGAATATTTCGGTGCGAGAAGCAAAAAAAGCAAACACTGCCGCCAAAAGCTGCAGCGAAACATCGGAGGATATTTTGCTTATTGCCGAAAAGCTCGGTTTGGTAATTTTCCCGAAACGTGATAAGGTTTCTCTCATCTTGCCGCCTCTTTCCTGTAATTGGGAGTATTATATCCCCGCGGCAGAAGGAAAAATGGCGAAAGGTGAAGGCGGAAAAAATATTCGTATTTCTTAAATCGGAGTTTTGCTTATTGGCTCTGCGCTTACTGATTGCGGTCGGCAGATAGCCGCATTTACCGACATAAAGAAATCGGCGGACGACATCAATCGTCCGCCGAGAATTATCCGATAATTTACACGTTCCAGTATTTTTTGTCGAGCGTGCGGTACTGTACCGCTTCTGCAACGTGCTTTGCGTCTATCAGCTTTTCATTTTCAAGGTCTGCTATCGTTCTGGCAACCTTCAAAACCTTGTCGTATGCTCTTGCCGACAATCCGAGTGAGGTAAAGGCACGGTGAATCATCTGTTCACCCGTCGGCGTGAGTGTGCATACATCGTTCATAAGCGAAGACGGTATTTTGGCATTGCAGGAAAACTCTTCACCGTCATACCGTCTTTGCTGCAGCTCTCTTGCCGCCTTTACGCGCTTTGCAACAGAAGCGGAGGATTCGCCCTGCTCTTTTGCCGACAGCGATTCGTAATCCACCGGCGCAACCTCGACGTGTATGTCTATGCGGTCGAGCAGAGGTCCCGAAATACGGGACAGATACCGTGAAACGGTCGCCTGACCGCAGGTGCATACGCGGTTTGGACTCCCGAAATTCCCGCAGGGGCAGGGGTTCATCGCCGCAACCAGCATAAGCGAGCAGGGGTAGGTGAGCGACGCCGAAACCCTTGAGATGGTCACCTTATCGTCCTCTATCGGCTGACGCAGTACCTCCATCGAAGAACGGGGGAATTCGGGCAGCTCATCGAGAAAAAGAACTCCGTTGTGTGCAAGGGATATTTCACCGGGCTTTGGAACGGTGCCGCCGCCGGTAAGTCCCGCCGGTGAAACGGTATGGTGCGGTGAACGGAACGGACGCGCCGTAATGAGCGATTCTCCGCCGGTCATCGCTCCGGCTACCGAATATATTTTGGTCGTTTCTATCGCTTCATTGTAGGTCATAGGAGGCAGTATCGACGGCAAACGCTTGGCAAGCATACTTTTCCCCGAGCCGGGAGGACCTATCATCAGCAGATTGTGACCGCCTGCCGCGGCAATTTCCAAAGCACGGCGTGCGGCGTACTGCCCCTTGACATCGGCAAAATCGGGTTGAAGGGGGACTGGAATGGAGTCGAACGCAACCGCCTCGGCAGGTGATAGTATATCCTCGCCTGCAAGGTGTCGTGTCAGGTCGAAAACGGTGGTAACACCGTATATCTCAATGCCCTGCGCAACCGCCGCCTCCGCAGCGTTTTCAATGGGCAGAAACAGCCGTCTGAAGCCCGCCTGACGAGCGGCAAGAGCCATCGACAGCGCACCGTTTACGGGACGAAGCTCTCCGTTCAGCGACAGCTCTCCGACAAAGGCGTCGAAGCGCATATCGAAATTTATCTGTCCCGTTGCTTCAAGTACCGACAGTGCAATCGGCAGATCGAACAGTGAGCCTGCCTTTTTCTTGTCTGCGGGTGCAAGGTTGACGGTTACGCGGCTTACAGGAAAGCTGAAGCCGGAATTCTTGATTGAGGCCTTTACTCTGTTTCTCGATTCCGATACCGCCGTGTCGGGCAGTCCGACTATATCAAAGCCGGGCATACCTGCTCCCGTATCGGCTTCGACGGTTACGGTGTAGCCGTCAAGACCGTACAGACCTATGCTGAAAACCCTTGAATACATTGTTTCATTCCTTCCGTCGCTCGGTATCTGCGCCGCAATTAATTCATATCCGTAATTATTATACAATATATAATTATTATAGCAAGACCGTCCGATGACGGTGATGTTGACTTTGAGGTATAAAATCATTATTATATAGTAAATTGTGAAAATATGTATGTCGGAGGTATATTATGGATTATCGTGATGAATACCGGCGTTGGATGGCACAGGGCTCTGCCGATGTCGGTGCGGAGCTTGCCGCAATCGGAAACGATGAACAGGAAATTCGTGACCGCTTTGAAGCCTCTCTTGAATTCGGTACCGCGGGACTGCGCGGAGTCATAGGTATGGGAACAAACCGAATGAACTACTATACCGTTTCGTGGGCAACACAGGGACTTGCCGATTATCTCAACGAGCGCTACGGCGGCGGTACCGTTGCCGTTTCATACGACTCGCGAAATATGAGCGAGGAATTTGCCAAAACAGCGGCCGGAGTTCTTGCCGCCAACGGCATTGAGGTATATATCTATTCCGAACTTATGCCGACACCGATGCTTTCGTTTGCCGTGCGCGAGTTGTCCGCCAAGGCGGGAATTATGATCACCGCCTCTCATAACCCCGCAAAATACAACGGATACAAGGTTTACGGCTCCGACGGCTGTCAGATGACAATAGAGGATTCTGCCGCAGTGCTGGCGAGAATTAAAAAGATTGATGTTTTGAACGGCGCCAAGCATATCCACTTTGCGCAGGCCTGTGATGACGGTCTTGTACATTTTATCGGCAGACGCGTTATCGAGAAGTATTACGATGAGGTAAAAAAGCAGCAGCTCAATCCGGGTATCTGCGTAAAGTATCCCGTGAGGATTGTCTACACTCCGCTCAACGGAACCGGCAATAAGCCCGTTCGCCGCATACTCGACGATATCGGAGTAAAGGATATAACAATAGTCAAGGAGCAGGAGCTGCCCGACGGCGATTTTACCACCTGCCCGTTCCCCAACCCCGAGCTTGCCGAAGCGCTTGAGCTGGGACTCAGACAGAGTGAAAAGGTCAAGCCTGACCTGCTGCTCGCTACCGACCCCGACTGTGACCGTGTGTGCGTTGCTCTGCGCGATGACAATGAATTCCGCATTCTCACCGGCAACGAAATAGGTATTTTACTGTTCAACTATATCTGTACGGCGAGAAACGACAACAAGCTGATGCCTCGCAATCCGATAGCTGTGCGCAGCATCGTTTCCACATCTCTTGTCGACAAAATCGCCGCCGATTCGGGTGTGGAGATAGTCAAGACGCTGACGGGCTTCAAGTTTATCGGCGAACAGATTCTTATGCTTGAACAGCAGAATGAGGTCGAACGCTACATATTCGGCTTTGAGGAGAGCTGCGGGTATCTTGCGGGAAGCTATGTGCGAGACAAGGATGCTGTTTTCGCTTCAATGATGATATGCGAAATGACGTCGTATTACAAATCCAAGGGTAAGCGTATGGTCGATATCCTGAACGATTTGTACAAAAAATACGGCTACTGTATGCATCGTGTGCTCGACAGATATTTTGAGGGTCCGGAGGGCGGAACCGTAATGAAGGGAATACTTGCCGGACTCCGCGCCGAAATTCCCGCCGAAATTGACGGTTTAAAGGTTGTCAGCTACGCCGATTTTTTGTCACAGGAGCGCAAAAATCTCGAAACGGGTGAAACGCAGACAATCAACCTGCCCGCATCCGATGTTTTGGAATATGACCTTGAAAACGGAGCTATTGTAATGATTCGTCCGTCCGGTACCGAGCCGAAGATGAAAACATATCTTACGGTTTTCGAGAACAGCGCCGCCGAGTCGTCGGAATTGCTCGATAAATTACAAAAATTCGCAGAAGATGAATTAATGGCGTAAAAAACACTTGCATTCTTGCAAAAGATGTGTTATTATTTTTTAGCAATCATCGAGACGCAAAAGAGGTGAGAACATAATATGAAAGAAAGTATCCATCCCGATTATCAGGAAACGACAATCACCTGTGCTTGCGGCGAGGTGATTAAGACCAGATCTACCCGTAAAGATATTCGTGTTGAAATTTGTTCTAAATGTCATCCGTTCTATACCGGTAAGCAAAAGCTTGTTGACACCGGCGGACGTGTAGATAGATTCAAAAAGCGCTTCAACATGGAATAATTTTTTAAAGAGCACGGTATCCGTGCTCTTTATTTTTCATATATTGACAGCTTTGCATCGGCATATATTTGTCGGTCTGCTGATTTGTTTTGGGAAATGACGATGGATGAACAGTATAAAACACTAAAAGCCTCTGCCACCGCCGAAATCGAAGAGAAGCATTCCCGCTTCATTGCCTGCGCCGAGCCGGTCACGACACAGCAGCAGGCGATTGATTTCATAAAAGAGATTAAGAACAAAAATAAAGAGGCAAGTCATAATGTGTCGGCGTACTATCTGCGTGCCGACGGCTTGTCGCATTCGACCGACGACGGTGAGCCGTCCGGAACCGCAGGCAAACCGGTCCTCGAGGTGCTGACAAGGGGAGCGATTTTCAACGCGGTTATTGTCGTTACAAGGTATTTCGGCGGTACACTGCTCGGTACCGGCGGACTTGTGCGCGCTTACTCGGGAGCGGCGTCGCTTGCCGTGGAAAAAGCCGGCATCGCGGTTATGCGACACTGTGCAAGCTATCTGATAACCGTCGATTACTCGCTGTATCAACCGTTGCAGATACTGCTCGATTCGCTCGGCGCGGTTGTAGACGATACCGAGTTCGCCGCCGATGTCACGGTTGGTGTTACTCTGCTTGACGAAATGGGCGCAGTGCTGTGCGAAAAGCTGTCCGAGCTGACAAGAGGCGCGTGTACACCCGAGAAGGTTTGGGACGGCTATAAAGCATTTTGATTTTTAAATATTTTCAAAAGAATATTGCTCTCAGACAGGACTGTCATTATATTTTTTATGCTTCGATTCTTCATTCAATATGACATTTTTAATGATTTACGGTGAGGCGGTCGTTTTATCTAATGCTTTTTATCGTTGTGTGACGCTTGATTTATCGTGTGAAATTCAAAAAATGAAATAAATAGAGGATTTTTGACAGACACGGCGTATATATGTAATAGGAGGCAATAATATGACGATTCGAGAAGAATATGAGCTGCTTGAAAAAAGTATGCTATCGCCCCGCGCCGCCTTTGCCGCCGACAGCAGGGGCAGAGCGATCTTTGAGCCGAAATGCGATATCAGAACCGATTTCTGCCGCGACCGCGACCGCATTATACATTCCAAATCATTCAGAAGGCTGAAACAGAAAACGCAGGTTTTCATCTCGCCCGAGGGAGATCATTTCCGTACACGTCTTACACATACCCTTGAGGTTTCACAGATAGCAAGGACAATAGCGCGGGCAATGAGATTAAACGAGGATTTGACCGAGGCTGTTGCGCTCGGGCACGATCTTGGTCACACGCCGTTCGGTCACGCCGGCGAACGCGCACTCAACGGCATTATGCCGAACGGCTTTAGGCACTATGAGCAGAGTGTTCGCGTCGTCGAATGTATCGAAAAAAATCATAACGGTTTAAATCTTACTTATGAAACGATAGACGGCATAGGCTGTCACACCAACATAACCGCTGCCACACTCGAGGGAAACATCGTGCGCTTTGCCGACCGTATTGCCTATATCAATCACGATATCGAGGATGCGGTGACGGCGGGAGTTTTCGACGAATCAGTGTTGCCGAAGGATATTTCCTCCGTGCTCGGTCACGGCAAGTCGGAGCGTATTACCACACTTATCCGTTCTGTTATCGGCAATTCCGTTGATAAAATTCAATTTGACGACGAGGTGGGCTCGGCTTTTGACGAGTTGACCGATTATATGTATAAAAACGTATATCTCGGAGGTAGTGCCGCGGTAAATGAGGAGAAAAAGGTAAAGGGTATGATCGAGCTGCTTTTCGCGCATTATGTCGATAAGCCGGATGATATGCCTCGGTTTTACCGTGAAACGGCACAGACCGAGTCGCTCGAGCGTGCCGTTTGTGACTATATTTCCGGAATGAGCGATGATTATGCCATGCGCGAGTTCGACAAGCTGTTTATTCCCAAGCCTTGGAGCTTTGCCGATTCGGGAAAATAACGGGAGGTGACCGATTTGATTTCGCAGGATTCAATACAGGAGCTTCATCAGCGGTGTGACGTTGTCGAAATAATCGGCTCCTATGCTCCGCTTAAACGCCGCGGCAGAACGTATTCCGCACTTTGCCCGTTTCACAATGAAAAGACGGCAAGCTTTGTCGTTTATCCCGATACACAGTCTTTTTACTGCTTCGGCTGCGGTGCGGGAGGAGACGTCATTACATTTGTTATGAAGCAGGAAAATCTCGATTATATCGAAGCCGTACGCTTTTTGGCAGAGCGTGTCGGTATGCGTCTTAACGATGACGGTGACGATGACGAAATCAAACGCAAAAAGAGAGTATTGCAGGCTAACCGTCTGGCGGCGAGATTTTTCTTTGACTGCCTTAATACCGATGAGGGCAAAAACGCTCGCGCATATCTGAGGCGCCGGGGTCTGTCCGATGCAACGATTAAGCGATTCGGTATCGGATATTCAATGCCGGAATGGAGTGCTCTGCGTGATAATCTGCGCTCACAGGGCTTCAAGGACGATGAGCTCATCGAAGCGGGTCTTTGTCAGCTCGGCAAAAACGGGGGCAGCTACGATGCATTCCGCGGGCGCGTTATGTTCCCGATAATCGACATTCGCGGTAACGTTGTCGCCTTCGGAGCAAGGACGCTCGGCGATGACAAGCCGAAATACATTAACACATCGGATACACCGGCTTTCAAAAAAACACGCAATCTTTTTGCACTCAATATTGCCAAGAACAACACCGAGCGCAGATTGATTCTTGTCGAGGGATATATGGACGTTATCGCTATGCACCAGGGCGGGTTTACAAACACCGTTGCCACGCTCGGCACTGCGCTGACTGCCGACCAGGCAAGGATAATGTCGCAGTACGCCGATGAAATCGTTATTTCCTACGATTCCGATGAGGCGGGACAGAAGGCAACGAGAAGGGCGATCGACCTGCTCAAAAACGAAGGGCTGAATGTCAAGGTTTTGCATATTGAAGGTGCGAAGGACCCCGATGAATATATAAAAGCCTACGGCTCGGAGCGATTTTCGGCTCTTGTCAACGGCTCGCACGGCTCGGTCGAATACGAGCTGGAGAACGCTAAGTCGAAGTACGGCATACAAACCGCCGAGGGCAGTGTCAGATTTTTGAGAGAAGCCGCCGAGGTTCTCGCCCGATGCCGCTCGGTTACCGAACGTGAGGTTTACGCTTCGCGTATTGCCGCCGAGCTGAATATAAGCAAGGATGCGATTTTGGCACAGGTTGACGATATTTTGCGGCGCAATCGAAATCGTGAGCGAAGTGAGCAGGAGAAAATGCTGTCCGACATTCCGGGACGTCTCGGAGTACCGGCTTCACGCAGAGATGAGGTCGGAGCGGCAGCTGCAGAGCGCAGATTGCTTGCACTGTTGTTTGCCAATCCCGATATGAAGGACAAAATAAAGCAGCTGATAACCCGCGAGGATTTCTATTCCGAGCAGGCGGCGGATATTTTCGAGACAATGTGCCGTTCGATAGAGCAGGGCGGAGGATGCGGCTTTCACGAGCTGGCGCCGCTTCTCGATTCGGACAAGATATCGGCGCTTGCCGGCATCGTGGCAGTCAATTCCGGTGTCAATTTCACCGAAGCCGACGCAACATTTTTGTGCAAAAAGATGGTCGAAAACCGGAATCGTCTTACCGATGAAAAGATTGCGGCGACCGACCCCGAAGCACTTAAAAAGCTGATAGAAAAGAACAAGAAATAAAGGAGATAAACGAATATGGCAGAGAGTAAAAAGTTACTTATCAAGGATTTAATAGAGCAGGGCAAGAGCAAGGGAAAGCTTACCACGCAGGAAATCAACGATGTTCTGGAGGAGCTTGATTTTGACGTGGAGCAGGTCGACAAGCTGTACGATACTCTCGAGGGTCACAACATCGAAATCGTCGAGGATTTGGAATCGGGTGATTTGGATGTCGACACCTCCTACATACCTGAAATGGATGATATGGATATTTCCGGTACGGAGGGCATTGACGACCCCGTAAAGGTTTACCTCAAGGAAATCGGTCGTGTTCCGCTTCTTTCGCCCGACGAGGAAATCGATCTTGCCAAGAGAATGGCGGAAGGCGACGAAAAAGCCCGTCGGCGCCTTTCCGAAGCCAACCTGCGTCTGGTCGTCAGCATCGCCAAGCGATATGTGGGCAGAGGAATGCTGTTCCTCGATCTCATTCAGGAGGGCAATCTCGGACTTATCAAGGCTGTTGAGAAATTCGACTATACCAAGGGCTTTAAGTTCTCCACCTATGCGACGTGGTGGATAAGACAGGCTATTACCCGCGCTATTGCGGACCAGGCAAGAACCATTCGTATTCCCGTACATATGGTTGAAACGA
This sequence comes from Faecalibacterium sp. UBA1771, assembly GCA_002315315.1. Classification (GTDB taxonomy): domain Bacteria; phylum Bacillota; class Clostridia; order Oscillospirales; family Ruminococcaceae; genus UBA1771. Next base: position 30,845 of record DCGT01000015.1, read on the forward strand.
TTAATAAGGTCAAAAAGGTATCGAGCCATCTGTTACACCAAAACGGTCACGAGCCGACGGTTGAGGAGATTGCCGACGAGCTGAATATGTCTGCCGACAAGGTGCGTGAGATTATGCGCGTGGCGCAGGAGCCGGTATCACTTGAAACGCCTATCGGTGAGGAGGAGGACAGCCACCTCGGAGACTTTATTCCCGACGAGGAGGCACCCATTCCCGCAGAGGCGGCTTCTCAGACTCTGCTTCGCGAGCAGCTTGGTGAGGTTCTCGCGACCCTTACTCCGAGAGAGGAAAAGGTCCTTCGCTTCCGCTTCGGATTGGAGGACGGCAGACCCCGTACCCTTGAGGAGGTAGGCAAGGAGTTCAATGTAACCCGTGAGCGTATCCGCCAAATCGAAGCCAAAGCATTGCGCAAGCTTCGCCACCCCAGCCGCAGTAAAAAGCTGCGCGATTTCCTCGACTGATTTTTGTTTTGCATCGGTCAATGCGTCGCGATATACATTTGGCATTTCCGTCCGTTCCCGCCGAGACTTATTTCGGGGGAACGGATTTTATTTTGTCGGGGTTATGTATTTTAAAAACAAAATCTGCATCAAGACACGCCAGGCGCAGTTGTTGAAATATTTGTTAAAAGTGACGAAATTTCTTAAAATTAACTGTTGACTTTTTAAAAAATATAGAATACAATACTAAATTACGATTTAACTTGGGTTTGTATGCTTTTGAGTTTTGAAAATGCTTACAAATGCCGCTGAATTGTGACAAATTGTGACAAATGCGAATGAAAAATTTGTGTATTACAAATAAATGAAGGAGTGTGTGCTAATGGTCAACGTGCATCCGACACAGCTCGGCAAAACAGAGCGTATGGATTTTTCCCATCTTAACGAAGTTTTGTCGATGCCGAATCTCGTTGAGGTTCAGAAAAATTCCTACCGTTGGTTTTTGACCGACGGACTCAAGGAGGTTTTCAGGGACATCTCAACAATCGAGGACTACACGGGAAATCTCGTACTTGATTTTGTCGACTATCGTTTGGAAGATAACCCCAAGTATTCGGTCGAGGAATGCAAGGAGAGGGACGCTACCTATAACGCCCCGCTGCGTGTGCGCGCTCGTCTGCTCAACAAGGAGACGGGGGAAATCAAGGAGCAGGAAATCTTTATGGGCGATTTCCCGCTTATGACCGACAGCGGCACTTTTGTTATCAACGGTGCCGAGCGTGTCATCGTCTCACAGCTTGTCCGTTCGCCCGGCGTCTATTTTGAAATGTCAAGGGATAAGTCGGGCAAGAAGATTTTCTCGGCTCAGATTATCCCCAACCGTGGCGCATGGCTTGAATATGAGAACGATTCCAACGACGTTTTCTATGTAAGAATAGATAAAAACCGCAAGATGCCCGTCAGCGTATTTATCCGCGCGCTGGGCTTGGGTACCAACAAGCAGATTACCGATTATTTCGGTGAGGACGCCAAAATTACTGCAACCCTCAACAAGGACTCCACGTCGACTGAGGAGGAGGGTCTGCTCGAAACCTACCGCAAGCTTCGTCCGGGAGAGCCGCCTACGGTTGATACCTCCCGCACGCACCTCAACAACCTGTTTTTCGATGCGAGAAGATATGACCTTTCCCGCTTCGGAAGATATAAATACAATAAAAAACTCGCTCTTATGCCGAGAGTCATCGGACATAAGCTTGCCGCCGACGTAATCGCTCCCATGACGGGAGAATTTCTTGCCGCGGCAGGTGACGAAATCACCCGCGAAATGGGCGAGATGTTCGAGAAAAACGGCGTTGCCTCCGTCACTGTTGTCAACGGAGAGGGAACCTTTGACATTATTTCCAACGGAATGGTTGATATCTCAGGTTTTGTCGATTTCGATGCTAAGGAATGCGGCATCAATGAAAAGGTCTGCTTCTCGGTGCTTCGTGAGATTCTCGAGAGCAACGACAACGAGGAGGATATCAGAGCCGCTCTCGAGCAGCGTCACGACGAGCTTATACCCAAGCATATCGTTATCGACGATATTTATTCGTCCATCAACTATATGCTCGGTCTCGAATACGATATCGGCACCACCGATGATATCGACCATCTCGGCAACCGCCGTATCCGTTCGGTCGGAGAACTGCTCCAGAATCAGTTCAGAATAGGCTTTTCGAGAATGGAGCGCGTTATCCGCGAGCGTATGACCCTTCAGGCACAGGAGCAGGACAGCGTTACTCCGCAGTCGCTTATCAATATACGTCCCGTCGTGGCGGCTATCAAGGAGTTCTTCGGCTCCTCGCCGCTGTCGCAGTTTATGGATCAGACCAACCCGCTTGCCGAGCTTACTCACAAGCGCCGTCTGTCCTCGCTCGGACCGGGCGGACTTTCCCGTGACCGTGCCGGATTTGAGGTTCGCGACGTTCACTACAGCCATTACGGCAGAATGTGCCCCGTCGAGACCCCCGAAGGTCCGAACATCGGCTTGATTTCATATCTCGCCACCTTTGCGAGAATTAACGAATACGGCTTTATCGAAGCCCCCTATCGCCGTGTAGATAAGGCAACCGGTATTGTAACCGATGAGGTTGTCTATATGACAGCCGACGTCGAAAATCAGTATATCGTTGCACAGGCCAACGAACCACTCGATGAGGAGGGACGCTTCCTCCGCAAGAGAGTAAACGCCCGTTTCCGTGAGGATATCCTCGAAGTCGAGCGCGAGCGTGCCGATTTTATGGACGTTTCGCCCAAGATGGTCGTTTCGGTCGCTACCGCAATGATTCCGTTCCTCGAAAACGACGATACAAACCGTGCGCTGATGGGCGCCAATATGCAGCGCCAGGCCGTTCCTCTGCTCGTTCCGCAGGCTCCCATTGTAGGTACGGGTATGGAGTACAAGGCAGGCAAGGACTCCGGTGTTGTCGTTCTTGCCCGCAAGGATGGTATTGTAACACACGTTCAGGCGGACAAGGTCGTTGTCGCCAACGATGACGGCTCGGAGGAAACCTATAAGATTATCAAGTTCCTGCGTTCTAACCAGGGAACCTGCTTCAATCAGCGCCCCGTCGTTCACGAGGGTGAGCGTGTTGCGGTCGGCGATGTTATTGCCGACGGTCCCGCCACCAGCAACGGCGAAATCTCGCTCGGTAAAAACGCTCTCATCGGCTTTATGACATGGGAGGGTTACAACTACGAGGACGCCGTTCTTATCAGTGAAAGAATCGTCCGCGACGATGTATATACCTCCATCCATATCGAGGAATATGAGTTGGAGGCACGCGATACCAAGCTCGGACCGGAGGATATTACGAGAGATATTCCCAACGTCGGCGATGATGCACTCAAGGATCTCGACGAACGCGGAATTATCCGTGTCGGTGCCGAGGTTAGTGCCGGTGATATCCTCGTCGGTAAGGTAACGCCGAAGGGTGAAACCGAGCTGACAGCCGAGGAAAGACTGCTTCGCGCGATATTCGGAGAAAAGGCGAGAGAGGTTCGCGATACCTCGCTGCGCGTACCGCACGGCGAATACGGAATCGTGGTCGATGTAAAGGTATTTACTCCCGAGAACAGCGATGAGCTCAGCCCGGGCGTCAATATGGTTGTCCGTTGCTACATCGCACAGAAGAGAAAGCTGTCGGTCGGTGACAAGATGGCGGGACGTCACGGAAACAAGGGTGTTGTTTCCAAGATTCTGCCGGTAGAGGATATGCCCTTTATGCCGGACGGTACTCCGCTTGACATCGTTCTGAACCCGATGGGTGTTCCGTCCCGAATGAATATCGGTCAGGTACTCGAGGTCCACCTTGGACTTGCCGCAAGCAAGCTCGGTTGGAAGGTAATGACACCGGTATTTGACGGCGCAAATGAGCAGGATATTATGGATGCTCTCGAACAGGCGGGTCTGGACAGCGACGGTAAAACATGGCTGTATGACGGACGTACCGGAGAACGCTTTGACCACCGCGTAACTGTCGGTTATATGTACTACCTCAAGCTCTATCACCTTGTTGACGATAAGATTCACGCCCGTTCCACCGGTCCGTATTCGTTGGTAACTCAGCAGCCGCTCGGCGGCAAGGCTCAGTTCGGCGGACAGCGCTTCGGTGAAATGGAGGTTTGGGCGCTCGAGGCTTACGGCGCGGCTTATACACTTCAGGAAATCCTTACGGTTAAGTCGGATGATGTCGTGGGACGCGTTAAGACCTACGAGTCAATTGTTAAGGGTCAGAATATTCCCAAGTCCGGTATTCCCGAGTCGTTCCGTGTCCTTATCAAGGAGCTGCAGTCGCTTGCTCTCGATATTCGTGTGCTCGACCATGACGGAAATGAAGTCGACCTCAAGCAGGAGCTTGACGGCGATGAAATCGGCTTCGGCAATATGGCAGAAATGGACAATGTAATTGTCGACTCCGAGCTTGAGAACTTCACCGTCACCGACAATGAAGGCAACGAAGAGAATATAGTCGACGACGATTACACCTCCGAGATATCGGAATTCGATGTTGATGAGGATATGGATTTTGACGATTATTCCGACGGAAACAGCCAGGATTTCTGATTCCGAAGCAAACCGTATATTTTGATTCTGTAAACACATTTATATATTACAGGAGGGTAAGAGCCGAATGGAGCATAATGCATTTGAATCTATCAAAATCGGATTAGCCTCACCCGACAAAATCAGAGAGTGGTCGTATGGCGAGGTTAGAAAGCCCGAAACGATAAACTACCGCACCCTCAAGCCCGAGAGAGACGGTCTTTTCTGCGAAAGAATTTTCGGACCGACCAAGGACTGGGAGTGTCACTGCGGTAAATATAAGAGAATACAGTACAGAGGCAAGATTTGCGATCGATGCGGAGTTGAGGTAACCAAGTCCAAGGTTCGCCGCGAACGTATGGGACACATAGAGCTTGCCGCTCCGGTTTCTCATATCTGGTATTTCAAGGGTATTCCTTCCCGTATAGGTCTTATGCTTGACCTTTCGCCGAAGGATTTGGAAAGAGTTCTTTATTTCTCGTCTTATATCGTAACCGACCCCGGCTACACTCAGCTCGAGGAGAATCAGCTTCTAAACGAGAGCGAGTACCGCGAGATGCGCGACCGCTATGAGGACGAATTCAAGGCGGCAATGGGCGCGGAGGCCATCCGTGACCTGCTCGCCAAAATTGACCTCGATGAGCTTTGCAGCTCTCTTAAAGAAGAAATAGAAACTGCTTCCGGTCAGAAAAAAGCCAAGATTCTCAAGCGCCTTGAGGTTGCCGAGGCTTTCCGTACCTCCGGCAACCGCCCTGAATGGATGATTCTCGATGTTGTGCCGGTTATCCCGCCCGATATTCGTCCTATGGTACAGCTGGACGGCGGTCGTTTTGCCACCAGCGACCTCAACGACCTTTATCGCCGTGTCATCAACCGCAACAACCGTTTGAAAAGACTGCTTGAGCTGGGAGCTCCCGACATCATAGTACGCAACGAAAAGAGAATGCTGCAGGAAGCCGTCGATGCCCTTATCGACAACGGCAGGAGAGGACGCCCCGTAACGGGCCCCAACAACCGCCCGCTTAAATCGCTGTCCGATATGCTCAAGGGTAAGCAGGGTCGTTTCCGTCAAAACCTGCTCGGCAAGCGCGTCGACTATTCGGGACGTTCCGTTATCGTTGTCGGACCCGAGCTTAAAATTTACCAGTGCGGTCTGCCTAAGGAAATGGCAGTTGAGCTGTTTAAGCCGTTCGTAATGAAGGACCTTGTCGAGAAAAAGGTCGCCAATAACATCAAAAGCGCCCGCAAGATGGTGGAGCGTATGCGCTCCGAGGTTTGGGATTCGCTCGAAACCGTCATAAAGGATCACCCCGTACTGCTCAACCGCGCCCCGACACTTCACCGTCTGGGCATTCAGGCGTTCGAGCCGGTGTTGGTTGAAGGACGCGCACTCAAGCTTCACCCGCTGGTCTGCACCGCATACAACGCCGACTTTGACGGCGACCAGATGGCAGTCCATGTTCCGCTTTCGTCCGAGGCACAGGCCGAGGCACGTTTCCTTATGCTTGCCGCTAACAACCTTCTCAAGCCGTCCGACGGTAAACCGGTAACCGTTCCTTCGCAGGATATGGTGCTCGGCTCCTACTATCTGACAATGCAGCGCGACGGTGAAAAGGGCGAGGGTATGGTTTTCCGCGATATGGATGAGGCTATGATGGCTTATCAGGCGGGAGAGGTTACCCTCCATGCATCGGTTAAAATCAGACGCACTGCCGTGTTTAACGGCGAAGAGGTTACGGGAATTATCGACACCACCGTCGGCCGCTTGATTTTCAACCGCCCGATTCCTCAGGATCTCGGATTCTGCGAGCGAAACGACCGCGAGAGCGCTTTGAAGCTTGAAATAGATTTCCTCGTCGGTAAGAAACAGCTCGGTCAGATTATCGATGCCTGCATTCGCGTACACGGCTCTGCCGCAACCGCAATTGTCCTTGATGAAATCAAGGCTCAGGGATTTAAGTATTCCACCAAGGGTGCTATCACCGTTTCCTTCTCCGACGTAGTAGTTCCGCCGCAAAAGAAGGAATATATAGCCCAGGCCGAATCAAAGATAGACAAGATTGTTCACCAGTACCAGCGCGGTCTTATCTCGGATAACGAGCGCTATGAAGCGGTTATCAAGGTATGGAGCGAGGCTACCGACCTTGTTTCCTCCGCTTTGACTGCAAATATGTCCAAGGATAACCCTATATTTATGATGGCGGATTCCGGAGCCAGAGGCTCTGCCGACCAGATTCGTCAGCTTGCCGGAATGAGAGGACTTATCGCAAATACGTCCGGTAAGACTATCGAAATCCCCATTCGATCCAACTATCGTGAAGGACTCAACATCTTGGAGTACTTCATTTCTTCGAGAGGCGCCCGTAAAGGACTTGCCGATACTGCTCTGCGTACCGCCGACTCCGGCTACCTTACACGCCGTCTTGTCGACGTTTCGCAGGAGGTTATCATTCGCGAGCCGGACTGCGGTGCCACCGAAGGCATCATTGCCCGCGATATCAAGGATGGCAACCATGTTATCGAGTCGCTCCGCGAGCGCCTTTGCGGCAGATACCCCGTCAACGATGTTCTCGATCCTGTCACCGGTGAGGTTATTGCTTCCAAGGATGATATGATTGTCGACGCCGTCGCCGCCAAAATCGTTGCCGCCGGATTCACCGAGGTCAAGCTCCGCTCTATCCTCAACTGCCGCAGTAAGCACGGCGCCTGCGCCAAGTGCTACGGCTCCAACCTTGCCAATGGCAAGCCGGTCGGCTTGGGAGAGGCTGTCGGCATCATCGCCGCTCAGTCTATCGGTGAGCCGGGTACACAGCTTACCATGAGAACTTTCCATACCGGTGGTATTGCCAACGCCGCCGAGGATATTACACAGGGTCTGCCCCGTGTCGAGGAGCTGTTCGAGGGTCGTCGTCCCAAGCCCGCTCACCTTGCTATTCTCACCGAGATTTCGGGTACCGTTCACATAGATGATACCAAGAAAAACCGTTATGCTATTATTAACGGCATCGACGAGGACGGCGTTCCGCAGGAGCGCAGCTATCTTATCCCGTACAGCATTTCGCTGAAGGTCGGAGAGGGAGATACAGTCAAGGTCGGCGATATGATTACCGACGGTCTTGCCAACCCGCATGATATTCTTGCAATCAGAGGTAAGCTCGCCGTTCAGGACTATCTGATTCAGGAGGTTCAGAGCGTTTACCGTATGCAGGGCGTTGACATCAACGACAAGCATATCGAGGTTATTGTCCGTCAGATGATGAGAAAGGAACGTATCGTTGACCCGGGCACCAGCGAATATCTTGCCGGAACGCTTATCGACGTCAACGACCTTGAGGAATACAACGAGATGGTCGCCAATACTCCCGTCGACCCGGAAAATCCGCTCGTTCCCATCAAGTCCGAGCCTATTCTGCTCGGTATCACCAAGGCTTCTCTCGCAACCGAGTCCTTCCTGTCCGCCGCGTCGTTCCAGGAGACCACCAAGGTTCTTACCGACGCCGCAATTAAGGGCAAGAGCGACCCGCTTGTCGGTCTTAAGGAGAACGTAATTATCGGTAAGCTTATCCCCGCCGGTACCGGTATGGACGAATTCACCAATTCCGATTACGAGATTGTCGACCCTGCACTTGAACATGACGAATATCAGAATATCGGATAAAATATATTGATTTTCCGATTCGTCTGATATATAATCAGAATGTTGTTCAATTGTTTGATAGGCGTATTATGCCTTTCAATAAATACAAATTTTTAAAAAGGAGGAAACCGGTTTGCCGACATTCAATCAGCTCGTTCGCAAGGGACGTGAGCAGTCCGTCTACAAGTCTGCATCTCCCGCCCTGCAGAGAAGCTACAACTCCAAAAAGAGAATCTATACGGATTTGTCCTCTCCGCAAAAGCGCGGTGTTTGCACCACTGTCAAGACGATGACTCCGAAGAAGCCGAACTCTGCTCTTCGTAAAGTCGCCAGAGTACGTCTTACCAACGGAATCGAAGTTTGGGGCTATATCCCCGGAGTCGGACACAACCTTCAGGAGCATAGCGTAGTGCTTGTTCGCGGCGGTCGTGTTAAGGACCTGCCCGGTGTTCGTTACCACATTATCCGCGGTACACTTGATACCCAGGGTGTTAACGGTCGTGGTCAGGCTCGTTCCAAGTACGGTGCAAAGCGCGCCAAGAAAAAGTAATTTTTTATCCGTTATCAGCATTAATGCCGCATAAGGCTTTATATATAAATGCCTTTTTGCCGGCAACTGCGGAAGCTTAATCGCTTTCGAGTACCTTTGAAATCATTCCTATGAGGGAGGGAAGAAAGAATGCCAAGAAGAGGCAATATTGCCAAGCGCGATGTACTGCCCGATCCTATGTACGGCTCGAAGATGGTGACTCGTCTTATCAACTTCATCATGTACGACGGCAAAAGAGGAGTTGCCTCCAAGATAGTCTACTCCGCTTTTGACATTGTAAAGGAAAAGACAGGCAACGACCCGCTTGAGATGTTCGAGAAGGCAATGGACAATATCATGCCCGAGCTCGAAATTAAGGCTCGCCGTGTCGGCGGTTCTACCTATCAGGTTCCTATGGAGGTCAGAGCCGACCGCAGACAGACACTCGGTTTGCGTTGGATCGTAGGCTACTCCAGACAGCGCAGCGAGCGTACCATGAGCGAGAGACTCGCCCATGAAATTATGGACGCCTGCAACGGTACCGGTAACGCTGTTAAGAAGCGCGAGGATACCCACAGAATGGCAGAGGCCAACAAGGCTTTCGCCCATTACAGATATTGATCGTTTCATTTTACAATTAGAAGAAGGAGGATTTTATGCCCAGAGACGTATCGCTTGAAGCTACCCGTAACGTCGGCATAATGGCTCATATAGATGCCGGTAAGACTACGACAACAGAGCGTATCCTTTATTATACCGGTATTAACCATAAAATCGGCGAGACCCACGATGGCGCTGCCACTATGGATTGGATGGCTCAGGAGAAGGAAAGAGGCATAACCATAACCTCCGCTGCCACCACGGCATACTGGAACGACCATAGAATCAACATTATTGATACTCCGGGACATGTAGACTTTACAGTCGAAGTAGAGCGCTCCCTTCGCGTATTGGACGGTTCGGTAACCGTCTTTTGCGCCAAGGGCGGCGTCGAGCCCCAGTCGGAAACGGTTTGGCGCCAAGCCGATAAATACCGTGTTCCCCGCATGGCTTATGTCAACAAAATGGACATCATGGGTGCAGACTTCTATCGTGTCGTTGATATGATGAAGGACCGCCTGAAATGCAATGCGGTTCCCATCCAGCTGCCTATCGGAGCAGAGGATGATTATGTGGGACTTATTGACCTTGTCGATATGAAAGCCTACACAAACTTCGAGGTCGTACAGCACGACGTTGAAGGTGAGCCCATTCCCGATGATATGAAGGGAAAGGCTGAGGAGTATCGCAGCAATATGTTAGAGGCACTTGCCGAAATTGATATGGATTTCATGGATAAGTACCTCAACGGCGACGAAATCACAATAGATGATATCAAGCGTGTTATCCGCATCGGTACCATCTCGAATGAATTGGTCCCCGTGCTTTGCGGAACCTCATACCGCAATAAGGGCGTTCAGAAGCTGTTGGACGCCATCGTAGATTATATGCCGTCTCCGCTCGATATTCCCGCTATTAAGGGAACAAACCCCAAGACAGGTGAGGACGAGGAGAGACATCCGGGCGACAATGAGCCTTTCTCGGCTCTTGCCTTTAAGATAATGACCGACCCGTTCGTCGGTAAGCTCTGTTTCTTCAGAGTGTATTCGGGCGTTGTCAAAACCGGAAGCACAGTCTACAACTCGGTCAAGGATTCCAACGAGAGAATCGGACGTATTCTTCAGATGCACGCCAATCACCGTAAAGATATTGAAGAGTGCTACGCGGGCGATATCGCCGCTGCTGTAGGACTCAAGAATACCACTACCGGTGATACTCTTTGCGAGCAGAGCAGACCCGTTATTCTCGAATCAATGGAGTTCCCCGACCCCGTTATCCGCGTAGCTATCGAGCCCAAGACCAAAGCCGGTCAGGAAAAGATGGCTATCGCTCTCGCCAAGCTTGCCGAGGAGGATCCGACCTTTAGGACCTATACCGACGAAGAGACAGGTCAAACAATCATCGCCGGAATGGGTGAGCTGCATATCGAGATCATTGTCGACCGTCTGTTGCGTGAGTTTAAGGTTGAAGCTAATGTAGGTTCACCGCAAGTCGCCTACCGCGAAACCATCAGAGGTAACGCCGACGTCGAGGAGCGCTATGTGCGTCAGAGCGGCGGTCACGGTCAGTATGCTCATGTTAAAATTAAGGTCGAACCCAACGAAACCGGCAAGGGCTACGAGTTTATCAATGCTATTACCGGAGGAACAATTCCGAAGGAATTTATCGAGCCTACCAATATCGGTATTCAGGGTGCAATGCAGTCGGGTGTCCTCGCGGGTTATCCCGTTGTTGACATCAAGGTAACGCTTTATGACGGTTCGTTCCACGAGGTCGACTCGTCCGAAATGGCGTTCAAGATTGCCGGCTCTATGGCGCTTAAGGATGCTCTGCGAAAGGCAGATCCGGTAGTTCTCGAGCCTATTATGAAGGTCGTGGTAATTGTTCCCGACGAGTACACCGGAGATGTCATCGGCGATCTCAACAGCCGCAGGGGACAGATCCAGGGAATGGATACTCTTACGGGTGCTCAGGAAATTACCGCCTTCGTTCCGCTGTCCGAAATGTTCGGTTA
>DCGT01000040.1 GCA_002315315.1 Faecalibacterium sp. UBA1771
AATGCTGCACAATGCAGGGGTCAAGGCGATTATCATTTCAAACAACGATTACGAGAGGGTCAAGCCGTTTGCCGACAAGATAGGTCTGCCGTTTACCGCTAAGGCGTTAAAGCCGCGGACGGCGGGCTTTCGCAGGGCGCTGAAATTGCTCGGATTGACAAAGGAGGAAGCGGCGGTGGTGGGCGACCAGCTCTTCACCGATATTCTGCTATCCAAGTTTGCGCATTGCCGTTCAATTATGGTTCGCCCCGTTTCGGACGATATTTATCCGTTTGTGATTTTTAAGCGTAAGCTGGAAAAGCCGTTTATGAAACGGTTTGAAAGAAGGGAAAAGTAATGGAGGAAGCACGCTTCGGACCTGCAGGTCAGTCGTTGAGCTTTTCCGAAAAGTACAAGAATATGTTTGATATTCCCACTCATACCGCCGAGCACGGTCTCAATGCTTTTGAGTATCAGTGCGGCAGGGGTGTAAGAGTGTCGCAGGCTTCTGCCGAAAAGCTCGGTAAGCTCGCGGCTGAAAAGGGAATAGAGCTGAGTCTGCACGCGCCGTACTATATTTCGCTGTCGGGACTTGAAGAAAAAACCAGAATGGGCAGTATACGGTATGTTCTTGAGAGCGCCGCCGCCGTTAAGGCTATGGGCAAGCGCCGAGTAATACTTCATTCCGGCTCGTGCGGCAAACAGACAAGAGAGCAGGCGTTGGAGCTTGCCAAGTCAACACTCAAAAGCTGTCTTGACGCGCTTGATGAGCAGGGCTTCGGTGACATTACGCTGTGTCCCGAAACGATGGGCAAAATCAATCAGCTCGGTTCACTTGATGAAGTTATGGAGCTGTGCTCGATAGATGAACGGCTTATTCCCTGCATAGATTTCGGTCATCTCAATGCGAGAACGCTCGGAGGTATATCGTCAAAAGAGCATTACGCGCAGATACTCGATACGGTTTCCGACCGTTTGGGCAGCGATAGATTAAAGCATTTTCATGCGCATTTCAGTAAAATAGAGTATACGACCGGCGGAGAAAAGCGCCACCTCACCTTTACCGATACGCAGTTCGGACCTGAGCCGATACCGCTTCTCGAGCTTATAGTGGAGCGTGAGCTGTTCCCGACAGTAATATGCGAATCGGACGGTACTCAGGCGGAGGATGCGTCCTTTATGCGCCGTCAATATATTGAATTAAGAGAGAAAATAGGGAGGTAAGAATTATGACGAGAGTAGAAAAATTCTTACAGCGTATGCCGTCCGATTTCGAGGCGGCACTTATCACAAGCGAGGCACAGCGCCATTATCTGAGCGAATTTGCCGCCGATGAAGGTGTTTTGCTGGTTACGAGAAACCGTGCCGTTCTGTTTGAGGATTTTCGCTATATCGAGGCCGCACAGCAGGAATCGGCAGGTGTCGAGCCGGTGCTCACCACCAAGATTTATGACCAGCTTGTCGACCTGCTCAAAAGTGAACAGGTAACAAAACTTCATATCGAAAACAGTGTCAGCATCCGTGAATTCGAGATGTACGGTAAAAAACTCGGTGTAACAATAATTGCCGACGGAACCGTTACCGATACATTGACCGCTCTGCGTGCCGTAAAGGAGCCGAGAGAGGTCGATGCAATCCGCTCTGCTCAAGCTATTACCGATGCAGCGTTCGAGCATATCAGAGGCGTTATCAGGGTCGGAATGACACAGCGTGAGCTTGCCGCTGAGCTGGAATACTTTATGAAGCGCAACGGAGCCGATTCATTGGCATTTTCCACCATCGCAATCAGCGGTCCCGATACCTCTAAGCCCCACGGCGTTCCGTGCGACCGCAGGATAGAGCGGGGCGATTTCGTCACCATGGATTACGGCGCAAAGAAAAACGGTTATTGCTCCGATATGACGAGAACCGTTGCCGTCGGTGAGCCGTCTGCCGAAATGCTCAAGGTTTATGACACTGTCTATAAGGCACAGACCGAAGCTATGAAGGTGGCGAAGGCGGGTATGGTCGGCAGGGATTTGGATGCCGTTGCCCGAGAAATAATCTATTCCGCGGGTTACGAGGGCTGCTTCGGTCATTCACTCGGACACTCGCTGGGACTTGAAATTCACGAGAGCCCCAACGCTTCTCCGAGCTACGACAAGCCGCTTCCGGTCGGGACGATAGTGACAATCGAGCCCGGTATCTATATTGCCGGCAAATTCGGTGTCAGAATCGAGAATATGGTACTGCTCGGTGAAAGCGGATGTGAGAACCTCACCGCCTCGGCAAGAGAGCTGTTTGTGCTTTGATTTGTCTTTTTATACAAATTGCATAGTAATATAAAACCGAAAAAGTCCGAAATATAGCGCTCCGCACTTGCATAAGCGGTATAATGTATGTTAGAATAAAATGTAATTTAAATTTTTAGGAGAATATATAATATGATTTCTGCCGGCGAATTTAGAAACGGTGTTACCTTCGAAGAGGACGGTAACGTATTCCAGATTATCGAATTCCAGCACGTAAAACCGGGTAAGGGCGCCGCCTTTGTCCGCACCAAGACCCGCAATGTCATTACCGGTTCCGTTGTCGAGCGTACCTACAGCCCGACCGAAAAGTTTGAGAATGCCTATATCGACAGACGCGATATGGAATACTCCTATAACGACGGTGACCTCTATTATTTCATGGACAAGGAAAGCTACGAGATGCAGCCCATCGCCGCCTCTGACCTTCCCGACAACTTTAAGTTTGTCAAAGAGAATACCGACGTCAAGATTCTGTCCTACAAGGGTAAGGTCTTCGGTCTTGAGCCTCCGTTCTTTGTCGTTCTCGAGGTCACACACACCGATCCGGGTGTGAGAGGCAATACCGCCACTAATACCCTTAAGCCCGCCACACTTGAAACCGGAGCCGAAATCCGTGTTCCGCTTTTCATCAACGAGGGTGACAAGATTAAGATTGATACCCGTACCGGTGAATATCTCGAAAGAGCGTAAAAGCTTTTTAGGAGCGATAATACAATGACTGTCAGTGAAAAAGCGGCATTTTTAAAAGGGCTTATTGAGGGGAGCGACCTCAAGTTCGGTGAAAAGGAACAAAAGGTTGTCGACGCTCTCATTGATTTGATTTGTGATATGGCGCAGACCGTTACCAACACCGCCAAGGACGTAGACGAGCTGTACGAAACCGTCGAGGACGTTTACGATGAGCTTGACGCCGTCGAGGAGGACCTCGATGAGTTGTTCGGCGACGAGGATATCGGAGATGACGAGCAGCAGCTTTACGATGTTGAATGTCAGAATTGTCACGAGATAATCTGCATCGACGAGGAAACGCTGATGAAGGGCGAGCTTGAGTGTCCCAATTGCGGCGAAAAGCTCGAGTTTGGTCTTGATATCTGCGGCGGAAACTGCGGCGGATGCAGCGGTTGCGGCGGTAACGATGAAGAATAACGGATAATTTATAAGAGCCTTTACGGAGCATCTGCACCAGCCGATGCTCCGATTGATTAATATTCGGTTTTGCGGAGATCGATATGGGAAAAATCAAAGACTTTTTCTTGGCAAACAAAATAGTGACAGTTGCAATTGCGGCGGCGGCGGTTATCACGACCGCAACGGTTGTTACCTGTATTTTGCTGCCGTCCGAGGGCAATATTCATCCGTCGGGGATGCAGAGCTTCCCTGAGGTTAAGAGTGGAGAAGAGCAGGAGCAGATTATCGAAATAGAGGTTCCGTCAGAATATGAAGGAGTCGTGCTCGACGAAACATCCGACGCAGGTGAGCAGTATATAAAAGATACCCTCTTTGTCGGCGACAGCAATACGGCGAGGATGTATTTCTTCGGTCTGCTCGGTATCGACAACCTGATAGGCGTTGAGGGAATGGGCATACAGTCCGTTGCGGGCAGTGCCGTTGCGTATTTTTACGGATATAACAATCCCGTGACTATTCCTACGGCGATATCCATGCAGCAGCCGCGCAGGGTTATCATCAATTTCGGTACAAATAATGTTGCCGGATATTCCGTTGACGCATTTGTTTCCGAATATAATAAGGCTCTCGATGCGATTCAAAATGCTTATTCTTATTCCGACATTATAATTATGGCTGTTGCGCCCGTGTCGGAAACGACCTCGTACGATATAGATAACAAAAGAGTCGATGCATACAATGAGGCACTTATGAAGCTTGCCAAACAAAGGGGTCTGCATTTTCTCAATATCTCCGAGGTTTTGAAAAATTCCAAGGGCGCGATAAAAGATAACTATGTCGTTGAGGACGGTATTCATCTTACAACCGATGCGCTCAATGCGGTTTTCAAATACGCACGCACACACGCGCTTATTACCGAGGATACCCGTCCGACACTGACAAGCTGTCCCGCTCGCCGTCCCGCTCCGGTCATCGAAAAGCCGAAGTTCGACGAGGGAAAGGTCATCAGCTACATCAACGCGGCGGCTGTCGAAAGCGGGTTTACGCTTGAGAGCTATTCGTCCGATATTTCATCAAGGGCGTTCAATTCTTACGCCTTTACCGTTATGAAGTCCGACGCTGAGGCGGGAACCGAGCAAGATGTCGCTATGTCAATATTCGAGGGCTTCAGCGGCTCGACGGCACGTATTATGTGTGCCGTGGTGTCCAAAGACGATAACGGGTAAGATTTCACAATCTATCTGTTGTCCGCGCAGAAACAGGAGGACGAATCTGCCGACGACCCGACTACGCCGACCGATCCGACAACACCGACCGACCCGATTACGCCGACTGATCCTGTGATACCGACCGACCCGGTAACACCTACTGAACCGGAGACGCCTACTGAACCGGTAACACCGACCGACCCTCCGGGAGATCCCGTTCCGACACCGTAAAAAGGAAGGGTAAAATATGAAAAAGAAAACTGTTATTTTATCTTTGAGCTTGTTTATCTGCTTTGTCGGCTTGATGATGATATTTAATGCTACGACATTGGGCTGTAATTACGCAAACAGGGCTTTATCGTCTGCCGGGGGAATGGACACCGAACAGTTCTATTTCCTTATGAAATCGGGCGCGGTAAGCTTCCAACTCGGCGGAGTCGTAACGGCACTGCTCGGGGGAACTGCCGCAATGATTTTCGGCAGTAAAACCGAAGCGGAAGCCAAAAGCAGTGACACGGAAAGTACAGAGGAACAGCAATAAATTCAAAGTCCGAGCATCAATGAGATGCTCGGACTTTTTCGATTAAGCATTAACTTGTGACGGAGCTTTATTCGCGCTCTTCCATTACGTTAATAACCAGACCGGTTATGAGCTTGGGATAGAAATAGGTGCTTTTTTGCGGCATACGATCGCCCTCGGCGGCAACGTCGGAAATCTCCTTGACTGTTGTCGGATTGAGTAAAAATGCGAAATCCGCCTCTCCGGCGTCGACATAGTCAATAGCCTCGGTTGTGTCACGGGTATAGGTGAGACTTTTGCCTGCCGCCATATCCTGCTTGTCTATGCCGAGAATATTCTCGAGAATCAGCTTGTGCAGAATGGTCACGTCGAGATTTTTATATGCGTGACCGCCCTCGTCTATTGCGCTGTCGAGAATACTTCTGTCCCGTAAAACCATAAGAAAAATATTGGCGTTGGGGTCAAATACCTTGTTGCGGTCAATGCCGAAGATGTTCATTTTGCGGCGTCCCTTGCCGCCGGTATACATTACAAAGGCACATTTGCCGTTTTTGTGGCAGGCGTCGAGATACCCCTGTGCTGTTTCGGTGTCTACAACGACAATGTCAAAGTAATCGCGGCATTGATTAAAGAATCGCTCGTAAGGGAAATAAGGGTCCTGACCCTTGATGATGCGGTGGGTGGGCAAAACGGTGAGACCCGGATGCTCAAGCGGTACGCAGGTCATCATAATGTACGATTCGGGGTCCTCGTCGGTCACGTTCACGCCCGATTCAATGAGCTGTTTCTTATAGTTCAGACCCGTTTCGTAGCGGTGGTGACCATCGGCAATATACAGCTTTTTATCGGTGAAGGTTTTGCGGATAAGCTCAATGCTCTCATCATCGCTGACGGGATAGATGCGATGAGTTTCTTCGCCGTACTTGACGCTCTGCGGTTTAATTTGCTTCATCAGCTTTTTGATAAGCTTGAGTATTTCACCCTGCTCGTCGTTGAAAAGCGAATAAACCGAGCTGATGTTGGCTCTCGACGCTTCAAGTAGCTTTAGTCTGTCCTCCTTTGCCTTGGACAGTGTGTTCTCGTGCGGCAGAACTACTCCGTTCTCGAACGGCTCAAGGAAGCAACGACCTACGATGCCCTCGACCGACAGCATTTTGCGGTGTTTTTTTCCGGCGGACGCCGACGGGTCGGGGTATTCCATCTGATAAATGTAATACATTGCCTTCTCGTCGCGCTTGAGTGTGCCCTCGTTCATCATATCGCGAAGATAGCCGGCAGATTTCTCATAACGGTTGTCGCCGCCGACGGGAAGCTCTACCGTGACGATGTTGTCGGGATTATTGCCGCGCAGAAGCGCAAACTCGGTGGAAGAAATAATGTCATAAGGCGGGCAGACAAGCTCGGCGAGCGTGTTGTCGTCGGCGTCATAGCGAACGCCCTTAAACGGTACAAATACAGCCATTTTTCTGACCTTTCGATTAGTATGAATAGCTTTATTTTACTTTATTTTATTCGTTATATCAACATAAAATATAAAAACGAATAATTATTGATTTTTCTCACATTCATTGGTATAATCAGTTTAAATTACTAAAAAGGGGTTGAAAACAAATGGAGCTTTCCATTAATCTTACCACACAGCCTAAAGAAATTCCCGCCGACGAGAGCAAGCTCGGCTTCGGAAATGTTTTTACCGACCATATGTTTGTGATGAACTACGACGAAGGCAAGGGATGGCATGACGCAAGAATCGTTCCTTACGCCCCCATCGCGCTCGACCCCGCCGCAATGGTTCTGCACTACGGTCAGGAGGTTTTCGAGGGACTCAAGGCCTATCGTACCGCCGACGGCAGTATTCAGCTTTTCCGCCCGCAGGAGAATTTTAAGCGTCTCAACAAGAGCAACGAGCGTCTTTGCATTCCCGCGATCGACGAGGAATTTGCACTGCACGCACTCAAGGAGCTTATCAAAATTGAAGAAAAATGGGTGCCGCACAGCAAAGACACCTCGCTGTATATCCGTCCGTTTATTATTGCTACAGACGCTCATCTCGGTGTTCGCCCCGCAAGCTCTTATCTGTTTATCATAATTCTCTCACCGTCCGGCTCCTACTATGCCGGCGGACTCGCCCCCGTCAAGATTTACATCGAGGAGAACTATGTCCGCGCCGTCAAGGGAGGAATGGGCTTTGCCAAGACCGGCGGCAACTACGCCGCTTCGCTCAAATCTCAGGACGAGGCGAAGCATCAGGACTATTCGCAGGTTCTGTGGCTGGACGGCGTTCACCGCAAGTATATCGAGGAAGTCGGTGCTATGAACGTTTTCTTCAAAATTGCCGGTGAGGTCGTAACCCCCGCTCTCGAGGGAAGCATTCTGCCCGGTATTACCCGCAAGAGCGTTATTGAAATGCTTCAAAGCTGGGGCGAAAAGGTCACCGAAAAGAGAATTTCGGTCGATGACCTTGTGAAGGCTTTTGAGGACGGCACGTTTGAAGAGGCTTTCGGCAGCGGTACCGCCGCCGTCATCTCGCCTATCGGTATGCTCAAGGTAGGCGGCAAGGAATATACCATCAACAACGGACAGATCGGTGCTATGTCGCAGAAGCTCTATGATGAGCTGACCGACCTGCAGTGGGGCAGAAAGCCCGACAGCTTCGGCTGGATAGAGAAAATAGACTGATTTTTCAAGATTTTATGCCCGTCGGCACTTTGTGTCGGCGGGTTCTTTTCGTTTTTGCCTAAATAAAGCAAAATATATTGAATTTTTTTGAAAAATCCTATATAATAAACAACAAGTATGCGGAAGTATAGAGCAGCTGCATGGTGCGGCTGATGCTTACGCAGAAGGGGAGATTCAGATGACCGGCAAATACAATACAGGTTCGATGAACACAGGCAGAAATCACCGCAGGCAAAAGGTGAGTACCGCACAGCTGTTGTCGTTTTTGATAGGATATTTCGATGACCAGCTTTATTATCTCGGTGCGTCCATCGAACGTGAATTCAAAAATATTTTACGACATATAAGACATGGAATTGTTGCCGCTTTTAAGGGTATTTTCCGTGGATTATCAGTAGCTTTTTCGGCTTTGGGAAGCGGATTGGCGAATATTGCATCCGATATTGTCAATCCTTTTAAAAAGGCGGCACGAAGCACTAAAAGCTTTGTCGACGTAATGCAGGATTACAAGGATAAGGATATGCGCTCCCGCCGCAACAGAGTCGGGCAGTTTTTCCATTACGGCTGGATGTGGAATAAGCACCTTGTTGTGACCTTTCTCAACTATATGCTGCCGGTGACGGCACTTGTACTGTGCATTATCGTAATGTACAAGATTGCCAACCTCGACTATGCGCTGTCGGTAAGCTATAACGGACAGCTTGTCGGGTATGTTGCCGATGAGGCATCCTACGAATCTGCACAGAAAATATTAAAGGACAGAATCGTATATTCGGGCGGCGATGAAACCTGGACAGCTAACGCACATTTGAGCGTTGTTGTTGCCGACAAGAGTATGCTGTCGACGCAGACCGCCATGGCAGACAATCTGCTGTCGGTATCAGGGACCGAAATCGCACAGGCGACGGGGTTGTATGTCGGAGGAGTATTTTACGGTGCTACCTCGGCAGGTGAGCTGCTCAGTGATACGATTGACAGCATTATTGCACCTTATGCCGAAGCGGCGGCTATCGATGGCTCTACCGTTGTCAAGTTCAGTCGCGACGTCGAGCTAATCGACGGAATTTATCCCGAGAGCAGTGTAGTGCCGTTTGAAACGCTTGAAAATCTTATATACTCGGGAGAAAAGCAGGATATCTACTACACCGTCGGCGAAAACGAAACGGCGGATAAGATAGCGTCCAAGAACGGTATAACAATAGAACAGCTACAGGACCTCAATCCCGGCGTCAGTCTCGATGTAAGCAAGGGAGACGTTCTGCTCGTTGCGCGTTCCGAGTCGATTATAAATATTAAGGAATATAAGGTTGAGACCATTGTTACCAAGCTTGAGCATCGCACGGTCGTTCAAGAGGATACACGTTACCAGGTCGGATATGTTTATGAAATGGTAACCGGTGAGGACGGAGAGCTGACCAGCACATACGAGGTCGAATATGAGAACGGTGAAGAGATAAGCCGCACGCTTGTTTCGGAGGAGATAACCAAGCCCGTTGTCAACACCGTTGTTGTCGCCGGAGCTCAGTCGGACGGTACGGTAAGCGTTATCGGAACAGGCTCGCTGTTCTGGCCTACAGGTCCGGGCTACAGCATTTCGAGAGGCTGGAACGGTATCCACAAGGGTATCGACATCGCCTGTGCAACAGGCACACCGCTTTATGCGGCGGATAACGGCACCGTTGTTGTTTCCGGCTGGACGAATACCGGCTACGGCTACTATATCATTGTCGACCACGGCAACGGTATGAAAACTCTGTACGGACATTGCAGTACGCTTATTGCCACTGTCGGTGAAGTTGTCCGGCGCGGACAGCTTATAGCGCTTATGGGCTCGACCGGCAACTCGACCGGTCCGCACATTCACTTTGAGGTGCGTTTGAACGATGTAAAGGTACGGCTCCGGCGGTACTCTTACATCGTTCAAACGCACCTCAAA
>DCGT01000043.1:0-1860 GCA_002315315.1 Faecalibacterium sp. UBA1771
CTCTACCAGCTGAGCCACAGTAGCAAATATACCTCTTTTTCGGTAAGGCGTTATGCAAGCGCCACACTTATATATTATATTCTTTTCGACGTTAAGTCAATGATTAATTTTCGGTAAAAATGACGTCGTAACATTGCTCTATTTGTGCAAAATGACATTTTGTATGAATATATGGATTTGCGAAATTTTTATTTATATTGCAAAAGAATTGTGATATAATCAACCTATAAAGATATCGGAAGGATAATCGTCTGCAATATGACAAAAGAAACAGTTAGGGATGTATTAAGGGACAAATTGCCGGCGCTTGTCGTGTCGGCGCTGCTTTTGCTGTGCGTTTTGCTGATAAGTCATTTTACCTATTCAAAAAATTTAAATAAAGAATATTTCAATACTGCACCGCTTGCTGCACCCGATACGACCTCTATCGAGAGCTTTGAAGAGAACGATGATGAAGGCACGGAGCAGGTTTTGGGCGAGGTGCTGGAGGAAACTCCGCAGGTGACCGATGATTATTTTGCCGACGCCGTTTTGGTCGGTGACTCACTTACCGAGGGATTCTCGCTTTACAACATCAACGAAAATCTGCAGGTCATATATTGTCGCGGAATAAATCCGACAAGTGCTCAGACACATCAGTTTTATGAGTTGCCGGACGGTACATTGCTGACTATGGCAGAAGCGATAAACTATGTGGGTGCGAGAAAAATATATCTTATGCTGGGAACAAACGGTCTCAACTGGTCGTCGCCCGAGACGCTTATTCAGGGATACAGTGATTTGTACGATATCATTGCCCGTTGCAACCCCGATTCGTATATTATCATCGAATCGCTTTTTTATACTACCGCGGCTGCGGCACAGGAGAGAACCTGTTACAGCACCGAAAATATTGATTTGTACAACAGTCTGCTAAAGCAGCTTGCCATGGAAAAAGGTGCATACTATCTCGATACAAATAGCATTTTCAACGACGGCACCGGTCATATGCCCACGTCGATTTCTGCTCCCGACGGTATTCACCTTGTTCCGTCCTCATATCAAAAATGGTACGAATATATTGCAACGCATACCATTAAAGGTAAATCCGCTTTCGGTCTCGGCGCCGACGGTCTCATTGAGCCGGTCAGCATTCGTGCACAGACTGAGGATGCTCAGCAATCGGAGGAAGAACAGGGATAATTGTTATAAACGATAAAAGCAGGTTTTTCGCAATCGAGAGAGAACGAAAAACCTGCTTTATTTTTATATCAAATATATTAAAGCTTGAAATCATCGGGATTCATATTCGGCAGCTTAGGCATACGGTTTGGTATGCGGCGAACCGGCGAATACTTGAATTTTTTACAGCGGTAGTAGGTTGAAACCATTCCCGCACGCTCGCACATAACCATTTTAGGCTCGTCGGCATCCTTGGCAAATACACAGTATTCGCAGGCGGGAGTTATATTTGCATTGAAAAGTGTTTTCTCTTTTTTCATATAATCTCACCATCTCATTTGATTATTTTTATTATACCCCCGTTTTCCCCGTTAGTAAATAGATGAAAGGTTTTTCTGCCGACTGATATTATCACGGCACAGGCAAAAGCGGCGAGAGAATACAGCGGAGAGACGGAAAACAAGCCTGCCGATTGACCCTGTGACAGACATTCTGAGGTGCTTTGCGGGAGCAGAGCGGTCAGAATATCAATCAGCATCAAGGTCAGCGGGGTATGTACCAGCCTTGAAAGCAGAAATTTTCTTATGGATATGCCCGTTTCCGACAATATTGAGCTAACCTGCATCAGTACGCTTGCACCGCAAAGGCTTACCGACACGGCGCATAGATGAACGGCTGCGGACGGACCGAACACTCGGG
>DCGT01000043.1:1877-12210 GCA_002315315.1 Faecalibacterium sp. UBA1771
GAATTACAGCCGGTTGATACCTCGCAAATAGTTCCTGCCGCGTACAGGATTATGTTGCCGAGCGAGCCACTTATTACCGAAAGAAGATGTGAAAGCAGGGTGATAACACAGGAAAACAGCGACACATAACCGCAGAGAATAAGCGTTGACATGACCGCCGCCGACATTGAGCTGACCACGCTTGCATTTTTAACCTTTGTTATTGCTTTGATTTCACCACCGTCCTTTGTGTCGAAAAGCAGAATGCAGATAATGGATGACAGCGACAGAGAAGCAAACAGAATCAGTCCGGCAGGCTTGCTTTTCAGAAGTCCCGTACCGATGGCTCCTATCAGAAATGCAGGTCCTGCGTTGATACAGCCGCAAAGCAGTCCGCCGGCGCGTTCTCTTGAGATTGCACCCGCGTTAACCGATTCCACAAGTGCTTTTGCACCCATAGTAAATCCTCCTGCAAGTGAAAACAAAATTATCGGCAGAACTGTTGGTTTTCTGTTTCTTTCGTAAAGAAACAACGACATTATCAGGTCACAGACAAACATAAACGGAAACAGCGACGGAATTACGGTTTCATAGCACAAAATCAGACCGTTTCTCAAACCCTCGACGGCGATATCCGGCAGAAAGCACAGTGCGACGGCAAACACGGCTGCGGCGACAGTACCGACCGCGTTCCTTTTCTTCTTGCTCATTTTTATTCTCCTGTTTTAAATTTGTATCTTCAATACATATATATGATTTGGGGGATGATGTTTTATTCGCAAAAAGAAAAGAGGATATAAATTCATCGGAAGACTTGCGGAAGGTCTTGATATACCGCTTGACGCCGTTGCACCGATACCTACGATTCATCTTGTCGGAAAAGAATATATGCAGATAAGCGGATGCCGTGGGATTTCGGCGTGTACCGACAGTACGCTGATACTCGATATGGGCGACTTTAATCTCATCCTAACCGGCAGAAACATTCTGCTCGAGGGATTCACCGAAAGCAATGTTGCGGTGAAAGCAGATTTTGAGACGATTACTTTGGAAAGAAGGTCGAGTGGAAATGAAGGGTGACGGATTACTGCGTTTTGTTATAGGTTATGTCGACGTCACGGCAAAAGGCGGGTGGACGGAACGATTATCCGATGAAATGTTCAAACGCGGTCTTGAGCCGTTTAATCTGATGGTCAGAAACGACACTCTGTTCTTTTCAATCAGAGCTGACCGCTATGCCATACTTCGTCCAATTGCCCGCCGCTGTCAATGTCGTGTGAGAATTGCCGAAAAGCACAGCTTACTTTTGCTGCTCAAGAGAAACCGTGATTTTCACTGTATTGCGAGCGGGGCTGCTGTTTTTGCACTTACTTTATTTTTGCTCGGCAAAACGGTATTTGAAATTGAGGTCAAGGGTTTGCATTCGATTCCCGAGCGTGAATTTATTGCCGAGCTTGCCGACTGTGGTCTGCGCTGCTTTATACTTCGGGATGATGTAGATACAGACGCCGTTTCTCTTGAAATGCTTCTTAAACGCAGTGAGCTTTCGCGAGTGAGCATTAATCTCGGATACGGCAGGGCGGTTGTCGAGGTGCTTGAAAAGACCCCCGTGCCGGAAATCGACGCCGGACGGGGAGAAAACGTTTACGCAGATTGTGACGGAAAAATCACATCCGTTTCTGCTTACGGAGGTGTTCCGGCGGTTAAGGTCGGGGATACGGTTCATAAGGGCGATTTGCTGCTGACTGTCACCGAAACAAGAATGTCGAAATCATGGACTAAATCGGTATGGGCGGAGGTAAGAGCTGTGACTGATGTAACTGCCGAATTCGTTCAGCCGAAAACAGTTGAGACAAAGATAAAAACCGGAAAATGTATTGTGAAAAAAAGTCTGATTACAGCAAACGGTGTCCGCGTATCCGCTGACCCGCGAAAAATTCCCGAAGGCTGTGACAGTCTGACATATATCAAAGAACTGTATCTGTTCGGTGTGCGTCTTCCCTTCAAAATGCAGATAACCGAATATACCGA
This sequence comes from Faecalibacterium sp. UBA1771, assembly GCA_002315315.1. Lineage (GTDB taxonomy): Bacteria > Bacillota > Clostridia > Oscillospirales > Ruminococcaceae > UBA1771. The sequence goes on from DCGT01000043.1 coordinate 3,888, forward strand.
ACATATCTCCGAGATACGCAGTATCAACACCGCTCAGGCAAAGAAGCTATTAGACGAAGCGGAGCAGGACTTCATCGCATCTCTCGATAAAGGCTCGATAGTGCTCGGAAGAAAATCACAGAGCGGCATAACCGATGACGGATATACAAGAACGGTTTTTTACCGAGTCGAGCGAGACATCTGTCATTATCCCGATAACGATAATTCAACGGCCGAATGACGGTGTTTTTACCATTTTTCATTCGACAGCAGAGTGAGTTTTGTCTATTTTTTCAGGCGGAATAAACTTTAAAAAATGAAATTAGTTAAAAAATCACCATTCTTTGTTATTATTCACTATATATTTTGAAAAAATGTGTTATAATAGAACAAAATATTTTTCGCTGAGTCGAAAGGGAATCGTTAATGGCTCAAATCGAACTTGAATTCGGGTCACCCGAAACAGCGGCCGTGCTGTTCGGTAATCTCGATGAAAATATAGATTTTCTCGAAAAGGAGTTTCTCGTGCGAATTGTCGGCAGAGGAACATCTGTAGAGATAATAGGAGACGACGGCAATGCCGCGGCTGTTCAAAAGACCTTTGAAGCTATGAAAAAGATGCTCGAGGTCAATGGTTCAATTGACGAGAACACGGTGCGTTACTGCGCCAATCTTGTTAAGAACGATGAGGACGGCGGCTTGTCCAAGCTGACGGGTGCCTGTATTTTAGTGACGTCTCACGGTAAGCCTGTTAAGCCAAAAACGCTCGGTCAGAGCAGATATGTAGACGCAATAAACGGTAATTTTATTACATTCGGAGTCGGTCCTGCCGGTACAGGCAAAACTTATCTTGCGGTTACAATGGCGGTCAAGGCTCTCAAGGAGCACAATGTTCAGCGCATAATACTGACACGTCCAGCTGTCGAGGCGGGAGAAAAGCTCGGTTTTTTGCCGGGCGATTTGCAGAACAAGGTTGACCCTTATCTGCGCCCGCTTTACGATGCGCTGTTTGATACAATGGGAGCGGAGACATTCCAGAAGCAGCTCGAAAAGGGAATTATAGAGGTTGCCCCTCTTGCATATATGAGAGGCAGAACGCTCGATAATGCGTTTGTGATACTCGACGAGGCGCAGAATACCACTCCCGAACAGATGAAGATGTTTCTTACGCGCCTCGGTACAGGCTCCAAAATGGTTGTAAACGGGGATATTACTCAAATTGATCTTGCCGACGGTAAGCGATCGGGTCTTGTTGATGCAACGAGAATTTTGAAAAATATTGACGGAATCGAGATGGTAAGATTTACCGAAAAAGATGTCGTTCGCTTCCGTCTTGTCAGTGAGATAGTCAAGGCTTATGCCAAGGACGCACAGCCTAAAACAGGAGGTAAGAAATAAATGGCTAATAAGGTTTATATTACCAACAATCAGAATGCAGTCAAGATTCCTTCGGGGACAAGGCTGCTTGTTCGCCGCTGCTGCAATGCGGTGCTTGAAAACGAGGGATTTAAGTACCCCGCCGAAATCAGTGTTACATTTGTCGATAATGAAGAAATAAAGCGTATGAACACTCAGTTTCGTGATAAGCCGACCGCTACCGATGTTTTGTCGTTTCCGCTTTTCGAGGACGGCAATTTCGACGAGGTTCCGCCCGATGGACAGCCTCTTGCCATAGGAGATATTGTCATTTCCATCGAAAAGGCTGTCGAGCAGGCAAACGAATACAATCATTCTCTGCAACGCGAGATAGCGTTTCTGACCGTTCATTCCATGCTTCATCTTCTCGGTTATCACCACGAGGAGGGCGGTCTGCGCGAGGTACATGTTCGCGAACGGGAGGAAACGATACTTCGCAAGCTCGGTCTGCCCAGAGGCTATAACTATGTCAAAGACGATGGTAATGCACAATAATGGAAAATCAAGCTAAAACGGTGTTCGTCACCGTCAGCGGAGTGCCCAATGTCGGTAAATCGACATTGGTCAACCGTCTTGTCGGTTCACGAATTGCCATTACATCATATAAGCCGCAGACAACACGCGGTCGTATGCTCGGTGTATATACCGTCGATAATATTCAGTATGTTTTTTTCGACACACCGGGTTTTCATCTTCCGCAGAACAGACTCGATGAGCATATGGTCAAAACAGTGCGAGAGTCAATGGCGGATATCGACGCGATTTTGTATGTCGTTTTCCCTAAAAAAGGTCTCGACGCAGTTGAACAGCAGCTGTTTGACGAGATAAAAGCCTCGGGAACGCCGATAATTCCGGTGCTCAACAAATGCGACACTATCACGGTCAAGCGGCGCGATGAGCTGTCGGATTCGCTCGAGCAGACGCTCGGTATTCGCCCCGTGCCTGTCAGTGCTCTTACGGGAGAAGGATCCGATGTGCTCTTGGAAAAGATAGCCGAATACGCTCAGCCGAGTCCGTTCCTTTATGATGAGGACGCGATAACCGATACCACACTGCGCGAGATAGCCGCGGAAATCATCCGCGAGAAGCTGCTCGTTCATCTGTCGGACGAGCTTCCTCACGGCTGTGCCGTGCAGATAGAGCGTTTTGACGAGAGCAATCCGAACCGATATAAAATCGAGGCACTTATCGTCTGCGAGAAACAGTCACATAAGGGTATGATTATCGGCAAAGACGGTGCAATGCTCAAAAAGATTACTAACGACGCCCGCCACGATATAGAGGAAGCGGTTGAAACTCACGTTAATCTGAAATGCTGGGTAAAGGTTACCGAGAACTGGCGCAACAAGGAGAGCTTTATTAAGGATTTGGGACTTTAATTCATTTAGTAGTACCCGAATTCAAAACAACGAAGGTTTCACCTCACAGTGCGCCGCGTATACATATAAGTATTTGTTTGAACGGCAATATGGTTTTTGCTTTATGAAAATTTCCACCGACGGTATCGTAATATGGGAAACCAAAACGAATGAAGCCGACCGGGTGATTACATTGCTCACCCCGGGCGGCGTTATTTCGGCTTATGCAAAAAGCTCGCTCAGACCATCGTCAAAGCTGACTACTCCAACCTCTATGCTCACATATTCCGACTTTGAGCTTTTTTCGGGGAAAAATATGTATACCGTCGACGATGCCATGACCAAACAACGGTTTATGAGACTTTTCAGCGATATGGTCGGAAACGCATACGCGACCTATTTCTGTGAGCTGACTAAGTTGTTGGCACCTGTTGACGATGATTCAAAGGAATATCTGTCACTTTTGCTCAACTCACTTTATCTTCTCAATGAGCAGAAAAAAGACAGAAATTTGATAAAAAATGTATTTGAACTTAGAATAATGTCCTATGCGGGATATATGCCTGACCTCGTTGCCTGCTTGGAATGCGGATGCTACGAGTCAGATGTTTTGTATTTTGATGTTCTTTCGGGAGGGTGGATCTGCAAAAGCTGTGCCGCAAAGCACGGCAGACAGCCTAATTGCTCAGCCTCGGTTCTTGCCGCAATGCGTCACATAATTTATTCACAGCCAAATAAGGCGTTCTCTATTGCTCTCGGAGCTTCAACTGCGGAAAATTTAAAGCAGATTTGTGAAAGCTATGTTGTTTCACATATAGAACGACCGCTTAAAACACTGGATTTTTTAAGTGTGATAAAATAAAAATCGGTAAATAATATGGAAAAAAATTCACTTTTAAAATATGCAAAGCAGCTTGAGTTTGACAAGGTACTTGCAAGAGCGTCAGACTATGCCGCGAGTCTCGACGCCAAGAATAAAATAACGGAATCACAGCCGAATCCGGAGCTTTCCGAGGCGGTACTTGCGCTCGAAAGATGCGACGAAATGATGGTTCGGCTTTCGAGAAATACATCTGCGTCCATTTCGGCGGTATCGGATATTCCGCTTATCGCAATAAGAGCGAAAAAGGGCGGTATACTTTCCATGGGTGAGCTTCTCTCAATAAGGGCGATTTTACGAAATGCCCGACTGCTTCGCTCGTGGTACGGTGACGGTGAGGGAGTTTGCGGTGAACTGTTTTTCAGACTTTTCTCCGACGAGGGACTTGAACGCAGAATCGGCGATTCGATTTTGAGCGAGACTGAAATGAGCGATGATGCAAGCAGTGAGCTTGCCGATATTCGCAAAAAAATTGTTCGCGCCGAAGGCTCAATCAGAGATAAGCTCGACTCGATAGTTCGTTCACCAAATACCTCAAAGTATCTTCAGGATGCTGTTGTCACGATGCGTTCGGGACGTTATGTCGTTCCCGTCAAGGCAGAACACCGCAACGATATAAAGGGACTTGTTCACGATGTGTCGTCGAGCGGATCTACCTTCTTTGTCGAGCCGGAGGCGGTGCTTGAAGCCAACAACAAAATAATGGAGCTGAAAGCCGACGAGGCAAAGGAAATCGACCGGATTCTTTCCTCCTTTTCGGACAATGTTGCAGGAATTGCCGATGAAATCATAGAGAGCTATAAGGCGTTCGTTGAAATAGACATTATTATTGCAAAGGCAAAATATTGCCTTGCAATCCGTGCGGTAAAGCCCGTACTTAATAACAGGGGCAACATCAATCTCGTAAAGGCACGTCACCCGCTTATTCCGCAGAACAGAGTCGTGCCTATCGACCTGCCTATCGGAGAGGGTTACTCATCACTTATTATCACGGGACCCAACACCGGCGGAAAAACAGTGACGCTCAAAACGGTCGGTCTGTTTACTCTTATGGCAATGTCCGGATTGTGTGTTCCTGCCTTTGAGGGTACGGAGTTAAGTGTCTATCGTGAAGTGCTTGTCGATATCGGAGATGAACAGAGCATTGAGCAGAGCCTTTCGACCTTTTCGGGTCATATTAAGAATATTGCCGAAATATTAAATGCAGTTGACAAAGATTCACTTGTCCTTTTGGACGAACTCGGAGCAGGTACCGACCCTGCAGAGGGCGCGGCGCTTGCGCTTGCCGTCTTGGAAAGATTAAAGCTTGTCGGCAGTACCGTTATCGCGACCACACACTACGGAGAAATAAAGGAATATGCATTGCAGACCGACGGTGTGCGAAATGCAGGCTGTGAATTTGATATAAAAACACTTTCTCCCACCTACCGTGTTATTGTCGGCGTACCGGGTTCATCTAATGCACTTACGATAGCAAAAAGGCTCGGACTTGACGAAGCGCTGATTGACCGTGCCAAGGAGAATATGGATCCCGAAAAAAGACATTTCGAGGATTTGTTGGCGCAGATAGAAGTGATGAGAAGCGAGGTCGCCGACCAAAAGGCGCTTGCCGACCGAGAGCTTGCGCGAGCCGAGGAGATGATAGAGCAGGCAAGGGCAAAGCGTAACGAGATGCTCGAAGAGGGCAAAAAGCATCTTGAGCAATCGGAAAAGAGAGCATCTCAGCTTATGGCAGATGTTGAATCATCTGCATATCGTCTTCTTGACGAGATAAAAAAGCTTGACAAAGAGAAGAACACCAACCGAAGTGAAGCGGCGGCAAGGGCGCGAGAAATTGCAAGGCGCGATGCCGTCAAGCTAATGAACATCTCGTCCGGCGATGAGATATTAGATGACCTTGAGCCGGTTACCGATGTCAAAAAGGGTGATGTTGTTTATTTGCTCGGACTAAACAGTCTCGCTACAGTTATTTCACCTGCGGATAAAGCAGGCAACGTAGAGGTTCAGGCGGGTCTTGTCAAATCGCGTGTAAGCATCGAAACGCTGCGCCGTGCTCCGAACGGTGTCGGCAATTCCAAAAAGAAGACTAACCCGACCAACAAGGTGTCCGTTTCCGACAAAAGAAGCGGTAAAAATGAAATCAATTTGCTTGGTCTGACTGTTGAAGAAGCCATGATGGAGGTAGAACGGTTTATTGACGCGGCTGTGTTGTCGCACCTGTCTACCGTGTATCTTATACATGGAAAAGGCACCGGCGCACTGCGCAAGGGCATACATCAGCGACTCGGGAGTATTAAGCACGTCAAAGCATTCCGTCTAGGAAAATACGGAGAGGGCGAAGACGGCGTAACAATTGTCGAACTTAAATGAGAGGTAATGATATGGCAAAGAAGATAAAGATATATGATACAACGCTTCGCTACGGTGAGCTTCTGCCCGGATTTATTCTGACCGACCGTGAAAAAATCGAAATTGCCAAGCAGTCGGAAAGACTCGGGGTCAGTACCGTTGATGTCGGTGATATTGAAGACGCGGCGGTGGTAGCCGGAGCCGTAGAAACAGTCGAGGTTATGATGACGGTCGATGCCGATGAACGTTCTATCGACGATGCCGCGGCGGCTCTCAAAAAAGCAAAGCATTCACGAATTAATATTCGTATTCCCAATGACCGCATAAACGCCGTAAACACCGAAAGTCTGCTCATAAGGGCAAAAAACAGCTTTAATAAACTGCAAATCACGGTTGACGTCTCCTGCGTGCTCAACAGCGAGCTTGCGGAAAGACTGTATGAAATATCCGATGAATGTGATGTCGACACAGTCTGCATTGCCGATACTACGGGTTATGCACTTGGGCATGAGGTTGCCGAGGCAGTATTCTCGCTTCGAACAAATATCGACGGCGACACCGAAGTAGCCGTANNCCGTAAGCTGTCAGAATGACCTCGGAATGGCTGTTGCCAATTCTCTGTCGGCGGTAGGTCACGGTGCGGAGGCGGTCGAGTGCAGTCTTAACGGAGTAGGTAAGCGTGCGGGAAATGCACCGCTCGAGGAAATCGTGGTGGCAATTTCGGCAAGAGGTGACCAATACGGTGCCGAAACCGATATCGCTACCAAGCTGTTGTTCCGCTCCGCGCGACTTGTTTCAACGGTTACCGGATTTACCGTTCCCGCCAACAAACCCGTTATCGGCGACAATGCGATGAACACCGATATGTACGAGCAGGGTACCGACCGAAAGTTAATTAATCCCGAGGATGTGGGTATTTTCAGAGGAAACCTCGTTTTGGGCAGACATTCCACACAGAAGGCATTTGAGGACAGAGTGTTTGAACTCGGTTTTCTGCTAAATAAACAAACTGCACAGGAGGCTTACAGTCGCTTCGTACGGCTTGCCGAGCGCAAAAAGCTGGTAACCGACCGCGATATTGAGGCTCTCGTTTCACCGCTGTGCACCGAAACCGGTGATATGTATGAGTTGGTTAACTTTGTAATAAATACCGGCTCGATGATACCGTCGACCGCAACCATTATTATGAAATCGTCAGCAGGAGAAACGGTTAAGGTCGCTACCGGCACCGGCCCCGTAGATGCTTCATTTAAAGCCATAGACAAGGTGTTCGGCATTACCGTAAAGCTTGAGGATTTTTCGCTGCAATCGGTATCTGAGGGTGAAGATGCGCTCGGTGATGCTTCGGTCAAAATCCGCTGCGGCGACCGCCTTTTTACAGGTAAGGGAGTCAGCGCCGACATTGTCGAGGCAAGCATTAAGGCATATATTCACGCACTCAACAAGGCAGCTGCAACTTTGTCGGAATAATCAGTAATTGTAATTTTGCATTTGTCTTTAATGTGAATAAAATCTGACTTCTTATAAAAGTCCCGCTGTTCATTCTTGAATGGCGGGATTTGTTTTCGGTCCGGTTTTTAGGACAATAAATAAATTAAAATAATTTATGATATAATGTTAAAAAGATTAGGAGGCGACGGGCAATGACGAACAGAACATATATTGCAATCGATTTGAAGTCATTTTATGCTTCAGTAGAGTGTGTCGAGCGTGGATTAGACCCATTGAATACCAACCTTGTCGTTGCCGATAAAAGTCGCACCGAAAAAACAATCTGTCTTGCCGTGTCTCCGTCGCTCAAGGCTTGCGGTGTTCCGGGCAGACCGAGGCTTTTCGAGGTGGTTCAAAAGGTTGCAGAAATCAATTCCATTCGTCGCGTTAATGCCCCGAACAAGCATTTTTCGGGCAAGTCTTACTTTGGCAGTGAATTGAAGGTTAATCCGTCACTTGAGCTTGATTATATCGTTGCAACGCCGCAGATGGCTCATTATATGGACGTCAGCGCATCGGTTTATGATGTTTATCTACAATATATCGCACCGGAGGATATTCACGTTTACTCGATTGACGAGGTGTTTATTGATGCTACCTCATATCTGAAAATGTATGGGATGAATGCACGTGAATTTGCAATGCGGCTTATTCAGGATGTGCTCAAAACTACCGGAATAACCGCAACGGCAGGTATAGGGACGAATCTGTATCTCTGCAAGATAGCGATGGATATTGAAGCAAAGCATATTAGGGAAGATAAAGATGGTGTGAGAATAGCCGAGCTAGATGAGATGTCATATCGACGTAAACTTTGGACACATAAACCATTAACTGATTTTTGGCGTGT
>DCGT01000043.1:12235-13880 GCA_002315315.1 Faecalibacterium sp. UBA1771
AAAACGGCTTGAATCAAACGGAATATATACTATGGGCGATATCGCAAGGATATCAGTCAAAGACGAAGAAAAGCTGTACAAAATGTTCGGTATCAACGCCGAGCTGCTGATAGACCATGCGTGGGGGTGGGAGCCGTGCACTATGTCGGAAATAAAATCCTATCGACCCGAAACGAACAGTATCAGCTCCGGTCAAGTGCTTCAGCGCCCGTATTCCTTTGAGCAGGCGCGGCTTGTGGCTCGTGAAATGGCAGATTTGCTTGTGTATGATTTAGTTGAAAAGCGTATAGTGACCGACCAAATGGAACTGACGGTAGGATATGATATTTCAAATATGACTGACGAAAACCGAATGACGGGTTTTGACGGTGAGATAAAAACAGATTACTACGGCAGGAAGGTGCCTAAGTCCGCTCACGGTTCCCGAAATCTCGGACGGCTGACGTCATCCGGCAGGATGATAACTGAAGCGGTAACCGAAATTTTCGACAGAGTTGTCGATAAAAATCTTTTGGTTCGCCGAATATATGTTGTGGCAAATCATATTGTGACCGAAGCACAGGCGGCAAATATGCCTCAAGTCGAACAGCTCAGTCTGTTTGCGGATTACGATGAATATGACGAAAAGAGCGAGGAAACGGAAGCGGAGCTTGAACGTGAAAATAGAAGACAGCGCGCGATAGTAGAGATAAAGAACAAATACGGCAAAAACGCCATAATTAAAGGAATGAATCTGCAGGAAGGAGCAACTGCGATAAGCCGAAACGGTCAAGTCGGAGGTCACAAAGCATAGATGACGGACAAATATGAAGATATTATCAATCTTGAACACGTTACATCACAGCGGCACGCGCGAATGTCGGTCCGTAATCGTGCGGCACAGTTTGCTCCGTTTGCCGCACTTATCGGGTTTGATGATGAAATAGAAGAAACCGGACGTTACACAGACGTCCGTATAGAACAGGATGAAAACGCAAAGGACGCTCTCGATGAAAGAATGCAAATTCTCGTTGAGTATGTTTCACAGCACCCAAAAGTCCGACTGACTTATTTTGTACCTGATATGCTCAAATCCGGAGGAAGTTATCGAACCGAAACCGGAAACTTGAAAAAGATAGACGAATACGAGCGCAAAATCGTTATGATGTCGGGCAACGAAATACCGATTGACGATATTTTTTCGTTAGAATCCGATATTTTTCGTATGTACGGAATTGACGTTACCGAATAAAGTTGTTGCAGATATCATAGTAGCGTTGAAAAACATAAAATGTTCTGCGACTGAAAGCTTTACCAAATCCGCAAACGAAGAAATAAGAACGATACTGCAATACACAATAGACTTCTGATTATTCCAAAAAATTACAATCATAAGAGGGTATTGCCGCTCTGATTTTGTCAATAATCACTTCCGAGAGGAAGTGATTATTTATGAACACAAAGGTTGAGATCTGCGGAATAAACACATCGTCGCTGACCGTTATGCCGGAATCCGAAAAAGTCAAGCTGTTGCACCGAGTAAAGCAGGGAGATTCGGCTGCGAGAGAAGAGCTTGTAAGCGGAAATCTGAAGCTCGTTTTGAGTGTTATTCAACGCTTCGGGGGCAGAGGTGAGTCGCCGGATGATTTGTTTCAGGTCGGATGTA
>DCGT01000043.1:13954-14299 GCA_002315315.1 Faecalibacterium sp. UBA1771
CCGTGCCTATGATTATAGGAGAAATACGCCGTTTTTTGCGTGACAATAATTCTGTTCGCGTAAGCCGCTCACTGCGTGACCTCGCATACCGTGCTATGGCTCAAAATGAAATACTGCAAAAGAAAAACGGAAATGAGCCTACGGTTTCGGAAATAGCCGGCGTACTCGGTGTTGATTCCGCACAGGTTGCGCAGGCGCTTGAATCTATAGTTGAGCCGGTTTCGCTTTATGAACCGGTCATAAACGCCGACGGAGACGATATGTATATTATTGACCGTCTCGGAGAGGAATCGTGTGAGGACGGCTGGCTGTGTGAAATAGAGTTCCGCAAAGCGGTGGAATCTC
>DCGT01000043.1:14345-14827 GCA_002315315.1 Faecalibacterium sp. UBA1771
GACAAACGCAGGTAGAGGTAGCCGATGCAATCGGAATAAGTCAGGCACAGGTCAGCCGTCTTGAGAAAAACGCTCTCGCTTTCATTAAATCATCATTGTAAAGGGCATCGCCCTTGATACATATTTTGTATTACCTCTTAATATCTATTATTGAGGTGATATAATAAATGGTATTGTCACGGTTTTGTGAAAAGGAAATCGTAAGCTTAAAAACAGGGGTGTGTATCGGCAAAGCGGATGATTTTGAAATCGACGACGGGACAAACGAAATCAGCCGCATAGTTATTTGCGGGAAAGCCCGATTTTTCGGAGTTTTGGGACATGGCGACGACATTATTATCCCGTGGTCCGACATAGTTACGGTGGGCGAGGACGTAATACTTGTCAAAACCGATCTTATTCCCGCACAAAAGGGCAAAATAATGCCGTAAAATCGAAAAAAACACTTGTATATAGAAAAATGTTCTGATATAATATTTCAG
>DCGT01000018.1:0-5950 GCA_002315315.1 Faecalibacterium sp. UBA1771
CGCATTGAGCAGGATTTCTCGGGGCGGTAAATTGTTTTTGCTCTCTCGATAGCAATCACGTTTCACCGTTGCTCCCCTCTCGGGCGAGATTAAATTATCTTCCGTCAAAATGCTTCAACACGTCTTTATTGCCTGACGATGCTGTTCATATCGTACAGTCCGGCGGGCTTGCCGACGAGGAATGCCGCGGCGGACAACGCGCCCTCGGCGAAAAGCGACCGCGAGTGGGCTTCGTGCTTTATCGCAATCGTCTGGTTGTCGGTGCAGAGTATGACCTCGTGCGTGCCGACGATGTTTCCGCGTCGAATCGAGCTTATGCCGATTTCGTTTTTATCGCGTTTGGCTATACCGTTTCTGCCTATATTCAAAAAAGAACCCTCGCGGACGGCTTTAAGCGCGTTGGCGAGCATCAGAGCGGTGCCGCTCGGAGCGTCCAGCTTGCGGTTGTGGTGCGTTTCGACGATTTCAATGTCGGCGTCGGGCATAACGGCGGCTGCCTTGACCGCAAGCTCGACAAGCAGCGCGACGCCGAGCGACATATTAGCGGAGTGAAAAACGGGGATTTTCTCCGCCGCTTTCCTTATCATATTCAATTCGTCGTCGGTCTGACCCGTCGTTGCGATGATGACGGGCAGATTTTTTTGTACCGCATAACCGAGCAGCTTTTCGGTGGCGCTGTGATTAGAAAAATCAATTATGATATCGACCGCCTCGGTGCAGTCGTTTATGTCGGTGAAGCAATCGGCGTTCTGTGCGTACAGGTCGACCTTTGCGGCTATATTATAGCCGTCCTTGTCGGCGGCAAGGCGGATAACCTCCGCGCCCATTCTGCCGCACGCGCCGTTGAGCAAAATATTTATCATACGTTCAACCCCTGCTCGCGCATAAGTGAAAGCATTGTTTGCAGATGCGCGTCCTCCATCGGTGTGAGCGGAAGACGCAGATAGTTATCGCAGAAGCCCATTGCCGACATCGCCGCCTTGACGGGAATCGGGTTGACCTCGCAGAAAAGCGAATTGATGAGCGGCAGATATTCAAGCTGCAGCTTCATCGCGCCGCTCAAATCGCCGTCGAAGAACCTGCGGCACATCGCCGACGTTTCAGCGGGAAGCACGTTGGACAGCACCGAAATAACGCCCTTGCCGCCCATTGCGAGTATAGGCACGGTCTGGTCGTCGTTGCCGGAATAAATGTCAAGACGGTCGCCGACGAGCGCAAAGGTTTCGATAATCTTGGACAGATTTCCGCCCGCCTCCTTGACAGAGGTAATCATCGGGTGGTCGGCGAGCGCGGCGTAGGTGGACGGCTCGATGTTCACACCCGTGCGCGAGGGAACGTTGTAAAGGATACACGGCTTGCTGCTCTTGTCGGCAATGGCGGTAAACGACGCGACGAGTCCCTTCTGCGTCGCCTTGTTGTAGTAAGGCGTGACGAGCAGCATACCGTCGTAGCCGATCTCACAGGCGTACTGCGTCATATCAATGGCGTATGCTATGTCGTTCGAGCCGGTGCCGGCTATCATCGGCAGACGCCCCGCGGCGCGCTTGACGGCAAATTCAAGACATTGACGATGCTCATCGTCGCTGAGCGTCGAGCCTTCGCCGGTCGTACCGCAGATAACGAGCGCCTGAACGCCCTTCTCTATCTGCCAATCAATCAGCTTGCCGAAGCTGTCGTAATCGACGCCCTTTTCGTTGAGCGGAGTAATAAGTGCGGTGGCAACACCGGTAAAAATGCTGTTTTTCATAGTTATCCTCCCGAAAATGTATAAAAATAAGGTGGCGTGCCGTCGCTCATTCAAAACAAAAAGAGACGGCAACGATTAAGCGCCGTCTCCAAATATCACAAGGCATATTTGAGATAGCTCTCCGCATTACTGCGACAGCACGGCGGATATTGTCCGCAATGCCAGCCGAACGCCCGCTACGGCGTCCGCTTCGGCACCGTCACCTTTCCCCCGCCGCCTTAGCAGACGGTTTCGCGCGGGGTACTCATTTCGGGTGCGCCTCTATCGTTGATATGATAATAAAATATTATTGTAAAAATGTCAATAGTTTTTGCATAAATAATTACCGCGCGTCAAAAGACGGGATAAGTATGCAATAAACAAAACGCCGGCGTGTATGCGTTAAAAGTCGTCGTCCTCGTCGTCGTAATCGTCGTCATCGTCGTCGTCGTAATTCTCGTCGTCGGGCTCGTCGACGATATCCGTGTCGGTACTGCGGTACGCGAGCAGGTCGTCGACAAGACCGTCGAGCGAAAGCTCACCCAAATTGACCTCGCGACCCATCGAAACGATGCCGATTATCTCATCGTCGAACGCAAGCCGCATTGCCTCGGCGCGCGCACAGGTTCCGTCGCACTCGCCACGCTCGAAGCACTCGAGCGGCTTGTATTCAAAGCCGTTGACCTCGGCGATTTTTTTGCGAATTTCCGACAAAATGAAGCATTTTTCTTTTCCTGTCATTTTCTGGTTACCCCCGTATTATCAATAATCCTTTTTCTGCCCGCAGACCGAGCATTTTTTTGTTAACAAGCCCTTAAATTCCCCGCCGCAATGCTGACAAAGTCCCCGTTTGCGGTACTTTTGCCGCTGTACCTCGCGTTCGTACTCCTCCAGCCGCTTTACTCGGTCCTCTCGCTCGGCGGCGTGCAGCTCCTCTATGACCTTGCTGTGCTCGAGTACAATTTCGCGCTGTTCCGCGACATACAGCCGCATCTGCTCGTACTGCCGCACGATGATTTCCCGCTGTTGGCGGTATCGGGTTCCTTCGGCGATTATCATCACACGGTGCTGCTCCGACGAAATCATTTTCTCGATTTCGTCGCGAAGCTCGCCGATATACCGTTTTTCCGCCTCCGAGACCGCTTCGGCGAGTCGCTTCAGCTCGTCGGCGGCAAGGCTCTCCACGTCTCTCCTTGCCGACAGCCCATTCGCCATAGCCCGCACGCGCTTCAGCTCGTCCGACGCCACCGAGCGGATATCCCGCCCGACCTCGGCGCGCGAAGCGTTGCGCTTTATTCTGTTCGTCTCGTCGGTCAGCAGACCGTAAACCTCCCACGTCAGAGCGGTTTTGTTGTTATGCACCGTCCGCCACGCGAGCTTTTTCAGACGGTTTATCTCGCGGCTTGCGATATTCCCTATCTCCGCCCTTGTGATAAGCGTAGATATTCGCCCGTACTCGGACTTGATTTCATTCTCTATGTAACCCCGAAGCTCGTTCCGCTCGCGGTCCGCCTCCCGAGCAATCAGACGTTCCCTTATGCCCTCGACCAATTTGCGTATTCGGAGCAGCTCGGTGTTGCAGATATAAAGTATTTCACCGCTCTGCCGAGCATCGGCGGAGCCGCCCTCATTCCCGGTCAATACGGAGGTCGGAGCATACTCATCGGCGGCAACGCCTGCCCCGGCTATGACCGACCGTATTTCGTTGTCTGTCAGCTTCATATTCTTACCTCCCGACGGCACTGCCGGACGCTCAACAGCTTATTCGCCGTCGGCGTACCTTTTCAGCGCGTAGGACATTATTTCGGTAATTTTCCCTTTTTCAAGACAATCCAGCACCGTCGTACCGCCCGCGGCGTTGAGATAGGACAGCGCCGAGCGAAGCTGTTCGCGCACGAGCAGACCGTTCTGAGAATCCGAATACGGTCTCAAGGCGTCGATTATGCCCGCCATAATGACGGGATTGGACGAAAACGAATAGCTGCGAAAAAGCTCGTTGACCTTGGAGCTGAAATCGTTTGCGCCTATGATATCGAGGCTCTCAAACGGGTTTGCGGGATTGTCGGGGTTATAGGTTTTACTGCCGACCCACCAGCATTTGGAAAGCGTATTGCGGTAAAAGCCGCCGCGTCCCGAGCCGGAAAAGAAAAAGCGCGATTTTATCGAGCCTGCCTCGGTCTGCGCGTCCTTGGGCGTCGCAACGGCGACATAGCGGTGACGCTTTTTCATATAATCGTAAAAGGTCGAGTGCGCAAGACCCGCCCACAGCCGCTCGTCACACGCCTGCGCCTCGCTCAAAAAGCTGAGCTTGCCGTAAACGATTTTGCAGTTGCTGAGGTCTATTTCGCCTGCCGACCGACTGCCGTTCAAATCCGCAAGCGTAAAATCCTCCACCTCGCGGAATTCCTCAAACGGGTCTTCACCGAGCACGCGCTTAATCCAGCCGTTGTCCGGCTCGGAGTAATAATTGCTCCAGACCGACGTCAGGTTTGCCTTGAGCGTTTCCATCGCGCTCTGCTTCATAATATACAGCTTCATCTATTCCTCGTCCTCCGCCGGATTCATAATCAGCGGAAGCTGTCCGAGTGCCTTGGTCACGGGCAGCTCCATAGCCTCCTGTGCAAGCTGAAAAGAGGTTTTCTCGCTGAGGAACACCTCGTTCTCAAAGCTGATTCCTCTTTTGGCATACGATTCCGTCAGCGCAATATACCAATCGCTGTCGCGGTAACGCTCGCGCCCGCCGTCCTGCCTCAGCTCCTCAAAGAGCCAGACGAGTGCCGGCAGAATCAGAGTGCCGTTCAAAACCGGACGCATTCTGTCGTCTGCCGACAGTGCCGTAAACATTCCGTAATCTCCCGAGCTGAGACCTATCCGTATTCCCCTGCCGTCAACCGAAACGTCGGCGGGCTCGTCGCTGTCGGTAAGCTTTTTATACACCGTAAAAATCGAATCGGCGTCGGTAAACGAAGCGTGACCGCTCTTTATGCGAAGCTTATCGAGATTTTGATATGCCAAAACCGACCCCGCCGACAGCTCAAAGGTCATACCGTCATAGTCGGAATCCCAATCGCCGCAGTAAAAATCGGTTATATCCTTTTTCAAAACAACAAGCGCAACCGCCTCGAGCGTGCCGACAAGCCGGTGTATCGACACCGAATACTCGATGTGACCGCTGTTGGAGCGCACAATCTCGCGGAACGCCGTTGTGGGACATTCAAGGTGAATGATGTACTCCGCCGTGCCGTCGGCTATCATCCGCTCTATCTCGGGGCAGTCCGGTTTTATGTCGAACACAAGACCGATGCTGTTTACACCGTTCATGCTCGTAAGATAATCAACGGTGAATTTTGACGTGCGGTAATCACTCCCGCCCGCGCAAAGCACCGGATATGCAAAGCTTCTACCCGATATATTCATAAAGCCTTACCCCCATGGCGTAGTCGCGTGTATCGGCAAAGGTGACCGTAAGTCTTACCCTGTTCGCCGCCTTTACGCCGCTGATGTTTACAGACCCGTTTACAAGCTCCGCCGACGTACAGCCGCTGTCGGCAGTCACGCCGACCGGCTCGACGGTGCTTTTTGCTCCGTTCTCACCTACTGCGTCGAGCTGCACCCTGCCGTTTGCAAAGGAACGCGCCGAATTAAAGATAACGGAATACTTCCCCGCGCCCTGCTTGATTATCCTCAGCGAATGCACCGCCGCTTCCTTTTCGGCGCTCTGCCTGTCATCCCGACCGTCCTTATCCTCTATAAACACCGGCTCGGTGTCGGTACTGACGCGTGAACGCCTGCGCCTTGACAATGCCCGTACGCCGTCCGAATCCGGACCGCGCTCCGACGAAATGCGTGTAAACACGCTGTCGACGTCGACGGTCGGCTGTTTCTCAGCGTCGTCCGACGGCTTATCGGGCTTCTGTGCGCTCAAAACGCCGCCGAGCTTGACGTTGACCTCGTCGCCGCCGCCCTCGGCAAGACCGTAAATCGACTCCTTAATCCATTCCTTAATTTCCTTGATAAACGCCCTTGCCTGCTTGGGGTTGGCATGACGCTCCGGCTCCCACTTGTCGTGCGTGACCGTTTCCATATCACGGAAATATTTGTTCAGGTCCTTTCCCTTCAGCTCGAGTATGCCGGTAAACTGCACCGCGCTCGACAGTCTGTCCATTCTGAAAAGCCTCATACCCGCCTTTCGCACGACCAATATTTTGCGGTCGAGCTTTTCGT
>DCGT01000018.1:6021-20370 GCA_002315315.1 Faecalibacterium sp. UBA1771
GAATAGCGATGTACCCCGTCTCTGCGCGTCAGCGCAAGCCAGTTGCCGTATGTGTTCTTTAGCTTTGAGCTCTGCGTGCGGTACTGCTCGTTGATAACTCTGCCGAGCGTCGTTCTGTCAATGCGCTTGCCCTGCACATTGACGGTGAGCATTCCGTGATAAATCGACATTAAAAAGCTGTCGAGCACCGCGGCGATAATCTTTGATTCCCAGTTGTTCCCGCCCGTAAAGCCGAAGATAAAAACGTCGGTTCCCGTCTCTGTTCGCTTGTTGAGCGCTTCAAGCTCGGGTATGCTCTCGACCGGCATATTCCCCTCGCTGTCGCCGTAATACCCCACGCCGCTCGTGATGTCGGAATCGCCGTTGCGGAAGGACAAAAGGCGCGAAACACCCTGACTTGCCCGTTCCCCCGCGGTGTTGAGTGTTCGGTAGAAAACCGCACGGTAGAATGAGTTGGCGAACGGCGCGCTCTTGCCTATTCCGAATGCGCCCGCCCTGTCGCCGTCGCGCGCGGCGGCGCCGTCAAGCCTTATAAGGGAGTTCCACCCGTCAAAGGAGATGCCGGCGAAATCGTCCAGTCCCGCATAAGGCTCGGCAAGTCCCGTTGTATTTCTGTCGCCGATTCTAAGCACATAGCCCTTTTTCATACCCGCCTTGGTAATGGCGTTGTCGATGAATTCCAGCGCCTTACTGCTTGACGACGTTTCCCAAAACTCCCTGCACTTCATCAGCACATTGCGGTATTCGGCGATACCGGGTATCGCGGAACGCTCGACCTCATACCGCTCAAAGTCGACCGTGACCTGCGGGCTCTCCTCGTTTCTCGCCGCATCGAGAGAATTCTGGCATATTTCACGAGCCAGCGAGCCAATCTCGTCGCTTTTGAAATTCTCTATGCCCGCGTCGGCTATTCCCTTTACCTGTCCCCCCTGATTCCCGGGGAAATTCCAGTTTATCATAACGACCTCCGTTTAACACCCGAATTAAACCTGCAATAATTAATGTTATTATATATTATATCATTTCGGCAAAATATTAACAACACGACATTTTATCCCGCCGATATTCTTTTTATCCTGCTACGGTTCCTCAAAACCCATTATACCACGGCAGCCGCGAGCCGTCCTGCGGCGCAGATAGGATACTGCCGACAGGGGTAAAATACCTGCCCGGCTTGCCGTGATACGTCACACCGGAATTTTCGGGACATATAAAAACAGCAGAGACGGAAGCCTCCGTCCCTGCTTATTTATTCTTCTTTCGGCTTAATCTGCGCGTTCGTGGAAACCGTATACGGCATCCCCGACAATTTATACGTTTGTTATTGCCCGTCGGTATCGCTTGGCGCGGACCTGTCGCCGCCGAGGTACGCCTTTGCGTCCTTGATGAAGCTTGCGATTATCAGAACTATCACCAGACCTATCGGGAACGCGGCGATAATCGAAACGGTTTGCAGGTTGTTCATGCTACCGTCCGAGAAAATCAGCGCAATCGGCAGCATTATGAGGAACAGCGCCCAAAACAAACGCATTTTCTTCGGGCTTGCCTCCATACCGGTCGTTTCGCGGTAGGAATACTGACACGCGACCAGCGTTATACTGTCAAAGCTCGACGCGTAGAAGGCGACCATCGACAATATTATCAGCACGAGCACGACGGGGTAAAGCGGTATCGTCTTAATGATTTCGATGACAGTGCCGTATATATCGCCCGTTTCGGCAAAAATCGCGAGTGCGTCGACCTTGCCGGTGAGCTGTGCTCCGATGCCGTAGTTGCCCAGCACGATGAAGGAAACTATGGTGGACAGCACGCCGAAAATATAGCTGCCCATTATAACCTGCCGCACCGTCCTGCCGCGGCTGACTCCGCCCATAAAGAACGGCGCCGCCACGCACCATACCAGCCAGTACGCCCAATAGAATATCGTCCAGTTCTGCGGGAAGGATGAGGTGCGCAGAGCGTCCGTCCACGTGCTCATTCCTATGAAATTCTGTACCGCATTGCCGACGGCGGTCAGTCCCGATTCGATGATAAACCGCGTTTCACCGCCCGCGAACAGCACATAGACGAGCAGTGCGCCGAACAGATACATACAGATATTGGAAAGACGTTCGACGCCCTTTAAACCGTTCATAACCGACACGGTATAGGTGCCGCAGACGGCTACGAGTATCACGACCGACAGCAGGTCGGAAACGTTGCCGCCGAACAGCGCGGTGACGCAGTTTGCAAGCAGGGGAGTCGCGACCGAAAAGGTGGTCGCGGTGCCGGCTATCAGCGCAAAGACGGCGAGCACGTCGACGATTTTGCCGGGAAGCCGGTCGGTATATTTTCCCAAAATCGGTCGGCACGCCTCGGAGTATTTCTGCTTAGTTCTGCCGCGCACGAACAGCATAAAGCCGAAGGCGGCGGCAAGCACGGCATAAAAGCTCCACGGAATCGGTCCCCAATGGAACAGCGAATAGGCGTTTGCCCATTCCTCGACACCCATTTCGATTATGTGCGGCTCCTGCGCGTAATAAATCCATTCGCAGAGCGAATAGAAAAGAATGTCGGCGGCAAGACCGCAGGTGAAAACCATCGCGCCCCATGTCCAGAAGCCGTATTGAGGCTTTTCGCCCGGCTCACCGAGCACGATGCTGCCTATCGGAGAGTAGGCGAGATAGAGCGAAATGATGAGTATTCCGAGTCCGACGATAAGATAATAGCTGCCGAAGGTATCTCCGAGGAAGCCTCGTATTGCGCTCAGCGTGTCGGTCGAGCCGTCGGGGAAAATCAGAAAGACGGCGCAGAGCGCGGCAATTATCGTGAACGGTATTATCGTGGTTGCGGGGTCTGTTTTTCTTTTTTTCACAGCTTTTTCATCTCCTCTGCGGCTATTTCGTAATATTGCTCGGCGTAGCGGTACTGATACTCGGCATAGTCACCGAACTCAACGCCGAGCGTGCGCTTGTACTCTGACCAGTTGGACCATAAAAGTCCGCAGGCGGCGATATAGCAGTAAATCTTAATCCTTGCGGCAGGCTCGCAGCTGCCGAGGAAGTAGACATCAATCAGCTTGTCGATGTGCTCGCGGTCATAAAGACTGTACAAGCAGAACATCGCCACGTCGACGTGCGGGTCCTGCATTCCGGAATATTCCCAGTCGGTGAGCTGAAGCTGCTCCTCACCGTTGACGGGGTGGAAAAGGAAGTTGTCCGGCACGGCGTCGATATGCGTCAGGCAATATTCGCACTTGTATTTGTCGATAAACGGCTTGAGCGACATTATCCTCGCCTTGACCTCGGCATAGTTCCCGTGCTCCGACGGCTGACCGTTCCACAGCGATTCGTAGTATTCGATGTTGTCGAATATCTCAAAGCTATGCGCGACCCGTAACCTTATACCGTGGAAGCGGCGCAGAAGCACCATACATTTTTCGATATCGGCGTCGTCGTAGGGGTCGCAGGTGCGCACGCCGTCCAGAAACCGCGTGACCTTCAGACCGTTTTTCGGATTCAGATAGACCACGTCATCGCAAAGACCCGTGCCGGCAATGGCGCGGTAAACCGTTTCCTCCTGCTCGCGGTTGATGAGGTTGACGGTGCCCTCGCCGGGGATTCGCAGAATATACCTGCTCCCCTTGCAGGAAAAGAGATAGGAATGGTTCGTCATACCCTTTTCCATCGTCACGAAATCGGTTATATCTCCGAGCCGCGCGCCGAGAATATCGGCAACGATGCTTATCTCGCGCAGATGCACGGCGGTGTTTATCTGCTCCTGAATCAGATAGAGCGTATTCTGCGTCCTGCCCATTGTGAAAAGCTGCTGAACGGCAATTCGCGAGCCGGCAGGTCCGGAATAGACGATTATGTCGCCCGCGCGAAGCACAAAGTACGGACCGGGCGAAACGTTGATGCTCTGACCGCGCTTGACGGCTACCACCGTACGGCCGGTACATTGCCAAAAGCGCAGGTCGCCGATTGTCATATTCACCTTATCCGACGTCTCCGGCACCGTCATCTCATACATCGGAATCGAGCGGTCGGCGGGCATAGGCACCGACGCAGACGAAATTATGCTCTCGCTCAGCTCCATAATTCTTTTGCCCAAATCGTTGTAGTCGGAGAACATAGAGCGCAGACGGTCACGCAGACCGACCTGCTCCTCGCGTATTTTTATCGTTTCGAGGTACCTTTTCGCCGCCTCTGCCGACAGCACGACCGTACCGCTGTTCTCCTTGATGTTTACCGCGCCCATGTCGCTCAGCAGGTTCTCCGCCTTGCGGACCGTCTCCTGCGATACCCCGTATGCCGATGAAAGCGTCGATTTGCCGGGAATCCTGCGGTCAAGCTTGTATTCCGACGCCACTATCTTGGCGGCAATGTCGGCGGCCACCCGCATATACTGAGGTAATAAATCTGTATTCTTTTCCATCCTTCTCTCCTTTCCGGTGTGGTGAGATTGCTTTTTTATAACAATAAAATAATATTTCCCGAATAACGTGCCGAAAAAAGCGGTTTATCCGTTTTTGTCGGAATATTATTTGATATAATTATATTACCGGCAATTCATATTGTCAATGATATTGCCGGATTTCGACAGACCCTGCCGAACAATACAGGGAAGTCCTCCGCCGAAAGCGCAGTTTCTCTCCCTGCGTCCCGACCCGTACTGACCGGTCGGTGCAGTGCGTAATATTCCGGATTATTGCCTGTCAGCCGACCCACCGAAAAGAGGATTACGAATTAATACAAAAAATCAGCCCTGCTCGTGCAAACAGGGCTGATTTTTATTGACCGCTATGCGGGTCGATTGTCTTATCTGCCGATTTCCTCGCGTTTGCGGGGGAGGTCGACGGTTGTTTCGGCTGTCGGGGCGGTGATTTCGACCGCTTCGCTCATCACGACACCGGTGTTGGGATTGGTGCGGATAACCACCGGTGCGGGTGCTGTTCTCTTGCAGACAATGCCGTAGGTGGAGTAGAGCTTGGCGTAAATCTCAATCGTTCCCTCGGTTTGGTTGAGTACGATGTATTCACCGGCGGCGTTGGGCGTTGTGCCGATTTCCTCGGGTGCTCCGCCGTTGTGGACGCGGACGACGTGGACTGTCGAGCCGGCTGCCAGCGTACTGAAATCAAAGGCGACGGTATTTTTGACAAGCGTGCCGGAATCGGTCACGGAGGACGGCGCACTGCCGTCGTGAGATTCGTTCATATAAATATTGAGATAAACGGTCTCGTAATCGGCGCCGAACTCGGTGTCGACGAAGGCATCGGTCTTAACTATGTCGGCGTTCTGCGCCGAGGTTACGTTCTCGATATACATCTTCAGCTCATAGGAGTCGGAAGTATTGTAGAAGTCCTTTTTGCGCTGCTCGGCAACCTGCTGAATATCGTCGATAACGGTGGGCAGTGAGGCAGACGGCACCGCAAGCGAGCTGATTCTGCTGTTGTTCAGCAGGATATTCTGCTCGTTCATATCACCTTCGGTTATGACGATTTCCATAGTCATCGTCTTGGTCTTGCCGTCGGTGAAGGTTCTGATGGCGGTCAACTGATAAGTGCCCGGCTCCAGATTGGTAAAGCGATAGGCATAGTAAACCTTGTCAGCGGTGGTCTTGGCTGCGGTCGGCTCGCGATCGGCGATTCCGACATATTCGGTACTGCCGCCCAGCTTTTTGAGCTTGACAACCGCGCCGGCAGGACCGTCGGTGTCGCCCTTATCGCGCAGGTCGGTGTAAACATAACCCGAGACGGAGTATTTATCCGCCTGCTTCCACTGAGCATAGAGCGTCACGCTCGCACCGTTTACCGAGGTCAGATTCATAACATCGAGCTTATCGCCGAAGCTTGAGCCGGTGCCGTCGGCTTTGGTGTTCCAGCCGACGAATACTTCACCGTTCGCGCCGACAAATCCGTTCTGAGTCAGCTCTACCTTCGCATCATAGTTGACATTTACTTTGCTTTCGGTCGAGCCGGTATATTCGCCGAGATTTGCGTTAAATACGATATTGTACTTAATCGGAGTCCAAACGGCGTACAGATTGTAGGTGCCGCCGTCGGTCGGGGTCAGATTGCTGACCGATGCCGCGTTGTCGTAGACCTTGACGCCGCCGGAGACGGTCGCCCAGCCGGCAAAGGTGTAGCCGGTACGGGCAAGGGTGTTGGCGGTGAGGTTCTTAGCGACGTCGTAGGTAAATTCCTCGTCATTCATCGACCCGACGAGGTTGATGTCGGCGGTGTCGGCGTTGAATTTGACCTTGTAGGTGTTGGCAGTCCAAAGGGCATAAAGATTAAATGTGTCGTTGGCAGTCGAGGTCAGATTTCTGACCGACGCCTCGTTGTCATAGACCTTGCTTCCCTCTGCCGCGGTCGCCCAGCCGGCGAAGTGATAACCGGTGCGGCTATAGCTGTTGGCGGTAAGGCTCTTGGCGGTGTCGTTATAGGTGAAATCCTGATCGAACATCATGCCGGATGTGTTTGTGTCCTCGGTGTTGATGTTGAATTTCACCTTGTAGGTGTTGGCGGTCCAAACGGCGTACAAGGTATATGTTCCGCCGTTGGTCGAGGTAAGATTGCTGACCGAAGCCTCGTCATCGTAAGCCTTGCTTCCCTCTGCCGTGGTTGCCCAACCTGCGAAGGTGTAGCCGGTACGGGCAAAGGTGTTGGCGCTGAGGTTCTGAGCGGCATCGTAGGTAAAGCTCTGATTGCTCATCGATGCGCCGGTGTTGGTATCGGTCGAATTGAAGCTGAAAGCAACCTCATAGCTGTTCGCAGTCCAAACGGCATACAGATTAAAGGTGTCGTTGGCAGTCGAAGTGAGATTCGATACAGACTGACCGTCGGTGTAGACAACGGAATCGGCGGAGCTGTCGGTATCCCAACCGGAGAACTGATAGCCGGTCTTGGTGTAGGTATTGGTGCTCAGTGCCTTGGCCGTGGCGTCATAGACGAAATCCTGGTCGGTCATAGAAGTGCCGCTTCCGCCGTTGGCATTGAATTTGACCTTGTAGCTGTTCGCAGTCCAAACAGCATAAAGATTAAAGGTGTCGTCATCGGTTGAGGTGAGATTCGATACAGACTGACCGTCGGTGTAGACAACGGAATCGGCGGAGCTATCGGTATCCCAACCGGAGAACTGATATCCGGTCTTGGTGTAGGTATTGGTGCTCAGTGCCTTAGCCGTGTCGTCATAGACGAAATCCTGATTGGGCATAGCGTCACCGCTTCCGCCGTTGGCATTGAATTTGACCTCATAGCTGTTGGCAGTCCAAACAGCATAAAGATTAAAGGTGTCGTCATCGGTTGAGGTAAGATTCGATACAGACTGACCGTCGGTGTAGACAACGGTATCGGCAGAGCTGTCGGTATCCCAACCGGCGAACTGATAGCCGGTCTTGGTGTAGGTATTGGTGCTCAGTGCCTTGGCCGTGGCGTCATAGACGAAATCCTGATTGGGCATAGCGTCACCGCTTCCGCCGTTGGCATTGAACTTGACCTCATAGCTGTTCGCCTCAAACTCGGGCGTAAACTCTACGTTGGCGGTTATTCCGGTGTAGGAGTCGTCCGCGCTGTAAACGGTGGCGCCCGCCTTCCAGCCCGTGAAATGGTAACCGGTGCGGGTAAGGCTGCCGGTGTTGCCGAGTACGGTTGCCGTTTCGCCCGAAGCGTAATGCGCGGAATCGGTGGGAGCCGTTCCCGAATCGGTGCCGGTGGTGCTGTAGGTCACGGTGTAGGGTGCATAGGTCCACACGGCATAGAAGGTGACTGTTCTGCTCTCCTCCTCGCCCGTGATGGTATAATCCGCGACAACTCCGCTCTTGTCTGCCGACGCGCTAAGTGCCCAGCCGTCAAAGCGGTAATCGCCCTGCTGTGTTGTGAAAGAAACCGAAGTCGCGGCGGTGATTTCGTTACTGCCCTCGGTAATGAAATAGTTGGCAGTATCGGTCGGCACCGTGCCGGTGACGTTATTTGTCGCATTGCTGTTGAGATTATATACAACGGTGTATGCGCCGGCGGTCCAATAGGCGTAAAGGGTAGAGTCATCGGCAATATCGTATGCCTTACAGCCCTTGCCGTCACTGCCGATATATTTCACGCCCTGACCGTTTTTCTGCGTATAATATCCGCCGAAGTCGTAGCCGTTGCGGCCGGGAACATTTTGGTCGGCGATATTCTGACCGTAGGTGACGGAGAACGGGTCACTTACCGCGCCCTTGCCGTCATCATAGTCAAGGGTCACATCGTAGGTGTTGGCAGTCCAAACGGCGTACAGATTAAAGGTGTCGTTGGCAGTCGAGGTGAGATTATTAACCGAAGCCTCGTCATCGTAAGCCTTGCTTCCCTCTGCCGTGATTGCCCAACCGCTGAAGGTGTAGCCGGTACGGGCAAAGGTGTTGGCGGTGAGGGTCTGAGCGGTGCCGTAGGTAAAGCTCTGATTGCTCATCGACGTGCCGGTGTTGGTATCGGTCGAATTGAAGCTGAAAGCAACCTCATAGCTGTTGGCAGTCCAAACGGCATACAGGGTATATGTTCCGCCGTTGGTCGAGGTAAGATTGCTGACCGAAGCCGCGTCATCGTAAGCCTTGCTTCCCTCTGCCGTGGTCGCCCAACCGCTGAAGGTGTAGCCGGTACGGGCAAAGGTGTTGGCGCTGAGGTTCTGAGCGGTGCCGTAGGTAAAGCTCTGATTGCTCATCGACGTGCCGGTGTTGGTATCGGTCGAATTGAAGTCGAAAGCAACCTCATAGCTGTTGGCGGTCCAAACAGCATAAAGATTAAAGGTGTCGTCATCGGTTGAGGTGAGATTATTGACCGACGCCTCGTCATCGTAAGCCTTGCTTCCCTCTGCCGTGGTTGCCCAACCGCTGAAGGTGTAGCCGGTGCGGGCAAAGGTGTTGGCGGTGAGGTTCTGAGCGGTGCCGTAGGTAAAGCTCTGATTGCTCATCGACGTGCCGGTGTTGGTATCGGTCGAATTGAAGCTGAAAGCAACCTCGTAGCTGTTCGCAGTCCAAACGGCGTACAGATTAAAGGTGCCGTCCTTGGAGGCGAGGTCGGAGGTAATAACATATTGGTCACTGTAAACGACCGTCGTACCCGCGGAGCTTGTATCCCAACCCGCAAAGGTGTAGCCGGTGCGGGTAAAGCCGTTCTGCGTCAGCGCGGTGGTGGTAGAGCCGCAGTTAACGGTCTGACTGTTCATCGAGCCGCCCGTGTTGCCGTTGCCGTTGAAGGCGACGGTGTAGGTGGCGGGGTCAGCCCACTGCGCATAGAGCGTAATGGTTTTGTTGTTTTCGGTTGTCAGATTTTTGACCTCTGCGCCGTCGGAATAGGATGTTCCGCTGCCCGCCTTGACGGTATTCCAGCCGGCAAACACCTTAGTCCCGTTGGTATATGTGTTGACGGTGAGGTTCTGAGCGGTATCATAGACAAACGACTGGTTGGCCATATCAGTGCCGCTGCCGCCGTTTTTATCGAATTTGACGTTATACTCGATGGGAGACCAATGCGCATAGACGGTAATGTTTGAAGTAAATTTTACATTGTCGCCCAAAGCTTTGTTGCCTGTTCCGTCCGCCTCGAAATATTTTGTTCCCTCTTTCGGCTTTCCGTCCTCGGTGTAGTAACCCAGAAGAGTATATCCCGTTTTGGTCGGAAATGAAGATTTTTTTATCCTCTATACTTGCAGTTTTGACTTTCGTGTTATTATTAAACTGTTTGCTAAACGAATTGCCGGTACCCTCGTTAGGGTCAAAGGTTACGGTAACCGGTTGGGGCGGTCCCTCCGCCGGGATGTCCTGCTTTGCCGCGGCAGACGGAGCTATGCCGCCGAAAAGCGAGAATAACATCGATAACAGTAAAATGCACGATAATGCTTTTTTGAGTCTGTTCATCATATAAACCCTTTCTTGCTTTTGTAACAATCTCACAATATGATTAACAGTTAACATAATTGGAGATATATTAACTTCTATCATAATATTCCTTTATTCACAAAAAAGCAATATTTATTTAATATCGGTTTAAAAAAGTTATATTAATGTATTTTGTATGACGGCTGTGCCGGGTTCACGCGGCTCAAGCGGCAAAGGCGCTCCCCGTCGCATTACTGTTGACAAGGTATTTTAGAAAGTTTATAATACATAATATACAGTAGACTGTGTCAACAACTATTCATAATTAATGGGTGAAAATCAATGGACGAAAGAAAATATTTGAATCTCCAGCATAAGCTGGACGAGTTTGACCTATATTTCCGCATCCACTTCGACCCGAAAAACGCTGTCGCGCTCTACAACCACGACCCCGGGAAATTCAGAGAATTCGTCAACGACATTTATAAGCTGTTGACCGACTGCGGCGGCTTCAAAACCGCTGAGGAAATCCGGGAGCGCAATCGCGCGCTTGTCGTTCTGCAGATGTGCAAAATTATCAAGGATGTCGTCGACAGCTCGAAGATAGAGATAAATGAACAGCTCATGAGTGCCAACAGAAAGATTTACAATGAGCTGAAAAAACAGAAAGATACGGCAATTCTGAAATACACCTGCGCGCTGGGCGGTATAGGTGCAGAGGAGCTGTTCGTAAGCACGAAAATAAATCTTGACCAAATTACATGGGTGCAGACAACTCATCCAGAAGAGCTTCAGAAAAAGCTGGAAAACCAGGGCGTTAATACAGTAATGAGTATCGACCACTCATCGCCGTATTACAATCTCAAGGCGCAGACCTTCGGCAAGGGCGGTATGGTAAGCTATACCTTTTTAATGCCGTCGGTAACGGGCGGCTACAAGCTTGACGGGATAAAGTCGGCGACAAAGCTGATGGATAAGCTTCTCTCCGACGATAAAATGCAGGCGATGATAAGCGCCTATGAGTCGGCGGAGAAGATGTGGCTCACCTCGGCGGCGTCGCCCTCGAAGGAGATTGAGAACCGCCTTCGCTTTGTCAATGCCTTCGACAGCGAGCTTAAAGAGCTGTACCTTATGATAAACAACGACAACGCCGTGCTTCGCGAGGCGGCTAACAAGGCGTTCGAGAAATACGGAATCAGCGAGCTTATCAAGGATTACAAAGCCTTCAGAGACCCCGAAAACAAGAACACCGACTATCTGACGGACAATCAGAACGAATACGCGAAATCATTCCGCGGATATTACCAAATAGTGCTGGACGATAAAAGTAAAACGCTCACCAAAAAGCCGGAGCTTCGCGAGGTTCATAAATATCTGCTCGGATACGGCGACTACGGCTCGGGCATCGGCACCGATGTTTTCAATGTCACCAAGCAGGTGCGCCCGTTCATCGAGAATTTCATCTCCCTGCCCGAGGAGCAGCAGCTCAAGGCGCTGTATATGCTCGAGCATAAAATGTATAAAACGGATGCCGTTGCCACCAACGAGAATATAGCGAATTATACTCCAAACGTCGGTAAAATCAACGACATACTCAAAGCAAGCAACTTCAAGTTCTGGAAGCGCGCCACTACAAGCTATATGTATTGGAACAAGCTCAAAATCTGCATCGACAGGGTCAGGGGATTAGAGACCCCGCCGGAGAACAAAAAAAGCGTAAGGGACAAGATAATAACGTTTTTGGGTCTTACCGGCTTGGCGAGCAAGGTAAGCTCCCTGCTTAAAGGCACCCTAAAAGCCATCGTCGTGGGAGTGCGTTCGGCTTCCAGCTATATAGGCGGCCTTCTTTCGTCCAGTAAGCTGCCGGATATGGAAGAATCCGCGAGCAACATTCAAATTGCGACGAAAACAGCAGAGGATGTCAGCAGTCTTGTCGACACCTCCCTGCCGCTTGTGAGCAGCCCTCTTGCGTTCAACGTGATCAGCGTCGTTTCAAGCAGTATCCTGACCGCTTCGAGCGTAACCTCGGTTGTCTCAAATTCAAAGAATAAGTCAAGTGCTGTCGATGTGATACGCGACGTCAGGGAGATGATGAAGGATAATTCGCTGAGTGGCGATCAAAAGAAAATTCTGGAAAAGATGGAAACACACGCCCGAATCATCGAGGCAATAAACCACGACAAGGTAAGAATGTCGGTTGTCAAAACGGTAAATAACGTAACGGGAGTCGCTACCAGTGCGCTAATGATAGCGGGTTTAGGTCCGGCAATGATCGTTCCGTACGGTGTCGCCAGTGTCCTCACCTTCCTTGCATCGAGTAAGATTCAGGGTCAGAATGTCGAGAATGTCCTCGACACCAAGCGATTCGCCGACTCCCAGAGCAGGAAAAACGCGATAGAGAATACCAAAAAGCTTATAAAACTCCGCTATCGGCGATTGCCCGAAAACCTGCGTCTGAAGCATTTCAATCAGTATAGTGATGCCATTGAAAGCGACGACAAGATTCTCGGTCAGCTCCGCCAGGAAACGGTACGTTCATCGGGTCAGATCAACCAGGCAGCCGCCAAAAACTTCTTTGTCCAAAATATAGGCAACGACCTCTACAACCTGATTAAAACATTCGACGATAATAGCAGGAGAAATGTAGTAAACGAAAACGCGAACGCGTTTAACAAAAAAATGATGGAATTGGCAAACAAGCTTATCGTGGCGTCGGGCGGCAGGCGGATAGAACCGAGTAAGCTTCATACCGATCCCGCCGTATCCGAAAAAGAAAACCGCCGCAAGGTCGTAGAGAAAATCACCGGCAATATGTCGGTTTAACGGGGGAAAGAAAATGAATAAAAATGATGCATTGAAGTTTCAAAAAGAGCAGATGGACGCTCTGAACAAGGACTTTACCGAAATGGGCTACGATCCCGAGCGCACCTCCCCGCAGGAGATCGGAATCACCGACCTGATTACCTTTGATTTCACCGCGGGTCTTAACGACGAGGCGGCGCTCGCCAACCTCTATTTCCTGCCCGTCAATGAGGATGAGGTATCTACCGTCTACTATGTTGCGGAGCTTGCGCTGACCGACGAGGTCAACACCGACGAGAAGAAGCTCGAAATGCTGCAGGCGCTCAATTTGCTGAACAGCTACATTGCCTACGGTGATTTCAGATTCGACGTCAATATCGACATTCTCACCTACCGTTACCTCGTGCCCGTCCGGGAAACGATGTCCGCCGATGACACGCACAAGCTGATTTTAGAGCAGACGCTCATCGGCTTCGGACTCGTGAGCCTCTTCGTTGCGCCGCTCAACGCCCTGCTCCAAAACCGCATAACGTGGGAGGAGTATATCTACACCGTTGTACAGCTCGCCTCCAAATAACGGCGGCAGGTCGTTATCTTATGGCTTAAAATAATAATTCCGACAGCTTCCCTTAGAACGAGGGGAGCTGTTTTTTCGTCGTAGCACAACCGCCGAATTTTTTCGCTAACCGTACACCGTCCCGAAATTTCCCGACGGAGCAGACGAAAAACCCGCCGCCGCAGCTCCTTCCCTACTCGAATTTCGTTTTCCCCATCCGTGCGCGCAGTTGCCGGTTTGAGGCGGTAAAGCCTCCCGACGCACGGTTGATGTTGCTTCAAAGATGATTCACTTTGACTTTCAATTTCTTTGCTGCTCTTTCAACCGTGCGCGTAGTTGCCTATTTGGTGCAGTCAGCGTCATTTCGCACGGTTGATGTTGCTATGATGAAGCAAGCTGTTTTTGTTCACCGAGGAAACTTGCGTAATGCGGGCGAAGTAAAGCCTTTTCGCCGACAGATAACCACATCTCGCCCGAGAGAGAGAAACCGCGAGACAAGTGTAATATCAAACATTAATGAAGCATTTTACTGCTTAAGACTCGTGATTCAGAATTCGGAATTATTGCTCCATCGTGTCTATCACCTTTTCCCACTTTTTCTGCGGTCTCTCCTAATCGTGCGCGCAGTTGCACATTCGGAGCAATCAGCGTCATTTCGCACGGGTGATGTTGCTTCAAAGACGATTCACTTTGACTTTCAATTTCTTTGCTGCTCTTTCAACCGTGCGAGCAGTTGCCTATTTGGTGCAGTCAGCGTCATTTCGCACGGGTGATGTTGCAACGGTGAAGCAAGCTGTTTTTGTTCACCGAGGAAGCTTGCGTAATGCGGGCGAAGTAAAGCCTTTTTGCCAACAGAAAAACTCATCACGCCCGAAAAAGAGGAACGCAGAAAATGCAGAATCCGAAATTTGCTATTATGTCTGTTAGCAGTTGTCTATTCTACGATACCTCCACCCCACCGTGCGAGCAGTTGCACATTCGGAGCAATCAGCGTCATTTCGCACGACTGATGTTGCTATGTTGAAGCAAGCTGTTTTTGTTCACCGAGGCGGCAAGTACAACGCCGAGCGGGTAAAACGGGCAAGCCATATTATCTGAACATAACGATTTCAAAAGCTTTTAGTCAAGTTTTTCCCGAAAAACTTGGCGGGGTGCGGGGC
>DCGT01000018.1:20420-21069 GCA_002315315.1 Faecalibacterium sp. UBA1771
AAAACACCGCAATAAAAAATAAACATAGCATATAAAATTTAAGTGCCGAGAACGCTTCCATACTGCGGTGAGTGCAGGAAAAGGCGCACCGAGACGGCAAGCGTAATGCGGGCGAAATAAAGCTTTTTCGCCAACAGATAACCACATCTCGCCCGAAAGAGGGAAACCGCGAGACAAGTGTAATATCAAACATTAATGAAGTATTTTTCTGCTTAAGACTCGTAATTCGGAATTCGGAATTATTGCTTCGTCGTGTCTATCACCTTTTCCCACTTTTTCTGCCGTCTCTCCCAACCGTGCGCGCAGTTGCCGATTTGAGGCGGCAAAGCCTTCCGACGCACGGCGGCTGATGTTGCAACGACAGACCGTTTAAGCAAGATACAAATCTCCATTACAATCGCTACCCTTTTTTATAGTTACATCGTTCTTTTATCCTGTGCGCGCAGTGTTTATTTGAAGCGGGCAGCGACAATTCGCACAAATATCGGAACACCGAAAATATTGACACATTCTTTTTGCTTTGCCGTTCTCACTTCAATCAACGTTTCTCCTAACCGTGCGCGCAGTTGCCGGTTTGAGGCGATAAATCGTCCCGACGCACGGGCGATGTTGCTTCGACAGACCGGTGCCGACAGTCCGGCGGACTGTC
>DCGT01000018.1:21133-21336 GCA_002315315.1 Faecalibacterium sp. UBA1771
GTCCGCTTTTCTTTGTTTATTAGGCACAAAAAAGCTCCAAAAGAATGCGCCCGTTATTCGGGGGATTTCATCCCCCACTCCCCCGACGAGCTTTTGAAAAAGCTCGACAAAACTTTTCACTTTTTACTACCCGCGAGGGCGTTTGAGCTTTTGAGGCGTAGAAATAGCCGAAGAAGGTACAACGCCGAGCAGTTAAGACAGGC
>DCGT01000017.1:0-4748 GCA_002315315.1 Faecalibacterium sp. UBA1771
GTCTTAAAGTAATCCTTGCCCTCGGTGCCGCTTGTCGGCTCGGAAGCCTGCAGCTCCCACAGACCCGCGGGAACGGTGTCGGTGTCGCCGGTGCTGACATGGGGTACCCAGTAACGGGCGGTAGCCGCATCGGTCGGGTTGCCGTCCTTGACGGTCAAATCGCCGCTGTTTACGATTACCGAGCCGCTTCCGCCCGCCGACAGCATACAGCCGTTGAGGTCGAGCGTGACCTTATCGCCCGCATTAACGGTCAGCGCCGCCTCGACGGTCGCATCGCTCAGCAGGGTAATGACCGCCGTTTCGTTGTCCGAATTGCCCGAAAGCGTCTCGAACGCCTGCTCGACCGTCTCCTTGCCGACCGGTTCGCCGCCGTCTATCGAAAGCATCGCTTCGTAATTCTTACCGCCGAGCGGGCTGACGAATGCGCCGAGTACAGGCTCGACGGCAGATTTTTCGTCCGTCTCGCCCGCGTCTGCTTCTTCCTTTTCGGACTCGCCCGCCAAGTCGTCCTTGAGCTCGTCCTGAGCAGAGTCCTCGGTCACCTTTTCTTCGGGTGACGGAGTCTGCCCGTCTATGACCTTAACCTTGCCGTCACCCTCGACGGCAATCGGCTGTTCCCCGCCGTCACTGACGGCATACACCGCCGGAATCGAGCCGGCAAGCAGGTTGAACAGCATGGTCAATGTAAGCAAAAATCCTATTACGCGCCGCGAATCCCACCTGCGTGAGCCGCGCGCGCCGCTGTTTTTTTCTGTCATACACAATCTCCTTTACACATATCTGACGGAAAGCTCCGACCCGGAAGCCCGTCCGCCCATTTCACCGAACCGAAAACCCGCCCGCAGACACAGAATCCCGACAAACCGAAATTCCGACGCAAACCGCAGACCCCGCAAATACGCGGCGCAAAATATACGGCAACGCGGCAATTTCTCTTTTCGGCTACTGACACGATTTGCATTATATCCCATTGCGCCGCAGTTTTCAAGGAAATTGTCTTATTTTTTAACACATTATACGTTTTTGACAAAATGATGTATATTTTTTGTGCATTCCATTAATACGAATTTGTTGACTGTATTATTATGGCAACACGATTGTATTATTATGGTAAATTATATTTTTGCGGCAGTAAATTGCGAAAACGCCCGGCGCACACTCTCCGCCCGGCGCAAACCCGACCCGCAGAGTCTTTTCTTCACTCAGCAACCGGCTACACCCGACCCTTTATAAAGGAATTTAAATACATTATATCTTTCTTGTACTGTGCCGCACGGCAAATCAGATTACTCTTGTGTGAATGACTGTCATCAAGTCCGCTTTCCTCCTGCGCTCCTACCGACACGATTTGCCGACCTCGATATTAAATCGTTGATTACAGTGCAATACTATAGTATTACATGAAGCTATCAAAATAATATTTATTTTTGCTCACTGCTATTGACACAGCTATTCAAATGAGCTATAATATAGCTGTCGGCTTGATATTTCTGCTGAGGGTAAATTATCGAATTTTGAAAATTAAAAAATAATATCATCGGAGAATCGCGGTATACCGTTGTTTGTGCCGCCTTGCCCGTTCATTCTCCCGCGGGAGAATGAAGTGGGAATCTGTCCGAGAGGAATATTGAATTGCGATTGAATATAGCTTTTATCGTGATTGTGACTTCTGCTTATCCGGCTATATTACCGATGCAAAAACTCAAAAAGGGGCGCCGGCGCTCATTTCAAAGGTCATTCTCCCGCGGGAGAACGAATGCTCGGACAGATGAACCTGCCTTGCCGAATCAAATAAAAAAGGGCGAATTGCGTTCGCCCTCGTATGGTTTGATATATTTGTTCGAGCCTGCCCGCCTGTGCCGCCGCCCCGTATTTTTCACCGGCAAGCGGCCGTATTCACCGCTGTCTGATTATTTCGTGTTCTCAATCAATTGGGTCAGCTCTTCGATGAAGCTCTCGTATTTTTTTACTGCGTCCAGCTCGTTGCGGTTATTCTTTGAGCCGAGCCCGTCGGCATATTTGCTCAATTCCTTACATTCGAGCCTTATTCGCTTCAGTGTTGCTTTGAGCTGACGGCGGGTGTCGCCGTGGGTGATTTTCTGAGGCTTTCGGTCGGTACCGGATTTGAGTGCGGACATTTCCGCATCGTATGCGGCGCGGTCGGCGACAAACAGCTCGACAAGTCGCCGCTGTTCACTGCCGTCAAGCGTTGCAATTGCGCGCGCCTCGCGAAGCGGAAAGCTTCCGGCAAGCAGTGCATCGGCAACAAAATCATCGCAGTTGGTGGCAACCGTCGCCATATTGCGAAGCGTTGCATCGCTCCAATCGGTCACTCCCATCTCGCTGTCGAGCAGAAACCTGCAATAGCTGTCGGCGCGAAATCGCTTCGACGCCTTGACAGGGTCAGGGTCTATACCCTGCTCGCTCCCGCCGTTTATGCGAATCATTGCCTCTCTTTTCAGCTCATCGCTCGTCAGCTCGCGCAAAGCGTCCTTGATAAACCAAACGCACTCGGCGGCGGTGATATGTCGTGCCTGGTTATTGGCATCGGAATAAAACGACGCCTCGTTGAGTGCCTCGGTACGGGTAAGAATGTTGGCGGTCACGGTATCAAAGCGATTGACCTCTCCGAGCCTGCCGGCAATACGCTGAGCCTCCCGCTCGCGCAGGAGCAGCCACGCGCGGAAGCGTCGCTCGCCCGACACGATTATATAATTGTAATCGGACGGTTTTTTCCCCTGCTGTTCGATTGCCTTTACGACCTCGGAATGCTCCGGCAGGTCGGCGGCGCGCACGAGAACGATGGGATGAATCATACGGTCGTTGGTATTGTGGATGGAATCCGCAAGCTGCTCTATGCGGCTTTGGCGGTACTTGTTCACAAAGCGCGGCACGATTTCGTCGACAGGCACCTGCCGATACTCGACCGCCGAAGCATCGTTTTCCTGCTCGGTGCTCAGAAAAACTCCCACGAACTTGCTCTTATCACTCTTTTTGCGAATTTCGTTCTCTATGGAGTGGCGAGGCACGAATTTCTCCGGCATAAATTATTCCTCCTGCTTCCAATCGGTGTAATTGCGGGAATTTCTCATCGGGTCATCGCCGATATTGATTATCTTCGCGCCCTCGCACTGCATTTCCTCGAGCCGGTGCTCAAATTCGGCGGCAAGCGAAATATATGCATCCTGCGCCTTTTTGTACATCTGTGAATAAGTCACGCCGGTAAGAGCCGCCTTTTTGGCGTTTACCGACTCGGGTATCTGGGTCGAAAAAATCTTGAACGGGTAAAACCGTTCCATATCGTTGCGTATCGTCTGGTCGACGGTGCGCCGGTCGGCGTAAAGATTCAGAACAATGCCGATAACACCCATGTGGTCGAGGTTGACCGATTTTTTGAGCATAAGCTGAACGTCGACGACTCGGTTGATGAGATTGACTACGCCGCGGGTCGACATTACGTCGAGATTTGTCGGAATGAGTATTCCGTCAACGGCGGCTGTAATGGCGTTCATGGTGAGAATTCCGAGCGACGGGTTGCAGTCGATTATGATATAGTCGTATTCATGCCATTTCACAATATCACAGATGATATTATAAAGGTGATAGCCGTTAAAGCTCTTACTGCGCCCGAGCTCAAGCTCGTAATCGCTCAGCATAAGGCAGCTCGGCAACAGTGATATTCCGAATTCGATCGGCTCCTCTGCAATATACCTCGTGCCGTTCTCCTGCTTGGTGACTGCCGACATATAGGTCGGTCTGATGATGAAATCCTCGCACATCTGCTCAAACGACAGGTCGGCAAGGTAAGCGTCCTCCTCCGGCGATATCGAGCGCAAATCCTTGAGCAGCATCTCATATATGCCGTAGTAATCGTCGTTGTCGAGACCGACGTTGAAATAGTTGGTCAGCGATGCCTGAGAATCAAAGTCGATGAGCAGAACGTCTCTTCCCTGCTTTGCCAGCGTGTAGCCGAGATTGGCGACCGTAGTAGTCTTGCCGACGCCGCCCTTTTGATTGATAACTGCAATTACCTTTGTGCTCATGATTGTTCCCTGTCTCCCTTCAATATGGAATTTTTAAGATCAAATGCGATTAGCGACTCGACATACCGCACAATATCCCCGCTGCCGTAAAGCTCGTTGACCCGCTCGAGTACACGCCTTTCACTGTCAAGCGGCGAACGCTCGGGCATAAGATTGCGAAGCCTTATATGAACATTGAGCGTGCGGCTGTAACCGCTGCCGAGTAAAAGCTCCTGCTCCTCACGCTCCTCACGGATAAGCTCACGGTTCAGCTCAAGCGACTCGCTCAAGCTCTGCCGGTCAATCGGAAACTCCAATGCATTCATTAATGCCGCCGCCTTCTCGAGCGACGGTGTCGACACCGAACGGATATACTCCGATATCCTCTTGTAGCTGATATTGTACACCCCTCGCTCCTGCAGCAGCTCCTCGAGCTTGGTCGGTCCCACGCCGTACCCCGTCATCGCATCCTTGAGCAACAGACTGAATCTGATTCCGTACATAAAATATACCTCTTTTCAAGATAATATTCTACCTTAAAAAGAGGTGTAAGTCAATCCTATGTATAGGAATTTGCCGAAAACTGTTGATTTCGGGGAATGATTGGTTTATAATCCTATGAAAGGGAAGTAGGATTGTCGACGTTATACGAGAGAATATTAAACGGCGGTATACCACAAGGACATAAACGGCGCTGTACAAGGGAGCGACAGCAACGATGCACAA
>DCGT01000017.1:4766-14815 GCA_002315315.1 Faecalibacterium sp. UBA1771
CAAGAGCGACATTGTGCAGGGAGCGGCGGCAACGGTGCACAGGGAGGCAAAAGCGATATTGTGCAGGAGCGACAGCAACGGTGCACAGGGAAGCAAGAGCGACATTGTGCAGGGAGCGACAGCAACGATGCACAAGGGAAGCAAGAGCGACATTGTGCAGGGAGCGACAGCAACGGCGCACAGGGAGGCAAAAGCGATATTGTGCAGGGAGCAAATGCAACAGTGTGCCGGGAGCGGAGACAATGACAGCACCGCAAACGCAAACGCGCCGTCCTATGTTATACACCGGATTGAGAGTGAAAGTGTCTTTTCCGTGTATCTGTCGTGCGGTATTGTTCCGTATCATCGGCAATCTGTAAAAATACGTTAAATTTAAAAAAGAAGAGAAGTGTTGGCGCACCTCTCTTCGACCGAAATTATCTGCTTGTCGTGTGCTCTTGGCGGGGCGCACGGCGCGTGAATCCGCTGCATTTGGCGATGCATAAGATGCGGATTCGGGTTTTCATTCGTTACCTTTTGCTTATTTCCGGGATTACGGAAAGGTGCTTCGGTAAGGAACGTGTGTTTCTTATACTCAAATTATACCACCTTCCGAATCCGAAAACAATAGATTATCAATATAATTCGGTAAAAGAAGGTGATTTTTTGTCGAATATTTCAATAAATTCAATTGCCGGCAGTCGCACCGATATATATGCCCGCGGCTATGGTATTGTAAGCAAGCGTGTTATGTTTGACCGCAGGCTTTCTTTGACTGCCAAGGCGATTTATGCTTATATCTGTTCCTATTGCAATGCCGACAACCGTGCTTTTCCGTCGAGGGAACGCACGGTGAGTGAGCTTGGAATCAACAAGGATACTTATTATCGTCACTTCGCACAGCTTCTTAATGAGGGCTATATCGAGAAATCCCGCACAAAGACGGATGAATGCCGATTTGCGAACAATATTTATACAGTTGTCGACACACCGAAAAAAGGCGAGGGCTACGGTCGTATACCTAAATCGGTTATGGTAGACCGCAATTTGTCCGTAAAGGCAAAGGGTATGTACGCTTATTATGTGACCTTTGTGACCTCTGTCGGTGAGAGTGCTTTTCCGTCTAAGTCGATTGCGATGTACGATCTCGGTATCGGTTCGACCGTTTTTGAAAGATACAACAAGGAGCTCAGTGACAGTGGCTATGCCGATATCTGCCGCCGTATGCTGTCGGGACGGTTTTCGACAAATGATGTACTTTTAACAGAACAGAAGGATTCCGATAACAGCCGCCGTGAGCGTTTTCTCAAGCTTCAAAAAACAGACTCGGAGTTTACAGACTCGGAAAAGACAGACACGGAAATTTCAGACAATAAAAGTACCCCTGAAAAAGAAAACCATGATGATAAAATTACCCGTCTTAACAGTCGTGAAAAAGAAGAAAAGACGGACAATTCGTCCTCAAAATTCGGCAACGGTGTATTTGCAGATGACGAAAACGTCATCGGATATCGCCGCAAGAGAGATCTGTTTCGTACATTGCTCGGCAGACAGAACGATTACAAGCATTTTGGAGAAAAGCAGCTTGAGCGACAGGATTATATCATCTCTGAGCTGTTCAAAAAGGGTTCGGTTCAGCCCGAATGGCTCGCCGACCGCGAGCTTGTCAAAGCGGCAGTCGAGGTGTTGACGGATGATGAGCTGTGCGGCAGCAGGGAAGGCTACCGCCGGTTTCCCAACGGCGATTGGGAATGGTCCGCATTCTGTCTTTACCGTGACGCATTGATTTCCATACTTTCGGCGGGCAAGCCGCAGATGCTCGGCGGCAGGCTTGTGGATTCCGACGAGATTCTCGAAAAGCTGTCGCAGTTTGTCAAGGTCGATTGCGAGGGACACGTGATAAGCCTTGAGGAGCTGAACGGCTCAACCCGCGATGCGTATCAGTTTGCC
The DNA here is from genome assembly GCA_002315315.1 of Faecalibacterium sp. UBA1771. GTDB lineage: Bacteria > Bacillota > Clostridia > Oscillospirales > Ruminococcaceae > UBA1771. The sequence continues at coordinate 6,696 of DCGT01000017.1, forward strand.
TGCGAAAACAGCACTGTCAGAAACCCCGAAGCGTATATGAAATCCTGTCTGTGGAGGGCAATGCAGCACCCGACCGTTATGTACGATGCGGAGCTATGAATTAACCGTGAGGCTGCAATAATCACAGCAGGCATCAAGCTTCAATACGGGGGGAAATCCTCACCGCGCAACACAATAAATGGGAATTCGAATATATTTGTTGTTTGGTAAGACCAACCGTAAAAAAATTGAATAAATGCTTTTGTATTTAAATGAATATTTCCGAGTAGGCTTTTATAAAGCCCGTCAAGGTGTTTCCCATTTTTTTTGCCGCGCGGTTTATTCCGAGCGGAGAAGCATACGGGCTTGCACGGCGGTCTGCAATTGTGAAGCAGCTATTAACGAACCGGGCTGCTTTGTAAATCTTTGTTCATAATATGCGAAATCCATTGTGCGAATCCGCATAACAGCGTATAATTTAAATATGGAATCAATTAGGAAAACGGCTGATACTCGGTGTCGGCGTCACTTTCTTATTTTTCATAAAATATGACTGTCAGGAGGCAACGCAATGGAAGGGCAAAGCAAAACAAATGAATTACGCAGTTTCTTCGAGGGGAAAATTAATGAAAAGTACGGCGAGAAAATTGATGATTTCATCAATAAAACAACTTCAGTGGTAGGTAATATCAGTGGAAAATACGTGGTTAGCTGGTATGGCGGCGGCAGGTACGAAGAAATTGAGTTCCGGAATACAGAAGAATTTTTCCAAAAAGCGTCCGAGTACTTCGCCAAGGGCTGCGGTGTGATGCTGCAACAGATGGGGCTTTTTGAACCAATATTTATCGGATATGATCCCGTTCGAGAAGCCTTCAAGCTTGAGGATTATACAGATTTGGATATTCGCAGTCACATTCACGACCCGATGGACAAAATCAAGTTTTCCGACGACGAAGAGAAGAAGTATATAGACAACAGGGAAAATGACCGTCAGCTCGCCGCATTTCTGGCGGGAGACGAGCTGCTTCACGACTATTACAGCACCGAGTTTGAGAACGATGACGCCCGAAAGAAGTTTGTCAAAGACATCAATTTTGATGACAGAATTGAGGAGGTGCTGGCGTCCGAGGCATTCGGCAAATTCAAGAAGGAATTCTTATTATCGGGTAATCACGCCGCTTTTCTCACCAGCCCTGCCAATCCGGAGCGATTCCGCAGCATCCGCAACGAAACAAGGGAAAAAGATAATGAGGCTTACAGGTGGTTTGCGGGACTCAAAAAAGAGCTTGCCGATAAGGGCTTTGACCTCGCCGACCCCATGACGGCGGTTATGCTCAGAAGCTTCGATTATAAATTAAATGACAAGAACGAGCTGCTCAGCTTTAAAGTTGAGATTCCCACCGAAATTACAGAGGTCGACGGCTTCAGCGTTGTCAAAGCTAAGGATCCCACCGCAATTTCAGAGGTCGACGGCTTCAGCGTTGTCAGCGACACAAATCCGTTGCCTAACCTTCGGGAAAAAGTCAACCCCTTTATTGCCCGCGACACAAATCCGCTGGACAACTATCGTAAAAATGTTATCCCCCTTAACAGCCTGAATGCCGACGAGGTAAAAAAGCTCTACGATGCTGCCAAGGAAGGCAAGCTGTTCTACTACGACAAGGAGGTCGACCGAAATACCGGCAAGCATTTTTGCTATGTCAAAACAGACGGTCTCTTCGGCTCCGGCTTGCCTGAAGAAGCGAATATTATAGAGCGTGATATACCGGAGCCCCAAAGCAACAACGAAGTTGAACACAAAAAGGAAAATGACGAAAGAATAAAAAAAGCCGAGGAAACCTTCCCCGGTGCAGCGGACCCCATAGGATTGTTTAACAACGCGTCCTATCAAAGAATTTTGGAAATATATCAATTAAGCCGTGAGAGCCGGAATAATATGGCTCTTGTTGATGCGAGCTTTGAGTCGCAGCTGCTTAGTGATTACTACCGGCATCCCGATTACTACAAAGACGACAAAATGGCGGCTTACCGCATACAGGTGATATATTGGAGCGCCTTCAACAGTTACGACAAACAGCAATATTCCGATGCGGACCTGAGAGAGCCGCTGCACACCGCCGCCGGCATTGACCGCGAGGACAAACTGTTTGAGGAAATTCAAAAAGCGTTCGGACTTGATGAAATCCCGACCCTCGATGATATCAACGAGATGGCGAAAGCCGGCTGCTTTACTCACGCCGACGGTACCGTCATCAAAGCAGACGAAGACAATCCGCTCGCGGTGCTCACCGAGATGACCACCATTTTGAGCAAAATGGACACCTCCGACCGCATCGTCGTCTATGACAAGAGCTTCACGGACCATGAGGGCAAAAATAACAGAATTTGTGCCTTTGTCAGCTCGACGAACGATGGCGGCATGGCGGTTGACAGAAGCCTGACAATGGGCAACCGCTACGATATTTTCCCGCCGAAAAATTTGGAAAATGCGGGAGTAACCGACGAGCTGTATAATTTCCTGCAATCTATGCCGGAGGTTTTCAGAGAAGTGGGTCTTGACCCGGCTAACCCCGCCGATTTGATGAGATTCAGAATCTTAGGAAATAACGAAGAAGGTGTTTTGGGCCGTCTTGCCTTCGGCACACTGAAGCAGGACGAACACCGCGAGGGCGTAGTAAGCTTTACCGGGGAATATGAGGTCGATAACGTATTCTCTCAAAATACCGACAGCGTACAGAGAGATTTTGCGAGGGTAAACAAAAGCTCCTTTGCCGGAACCTTTACAATGACAAAGGAACGGATAGAGAGACTTCCGCACGCCGACATTCATCAGCTCTATATGATAATGGAGGCCGCCAAGCACGAGAAATTGTGTGTTATTCCGGCAAACGGAGACGTTAAAAGCCTCAAGCCGATAGGGGTTGATAAGACAACAGGTAAGGCGACGGTTAAGCCGTCGGCTGAGGAGCTCAAAGAAAGAAAGGCTGAAGAATTAAAGAAACCCAAAGAAGAACTGACTCGAAGCGAAATTTACGGCAGCAACGCCCACGATAGAGCAACCTACATCATATATGAAGATGCCGCAAGGCAAGCCGGAGAGGATGAGCAGAAATATATCGATGCCATGAACGAGGCACACAAAAACTACGGCATCGGGTATATAATGAAGGACCCGCGTCTTTCGGATATGCGGTCACGGCTGGGCGAGGCAATGATACGCACCTCAAATGCAAATCTAAGCCGTAAAGAATTTGTCGAACTGGTCAAGCCGAGCATTTCGGAAGAGAACCGTAATCCCGGCGAGGCAATCAACGGTCTGCTTAAAAAGGCAAAGAAGGGTAAGTATAACTTTGCAAATGTTAAAAAGGGTCTCGTCGACACACGCAGGGTACGGCATGAAATGGCGGCAGACATACTGTCCTGCTCGGTCTACGACGAATACACCATGGGGCGGTCCTACCGCAATGCCTTCTCCGATAAAATAAGCGAAGAATTTCAGGGACGGCTTATCAGAGACGGATTGATCGTAAATCAAGACAATCTTCCGACCGAGGAGCAGTGCGCCTTCATCAAGGATAATGATTTGGGCAGACTTATCTTTGAGCCGAATGTCGACAACGAAGCGGTATACAAAAATATTGTTACCGCCGTAAAATTCACCGGCAGCAACCTCAACCGCAACGACGCCGGCTATGCCGAAAGGCTGCAGCTCCAGCAGGCGGAAATTGTAAACGAGCGTCTCAGACAGATTATTGCTTCCGTCAATTCAATTGATATTAATAATATTGATGACAGCACGGTTGTCAACAAGTATTCCGAGCTGCACAGCTACAAGATGTTCTTTGAAAATAAGGAAGCTATCCTGACCGCACTGAGCAGTAATCCCTACTGCAATCTCGGTCTTATGAGAACGGTGAACGATATCGCCAAGGACTTTGCGTATATCGCCTCCACAATGGAGAAGAAGCTGAGCATAATTGCCAACGACGCCTACCCCACCTTCAATTATGCCGAGCTCGACAACCCCGCAATGAAGGCCCGTGTCAAGGAAATGGCGGAGGCTCTCAAGCTTGCGGACGGCGGCACGGACCTTTCCGCCGAGAAGGATTTGATTGCCAATCTGGAGAAATTGACGAATTCCAAATCGGAGAAGCTGGCGCTTGACCTTCACAAGCGATATGTGCAGGATGCGGGAGTCAATGCCAGGGATGTATTTTACCTTGACTCCACCGGCAAGCTCTGTCCGAAGAATGAATTGGCGGAGAGGATGGCGCGCGGCGATAAGATATTCGTGGCGGACGCTTACATAGGCAACATCGTTACCGGCTACACTGCGGACAAAAACGGTACATTGCACCCTGTCAATTTAAGCGAGCAGCCTCGCCACTCCGAGGATACAACCTTTGAGCAATTTTTGCAGGGTTGTGTGAGTAGGGAGCGGAGCGAGTACGAGAGGCTCGGTATTTTCATCGATGATGCGACCAAAACGGATCAAGGATTTCATAGGTCAACGGGTGATAACATCGAAAAAGAAATTTCAGAGCTTTTGAGAAGCGGTAACTACGACGACCAAAAAGTGAAAGAAATCACTGCAAAATATTATGAGCACCTCAATGTTACGCCCACGCATTTCAGCAAAGAAGAGCTGCTTCATCGCGTGGGATTGGAAAATATCGACTTCGACAATAACCTTTCCGAGGAACAAACGGAGGAGCGCAGACATCTCAGCTCCCGCGCCATACAGCAGACGGTAAATCTGGCAAAAATGCGCCACTTCTCTGAACCCGACAGGGATGCCAGGGATAAATTATATGCCGGACTTTCCAGCATCCACGCCAGTGATCCATCAAGAATCGCCTTCTTCCTCAAAAACAACAGCAATGCTCCCGGTACCAAGGAGAGCAACAATAAGTTTATGACGGAGTTTGGCGATAAGTGCAGCACCAATCCGCAGGAAGCCGCCAATATGCTTGTGGCGCGCATTGAGGACAAGCTCGCTCAGATTGACAAATACTTCGGGAAAAGCTATACCGACAGAGAGGTTGTAGATAAGTATCCGGAGATGTTTTTTGCGACGCACGAATTCTCGATGCATTGGGAAAAGATCAGGGGGCTTATCGATAGCCTTAAAAAAGCAGGTGCGACGTTTAATCAGGAGGATATCAAACGCTTCGAGTTTTATCATCAAAAGGCGTATGATGTCAGCAATTATTTCGTGCATCGAATAGAAAATATCCTGAACCCCTATTATCGGTACGGAATCGAATTCGAGCTGGGCAAGCAGCTGTATAACAATCCGAATCTTAGTGCCAATGCGGAAAGGACCTATGACAAGGACCTTTCAGACTTTGTAAACAACTCGATGACACCGGTTCTCGGGGCAAGCGAAATGGCGAGGCATCAGCTTATGCATACGCTGGGCGTCTATTCCAAGCTTACCGCCATTGTCGACGGGGACGGTAAATTTTATGACCCGACGAAAAGCGAAGCGGAGATTGAAGCGGCCGTAAAGAGCGGCAAGGAGCTGTATATTTGGCATGAGGGCAGCGATATTCCCGACACGGTAAAGGTCACCGACCCCTCTAAGCTCCCGCCCGTAACCGAGAAAACCGATACAGCCGAGAAACTCACCGGATACGAGATAGCGGAGAAGAATATACAGAGGGATACCGGTATTATCAATTCCGACAACAGCCTCTCGGAGGCGAAGCGCGCAGCACAGAAGAAGCTTGCCGCAGAACGCTTAAATGTTGCTTCGGTGCTATCCGGCAGTAATCCGAATGAACTCGAGTTAACCAATGCCCTGCTGCGTATGCTGGCAGTAAATACAATTTTGCCGCAGGTTGATATGATGCCGAATGACGGCGATTTGGGAACGCTGCTGAGTGAAGATAATATCAACAATGTTATCGACAGTCTGAAAAAGGATGAGGTTGTCAGGGGCGTCGCCGAACAAACGTCAAAGGACATTATCCGCGACATAACCGATAATCCCGGCAAGAAACGCAGTCTGGTATCCGATTATATGTATAAATCGCTCGACACGATGCAGGCGGCAATTAAAGAACGGAAATACCTTATCGACCAGCGGGAAAACCGCGATAAATACATCGCCGATGAATTGACCCGGGCGGCTTATATCGCCATTGCATCCGCGATAATTGAGCAGAGCAACATCGACAAGACGAAAAAAGACGAGGTAGTAAAGGCTACCACGGAGACTGCCAAAAATCTCAAGAAGAGCAACGAGTACAAGAGCGCCATTGAAAAGTTTGTCAATGATAATAAGATAAAGGTTAAAGGAGTTACGGCGCGCGACCGTGGCAATGAGATTAAAGAGCTTGCCGAGGAAGGCGCTGCAGGCATACGCCAAGAAGCAGATAACCTGATATACCGAAATGCCGAAAGTGAATTGAAAACGGCTATCTTCGGTGCGCTCGCGGACCGGATGGTTACCGAGATGTTCGGCGACAGACTGAGTGAACAGGAAAAGACTGCGGTAAAGAATGATTACATCAAGATGTTTTCCGAAAACAAGACATTCTCAGACGCAGTCAACGAGTATGTCACCGGAAAGCAGAAGGAAATTGTCACGGCTGTCTTTAACAGCAACCCGCATACCGAACAAATCAGACAGCTTGCCGAGGGGTATTCCGAGGAGATTCGCAGTATTGTCAACAGCAAGGTGGAAGCCGAGAATTATCAAAAGCAGCGTGATGCCGATATCTTTACGCTATTAAGGGCTGATGCCAGCCGTTTCTTTGCTATGCAATCGGAACTTGACAGTATCGATAATATTAAAGGACGTTTAAACTTGAAGAATGTTAATTCCAAGCAGGAGGAATTCATCAAAAGCAAGGTCGTCAACGCCGCCGTTAACAGCTTTATCAATGCAAACAAAGCCGAGATTGACGCAAAGGTTAACGGCAAAACCAAGCAGGAATGTATCGAACAGCTTAAGGAGTTCAGCCAAAGAAGCCGCGAATATGTCCGTGATTATGTCGAAATCAGAGAAGCCCTCCTCAACGGCGTCGCCGAAAAGCTTGTCAATACATATTCGGTAAACGTAAAGGGTGACGCAAAAGCGGATCTTTTAAATGGCTATATCAACAGTATTCGTGAGACCGAAAACATTATGACCGCCATCGAGGAAGCCGCAAAAGAAAACGAGGCGAATGTTATCGGCAAAATTGATTATAAAAAGTCTAAAAACGAGCGAGTCAAGGATATAATGGAACGTATGCCGGGCGTCGTCGACAAGATAACCGAACGTGCCAAGGAAATTACAGAGGTCAAAATAATCACCAATGAGCTCAAGGAAGCCGTCTACGAGGCTTTGGCAGATGCATTTATAATCGAAATGTACGGTAACAGTGTCACCGACGAAAATGACAAGGCAGCGCTCCGTAAGGAGTATGTAGATTCGTTCCGCAGCAACCCCGATTTCACCGTTGCCGTCGACAGCTTTATCAAGGACAGCAAGAAAGACATTGCCGAATTAGCCAAAAAAGACGTAATAGCCCGCCCCGAAGCGATACGTAAATTCGCCGCCGACAATCAGAAGTCCGTCAGAGATAATGTCGATAAGCTCATTGCACAGCGGTCGAATAAAAAGGCGGGCGAGGCCAGGAATAACAACGGCGAGGAAAAGAACAATGTCCGTCAAGGCGGTGGCATGGGCGGAATAAACAAATAATCGGCGCACCTGCAAATGGGTACGGGGGCTTGACTTTGACAGCTCCCGCACCCCACCGCCGATTACCGCCCGCAAAAGGGTACGGGCAAGCCTTGCCGTCGCCCTTATCCCTGCCCCGACAGGGCAGAAAATTCACAAATTTTCGGTTGACTTTTGCGGTATGCAACCGCATAATTAAGGCTAAGATACTCTATTCTAAAACCATTCTTAAAGAGGAATAAAATAATATGAAAAAAAATACATTGCGCATTCTTTGTTGTCTTGTCTGTGCCGTTATGCTTTTCTGCTGTGCCGGCACTGCGGTTTTTGCCGAGGAGGAGCCGTTGATTGAGGGCGAAATCATCACTGAGGAGCCGACCGTGGAAAGACCCTCGATATTTGAAGAGGTTGCCGGAGACGACGCTGTCGATGTTCCCGTAACCGATTCCGAGGAGCCTGCCGCCGA
>DCGT01000017.1:14888-30979 GCA_002315315.1 Faecalibacterium sp. UBA1771
GACGATGTGCCTGTCGCCGATTCCGCCGATTCCTCCGACCTCGACCTTTCGCTCGACTCGTTCGGTCTCAGCGGACTTTTCACTCAGATAGCCTCCGTGCTCAAGAGTGTGCTTTCACAGGTTTGGGCGGTCGTCAGAGGTCTGCTCAATCAGCTTATCGGCCTTATCAAGGGTCTTATCAAGTAAAAATACCTTTCGTTTTCCATCCCGACCGGTTATTATCGGTCGGGATTGTTTTAGTTTTCCTTTTGTTCACATTTATTCATAAAAAATACTATTTTAAGAATATAAAATATGTTACAATTAATTTAATGATATTTTTCGTGTTATATTGACCCGACAGGGAGTCATTTTAAATTATATTTATGCGTTAATCGTATAAACGGAGGTAATTATGGAAGGTAATAACAACATCAATAATATCAATAATTTCGGCAGTAATTCCGACAAGCTCGAAAACAACCCCGTAAATGACAATAAGGACTATGCCGACTTAACCGAATTATCCGTCGACGATAGCGGTGATTGGTTTGATGATGATGAAAGTAACATATACAATCCGAACAATGCTCCCGAACAGCGCGGCAATAACGACCTCAATAATCCCGGCAACAGAGAAAACAGTATTCGCGAGGATAACACAGAGGTTAAACCCGTTGAGAATAAGGAAGTCATTTCCGACACGAATAAAGCTTCCGGTAATGACTTGGGAGACGAAAGTACCGAAGTAGTAGTAATAACCGAAAAAGAAGATTTTTTCGGAATTTTCACGGAAGAAGACATTCTCAACGACAGCGACTACTGGGAAACAACAAACAAAAAAAGAAAGGTCATATTCAACAGAAAAGGCATTGATGATGTCTTTGAAACCGAGCGTATCGATGAAGCATTTGACCTTGACGACGACACACATAAGATTGATGCCGGCGGGGATATTTTCGACAAAACAGGCAAATACGAAGTTACCATCATGGAAAAATACAGGGCCAATATGCAGGGTGATTTCGATTTAAGCGGCTCCGATGATGATGAGGTTAAAAAGCCCATTATAAACCCCTCGGAAAGCTATGAAGCAATTAGCAAAAAAGCAGATGAAGGCAATCTCAAGACCGAAGCCTCGGAGCCTCGTGAAAACCTCGAAGAACAGGGATGGGTTATTCCCGATGAGGATCAGCTGCTGGCGCTTCGCAAGCAAAAACCCGCAGCCGGAGACCTGGATACCTATTCGGCGGGATCAAAGCTGTTGGATATAATAGATAATGAGAATCGGCAAATAGAGAAGCAGAACCGCGCGGAGGAAAAGAGACTCGCCGAGCAGAGAAAAAGCGGTGAAGGCGACTCGGTTAAGGACGGACAAAACTACGGGTTTGATTCGGGCATACGGGAAGGTGTATCGCGGGAAGAAAAAAAGACGGATATGTTTGCCGACCCGATTAAGGTTCTCGGCGAAGCAAAAAAAGCACTGCATGATCATTTCGATAGTTCGCATCAGAAATTACTCGAAACCAATCCGCTGTATAAGCTGATAAGCGAACATCTCGCGACGGTCGAAGAGCTTAAAAATGATTTCTATTCGTCGGCGGATATGAAGGGAACGAAATACGGACCCATCGACAAAGCGAACCGAGAGATTTCACAGAAATTACAGCAAACATTATACACAATAGAGAAGGAAGCACAGAAATTATACATAGACGAATTTATGAGCGGAATGAAATCGAGCGTCACCGTGCAGTCCGCCATACTCAAGCTCTATGTACTCGGCAAAAGCGGAGCCGAGGTGGATTCGGAAACGGTATTGGGCCGAATTATTTCCGACAAGATACTGTATTCAGACACATACACACTGTATGAATCGAATCCGTTCGAGGTTATGCCAAGACCGGAGGATATGGACGAGATGGCGGACAATTACTCAGAGCACCGCAGGACCATGCCGTTCCGGTTTTTGACCAGGGGCAGAAGCACACAAGAGCTTACCGTAATCGCCGGCGCTTCCGGTGAAGCACTGAAAAAGCAGATGACCGATTCCCCCGAAAGGCTCGCGGCAGTAAAGGAAACCATACTGCGGCTGAATAACAAGCTCAACGAGCTGGGTACAACATGGACTGACTCCGAGCAGTTCGGCGAGATGAAGAGTACCCTCAACCGTTATGCGAATATGGTTGACAATAATTTTGAGTCAATGACTGCTTCGCATATGCAGGAGATGATGACCAATCTCAAAAGGGTGGCGGACAATTATTATCTCGCCAAGGTTGACCAGTCACAGAATACCCGCCGCAGCGGGCGCTTTGAGGTTGCCGCCGAGCTTCGTGTGTTCGCCGAAAAGACTTTGCCGAACCTTACAAAACCGTATGAAAAGCCTTACAAATACGACCGTCACGATGCACTGCTCAATGCCATAGCCGCCAAGATGGCAAAGACGAGTCTGCTCAACGACAAGAATATTCGCAGCCCCGAGGAAATCATAGACGACCCCAAGCGTTTCCAAATTGAAATCAACAGAATCAGAAACAGCGTCGCTTTTTCTCTGATGTACGGCAGTCTGACCGATGACAAGCTTTCCGCACTGATAAAGGCAGACGGCAAGGATTTGAACAGAGCCTTTAACAAGGAGCTTGCCAAGCCCGAATTTCAAAGGAGAATGAACAGGCGGCAGGTCAAATCGGAGGATGAGTGGGAGATTGTCGAGATGCCGGGAAAGCAGCCGAAGGCTGAGGAAGAACCGCGCGTCGAGGAGGAAGAACCGGTTATCGAAATTGACGATGACCGCGGACTGTCAAATATTAAAATTGCCGATTTTATACAAAATCTGAATGTCGCTTTAAGCTTCGGCGTCAACTTCGAGGAGAAGGGCTCGTTTATCAGAGCCGCGAAATGGATTACGGATGCATTAGATTTTCTTGAAGGAAGTAAATACAGCAGTAAGAATCTGAGAGAGGTTTCCCAAACAATCGCTGACCTCAAAAACAAAAATCTCGATGAAAAAGAGCAGTTAAATGCGGTAAACGATGCAATCAACCTCGCCTACGAAAACGAGCTCAGGTCGATGACGGGCGGCAGGGACAGCGTTGTTATCGAAGCACTCGGCTTGATGAAGAAGGCGATGAGCAAGCTCGAAGCCCGCATTGATTCTCCGCTTTCGCCCAACATGGGAGCCGTCTTGAAGGATATTGCCGCCGACCGTGTCGCTATGGTCTTTCTTCAGCAGCAATTCGATAATCCTCCCGACGAGAGAAACAATGACATCGACGATAGTCTTGATGATTCCATGGATTCGAAGCAGGATTACAACGTAAAGCACGGCTATGCCGACGAGGAATCCCGCGTCGCCGACCGTAAAAAAATAGCCGAGCAGCTCAAGCAGTCGGGTGGCTTTATCGACAGAATTGCCGGCGACGGAAATTGGCTGCGCGATATGCTCTTATTGGATGATGCGCAGATTAATGACCAGCTTAACAAATTCCTCAACGATGAAAAGTTTGAAAGAGTTATTCCGGATATTAACAATCAGCCGAATGTTCAACCGAACGCTCAGCCGCAGGTCAACAATCAGCCGCAGGTCAACAATCAGCCGAATGTTCAGCCGCAGAGCAATAAGCGGCGCTACAATGAGATAGTCGACCGCAGGGACCGCTATGAAATCGAGCAGCCCGATGTTGGCGGGCTTGATTCACCGAAAAATGAGACGGTGTTAGACAGTCTGCAAGCGAATACCGGTAAGAGCTACAGTATGTTTTCATTTGGTCAGGCATTAGCCGACTTTAACCGGGCTTTGTCTGCTTTTGTATTTGACACGAATGAGCATGGCAGGTTCGATGAGCTCAAGAAGAGGACAGCGGAGTTTTTCAATGACAATGAAAAGTACACCGATAGGCAAAAGCTCACCGAGCTGACCAATGCAGTTACAGCCGCCTACAACAGCGAAATAAATAAACTGAAAAATGGCAGCTATGACACCACCATAATCGAGATACTCGGTGTGATGAGACAGAGGCTGAGAAGCATTACCTCTCAGCAATATATAACCTTTGACCTGCACGCAGTATTGAAGGAAATTGCCGTTGACCGCGCCGCCGCCATGATGGTGCAGGATGCCAGCGATATAAACAGCGGTTTGCATAAAAGCAATGTCAGTTATCTTACATCGGAGAACGGTCCTTTCGGCAAGGATAACAGAACCGATGAAGAATACCGTGATATGCTCACTATGCAGGGTGAAGAATTTAAAAAAATAATAACCGGTAACGTCATCAACGAGGTCGGGATTGAAAATTCCGAAACGAGGGAAATCGTAGTTGACCGAAACGATTCCGGCAATTCCCGGGGCGACGAGATAAACGAGCAGTCGGTCGCGGAAAACAATCTGCACGTCGAGAACGAGGTCAATCAGATAGTCGACAACCCGCCCGTCAATGAGGAAATCAGGAACAATAACAGCGAGGAAATCGAGCGCGAGCCGGAAGAAAAAACCAACCTGCAGCTCGACGATAACATCGGGTCGAAGAGCAACGACAAGATAAACGATGACGATGAGAACGAAGTCGAGCAGAAGGTTGAGGAGAACAATAATACACGGCTCGAGGAGGAAAATAAGAAGTCGGGCAAGGAAAACGAGCGGTCTGACGAAAAGAATAACGAAGTTGATGACGGTGATGACGAAGAATTAGACGACGATGACGAAGAAGAAATCGTCAGAAAACCCAAAAGAAACTATGAGCAGGAGGCTTTGGACAGAGAGAGAAAGAATCGGATTGAAATCGAAAAAATCAACAGCATAGGCAATGATGCGGAAATCGAAAGCAGCGAAGAAGATGTCAAGAACGACACCGTTCCGCAGGAAAACAAGCCGGCAGAGAACGAAGTCAATCAGATAATCGACAACAGCGAGCCGCAGGTCAAAGAGAAGGTCGAGCAGGGTGCTAAAAGGGTAGTTCAACTGCCGCTCACAAGTCCGCAGACAGAAGTTAAGTGGGAAAGCGCCGGAGACGTTATAGACACGGATATTGCCGTAAATGCTCTTCAGAAATTCGATAAAACAAAAATTGATTTGCGGAATACCGACAAAAAGCTGTCCGAGTCGATAAAGGCGGTGTACAGCGTACTTATTGAGACAACAAAGGGAGAAAACTACGAGCTGGGAAGGTTTGCCGACAAAGACACTCTCAGTTGGATTGTCGGAGCGAATAACGACCCGAAAACAAACGCCGAGCGAATCGAAGCATTGTCCGAAATGATTGATACTATCCACAATGCCGAGCTTGAAAAGCACGCAAACGGCAAGGACAGCCGAAATATCGGCGTGATTTCCGTTCTGAAGCAATTCTGCGACAACATAAAGAACGGGCGCACCGTGAGCATCGACCGTGACAACGCCGAGGCGATGAAAAACGTCGACGGCCGCATCAAATACTTTGCCGCCTACCGCGCCGCCGATGTATTGCAGAATGACTATGTTTACGGCAATGATAAGGAGCGCATCGCAGACCGTACCGATATTGCCAAGCAGTTCTATCAAACCGGAGGCTATTTAGATAAAGAAGAGTCTTTTGCTTTGAATATAATAACCGAAAAAAATTGGAACGGTAAATTGGCAAAATTTATCGACACAATGCACACCATTAGAAAATGGCAGCCGCTTACAGTTAACGGTATTCCCAAGGATAAGGCGGCAGAGTATGAGAACAGGCTGAAAAATAATCAGTCGCAGGTCAAGGCTCATAGCGGCAAGTCACAGAGCGCGAGCACGCAGGTCAAAGGGCAGAGCGAAACATTGCATAGCGAGAAATCACAGAGCAGTACCGGCAAAGCCTTCAACCGCGGAGCACTTTGATGCGGCCGCAGTACCGTTATTAATTACTAATTAGATAATAAAAAATATGGGGGAAACAAAATGGAAAATCTTAACATGGACAACAGGCTCGAAAACGGCGAACAGCCGAATGTGCAGACCCGAAATAGCGGTCTTAGTGCGCCGGAAAACGAATTGATTTTAGAGCGGCTGAAGCTGAGGGATAGTTCATATTCAATTCACATCGAAGATTTACTCGAGAATGCCTTACTTGCTATGTCTATGACTATGAATATGAGCAGCTTTAAGTTTGACGCAGAAAAGCATCCTGAGCTGGAAAATCTTAAAGACACGATAGTGGATGTTTACGACGATGAAAATACGAGCCCCTATGAAAAGAAGTTCACCGAGCTGAACAAAGCACTTACAGCCGCCTACAACAGCGAAATAAATAATCTGAAAAATGGCAGCGATGACACTTTAATAATCGAAGTGCTCGGCGTGATGAGGTATAGGCTGAGAAACGTTGCCTCTCAAGAAGCAGATCCCATCAATCTGCCCGCGATATTAAAGGAAATCGCCATCGACCGCGTTGCCGCTTTAATGACGGGGAAAGACTGCGATATAACCAGTGAAGAGCATAAGGCTTGTGTCCAACAGCTCACATCGCCGGAAAGTCCTTTAGCCAACGAAATCGGGACCGATGAGAACTGCCGTAAAATTATTTCCATGCCGAGTTCGGAATTACAAAATAAGCCGTTCATTAACGGCACCAACCAAATTCAGAATAATCCCGGTGAGCCGCAGGACAACAATCAGCCGGTCAACAATCAGCCGGTCAACAATCAGCCGGTCAACGAGATAGCAGAGCAGAATAACGGCAATAAAATAAATCCGGAGAATGAGCCGCAGAACGACGAACATCAAAACGAGAATGAAATTATTGCGAAAGAGGAAGCTCCGCAGGTCGACGAGATAAAAGAGCAAAACGAACAGCCGAATGTGCAGACCCGAAATAGCGGTCTTAGTGCGCTGAAATACCTTGGGATTTTAAAGCGGCTGAAGCTTTATGACAATGAGCCTTACACCGACGAGTCATTCAATCAAGTCGTAGCCGCTTTTGGAATGGCTATGATTCAATTTGGGTTTGACTTTGAGTTTAACAAAGAAAAGCATACTGAGCTGGATAATCTTAATATAACGATAGATAAGTTTTACAACGGAACTGATATGAGCCCCGATAGTGAGAAGCTCACCGAGCTGACCGATGCAGTTACAGCCGCCTACAACAGCGAAATAAATAATCTGAAAAATGGCAGCAATGACACTTTAATAATCGAAATGCTCGGCGTGATGAGGTATAGGCTGAGAAACGTTGCCTCTCAAAAAGCAGAACCCGTCGATCTGCCCGCGGTATTAAAGGAAATCGCCATCGACCGCGTTGCCGCTTTAATGACGGGGAAAGACTGCGATATAAACAGTCAGGAGCATATAGATTATGTCCGTCGGCTCACATCGCCGGAAAGTCCTTTAGCCGACGAAATCGGGACCGATGAGAACTGCCGTGAAATTATTTCCATACCGAGTTCGGAATTACAAAATAAGCCGTTCATTACCGACATCAACCAAATTCAGAATAATCCCGATGAGCCGCAGAACGACGAACATCAAAACGAGAATGAAATCATTGCGAATGAGGAAGGTCTGCAGGATGACAATCGGCCCATGCAGGAACAGCTTAACGACCTGAATCTCAACTTTAACGGCGAAGGTGCCCCCGAAATTGAGAATATGGTCGACGAGCTTAATGGCTTGAAAAACGAATGGGAGATTGTTGATATGCCGAACAATCAGTCGCAGGTCAACAATCAGCACATGCAGAAACAGCGTAACGACCTTAATCTCGACATTCCCAACCGCGCGTCGGGCAACGAGAACATAGAGAATAATGATGATATGAACGAAATCGTCAATATACTCCAAGAGATTGAGGATGACGATACCATAATCGAGCCTGTTGATAACGATGATATCTATCGTCAGAATTTCAACGAGAATTACGGCCTGAACACGATGAATGTTAGCCAGACATATCAATTCGTGCAGGTGGCACGTGGTATTATCAATAGCTTAAACGGTCTTCCCGACCCGCTTTTCAGAGAATATAATATATCGACCCTGATTGGGAGTCTGCAAAACGGTCTGAATGAGATCGACCAGACGGTCAGAAATTTCGGCGAATCTCCCGAAGATAACGCACATATAGTATATAGACAAATTAAGGAGACGATGGACAGTGTCCGCACCCTCGCGGAGACCATATATAACGATAGATTAACGGAAGATCCTAATAAATTGGATACCGCCAGTATCAATATGCTGGTTTCCATAGATAATGTGAACAAGCTTGTCGAAAGTTATACTTATGTGCCTAACCGCAGCAAAAGCCTCATAAATATTATCACGAAGAAATTCGGCAATCACGGAGGTGGTTTGGAGCTCAGCGATTCCTCAGACGATGCCAATGTCAAAAGACTTGAGGGGCTTCTCACTATGACGTTTGAGGAGTTTTCTCAAACAATGCACGCGGTAGAGAACAATAAGCAAACCTTTGCCAACAGTCTGCATGAGCTGAGACTCAAGCTCGACGAAACCGGCTCGACATGGTTCGACAGCAGACAGTTCGGAGAGTTCAAGAGAACCGTCACCGAAATAGACGATAGACTATCGAGCCACAGCAAGAACAATAGTTTAAACAGTATCATAATTGCAGATATGAACAATATGTTCGACCGGCTTAAAAATAGCGCCGACGATTATTATTTTGCCAAGCTCGGTCAGTCGCATAACACCAGGAGAGCCAAACGTTTTGATATCGCCGCACAGATACGCGCGATAGTCCAAAAGGCAAAGAGCGAGATTTCAGTGTACGGAATGAATATTGAAATAGACAAAAAAGAGCTGGAGATGCGCAAAATCGCCGACAAGAATGCCTATGCGAATGCGCTTGCGAGAAAGCAAACCGAAAAGCTGAACACCCCCAATATGATTTACAGAGACGCGGATAACATAATTAAGTCCGGTGAGGAAAACGGATTTGTTGTCTATAATACCATGAGTGAGCAGGAGCTTTATGAAATAAGCAAAAAGAGCGCGTCCGATATAACAAAGGATCTGGGTACCCGCGTACAGCAGCTCAGTAATAATCCGGATAAATATGAGGAATACACGAGGGCTTCGAACAAACAGTTCGAGGTGTTCAAGATGTCGGAACAAGACTTTTTCAGCTCAGTAAACGTAAATGTAGCCAATAGGAACCGCAATAATCTTAATTTCGATGATGACTCGTTTGAAGACGAAGTGCCGCAGTACATAAATCAGCCTGAGCCGGAGAATAAAAACCTCCAAATGCAAGGTATGAAAGAGAACAACGAGCCTCAGAACAACGAGCTTCAAATTGAAAATCAGTCCGAGCAGATAATAGAAAATGAATCGAATAACAATATTATCGAGGAAAAACCGACGATTGATAACCTTTATAGTAATGTTGCCGGAAAAATGACAGTGGCATATTACAGGAAAGACCCCAATATAAAGAATCAATCGAGGACCAGACAGGAAATAAACGATTTTAAAGATGCTGTTAAAGAAGAATTGAAAAAAGTGTTGGGAAACCGCGGAGACGCGAAGGAGTATCTGTCTGAGTTGGCGAAAAAGGGCGAACAGGAATTGTACGAACATTGCAAACAAATGATGGACAAGACGGTTAAGCTCAACAACAACAGCAGCAAGGGGTCTGTAAAGACGAACGAGAATGTGAAATCGAAAACTGGCGGGCAACTCAGTAAGACGAACGCGAAAGGCGGCGGAAAGACTCAAAATACGAATAGCTCGGATAACAATGGACCCAAAATGAACGTGAACGCACTGCACTGAGGTTAAATTCACGGCTGTCGAGCCGAGAGCGCCAAAGCAGGGGCGTGCGGTCACGCCCCTGCGATACGCAAGCTCTAATGTGAAATCCGAAGGCAGATAATCTATGTCGCTGAGGAACGGACAGCCTTGACTGCGCTCCACACCGCAGCTTTCGTAACCGAGAGCCGAAAAAATCAACAGTTTTAAGGAGATTAATATGGAATTTTTCAGCAAGTACGGTCCCGAAGACCTTAACAACAAAGTATATACGCAAAAGTACGACCACGGTATTAATGTACAAGAGGTGTTCGAAAGACTTGTACCGCTTTGGGGTATGAGGGAAACGATTACATCATTCGGCGAGACCTTCCCCGAGGTAAAGGGGTCTTTGGATAATATCGTTAAAAGAATCAATGATTACGAGGACGCCGTAAAGGAGGATCTTAATTCGTTTTCCGCGAATCCCGAAATGTACGCGAGCAATATCAAGGTTAAGACGGATACTCTGGTTGCCGGTCTGAAGGTAGATATAAACGACGTCTATATAAAGGTGTTCGATAAACACCGCGATTTAGCAGACGGCGTGGAGCTGCTTGTTACGCTGAACACTGTCAATGATGTTATGATGGGCAGAAGCAAAAAAAGCAAACAAGCTTATTACAACAAGATTATTGCGCAGAAAAATAATCTTCAGAGGGATATTACAGATTACCCTGACGCGTCACTGGAGGATATTATCAACAGACACCACGACGTTGAAGGTACTATAAGCAGCTATTACGAAAAAATCAGCATTATCGGCAACTTTTCCCATACCGTGAGCGAAGATCTGATTACCACATCGGAGGAGGAGGCGCGGGCGCTTGCTTACAAACCGAGCAACGAGGTTATCACTACAATAACCGGTATAAAGGGTAATATGACCGCTCTCGGCGACCGTATTCTTGCTCTGCGTGACCGTATTAACGCCACCAAGACGACATGGTTCGATTCTCCGGAATTCAGGAATTTCAAACGGATACTCAACGAGAAGGCAGATTTGATTCATAACAGTGAAGAATGGAGTAGGCAATGTAACTCTCAGGCGCTGGACAATATGCTTAAAGATCTCTACAAAGCCGCCGATGATTACTATTTTGCCAAGCTCGGTCAGTCCCACAACAGCCGCCGAAGCGAGCGCTTTGACATCGCCGCCGAAATGCGCGAGCTGGCAAGCACTGCGATGGAGAAGGTCCGTACTCCGAACGCCGATTTCACCTCAGACAAAAAACAGCTCGACATAAAAAAGATATTCGACAAACGCGCATATCATCTCGCAAAAGTTCATGTCGGAAAAGGTATGGAGCCTAAGAGCGAAGACGTCTACGATAACGGAAAAACAGATTTTGAAAACGCCAAAGAATCTGAACAGGGCTTCTTACTGAACGGTATGAGCAGTGCAGAGCTTAAAAAGCTCGCCGACAAAGAACCGACCGATGTTTTGAACTCCATTACCGACGGGGTACAGAAAAACAGAAAGGCGTATGAAGCGAGAACGATAAATCAGGACGAGCAGGAAAATCAGCCCGAGCAGATAATTGAAGATGTACCGGATGACAAATTTATTGAAGTGGATACGATGGGTCTTCTTTATGAAACGGCTGCCCAAAAAATGACGGAGGCATCTTACAAGCATGACCCCATAATTAGGGGTTTATTGAAAGACAAACAGAAATTAAGCGAATTTAAAGAAAATGTAAAAAACGAATTGAAAAATTTGCTGGAAACCAACGAAAAGAAGCAGGATTATCTGCTCAATTTGGTGAAAAAAGACGAATCGGAGTTGTACCTTAATTGCAAAGAATTGATGAAAAATAAGGTTAAGCTCAAAAACAGCGTAAATACGAACAAGAATATTGACTCGAAAAAGAACGAGCAACCCGATAAGACGAAGGCGAACAACGGCGGAAAGACTCAAAATACGAATAGCTCGGGTAAAAATGTACCCCAAATGAACGTACCGCACTGAGGTTAAATTCACGGCTGTTGAGCCGAGAGCGCCAAAGCAGGGGCGTGCGGTCACGCCCCTGTGATACGCAAGCTCTGATGAAATCCGAAGGCAGATAATCTATGCCGCGGAGGAACGGACAGCCTTGACTGTGCCACAGTAAAAAACACGGAGGAATTTAGTATGGAATCCGCAAACGATATCTTATCATACGAGGTTGGCAGTGGCACGATGACCTTGCCGCAAAGCCTGAAATTCCTTAAATCGGCAAAGAAGATACTTTCCGATTTGCAGAAGCTCGGCGGAAATTTTACCCAAGACGTTGAGGTTCAAGAAATTATAGATGAGCTTGATGAGGGTACCCACTCAATCGAGGAGATGACACTCGATTTCGGCAACATGCCGTCGTACTACGGACAGGAGATATACATTCGAGCCGATAGAATGATGAGAGACATCACTGATAAAGCAAAGCAGCTTTATTTAGATAATTTCTCGGTGTCTCCCTCGCCCGAGTCGGTCAACCTGCTTGTTTCGATGCAGGATATCGTTAATCTGAGGGAGAATGCCGATTATGAGCCGGACAGAGAGCAGGACCTCAAGACTATCATCAGGCAAAAGCTGCAATACTTCAAGGATATCGGAGTATACAGGGGAACTGATGTTTCCATACAGCTCGAGCGGTATCATCATGACAATTTCGCGGGTTCGACGGACAATCACGGTTACAATACGCTTCAAGCTATGATTGAAGGTGATTCTGCCTTCAATTATCATACCGATTTTACGCTGAACAACGCCTCTCGCGAAAAGCTTGAGCAGATGGCGGGTATGAGCGGCGCGGCGATAAGAGATACCGTCAACGTAGGTGGCGAAACCCTGCAGGCGTTCGGAAACAAGATAGAGGAGCTTCGTCAGCGTCTTAACGGTGCAGGCAGAACGTGGCTTGACTCGACCCAGTTCCGCACGTTTCAGAACAAGCTGAACGAGGTTGCCGATATGGTAAAAAGCGGTTATCTCGAAAGCAACGGGTATTCCTCGATGTTCGAGAGCGAGCTTAATGCTCTGTATACCGCCGCCGATAATTATTATTTCGCCAAGCTGGGTCAGTCGCACAACGGCAGACGCGCCGAACGCTTCGACGTCGCCGCCGACCTGCGCGGCACCATCAGCAAATACCGCGAGAACAAGCTTGATTCGCGTGAAGCGCTCGTTACCGACAAGGCGGAGCTGAACAGGCAGAAGATTGCCGACAAAATCGCCTATTCGCAGTCGGTTGCCATCGGCAAAAATCCCGAACAGCTAAACAACCGCGAGGAAATTTACAAGGCGGGTAAGGAATATCTCGGCGGGCAGGACTTTGAGCAGTACAACAAGATGGACGCAAACGAGCTGTCGGGTATTGCAAGCAAGTCAATTGCCGAGGTGTCGGCGGATTTTACCGACAGAATGACCGCTCCCATACTTCCCCCCGAGGAAAACAACGCCCCCACGCAGACCGTACAGCAGCCGCAGGTCAACGAACCTATGCCCAAGGTGAAGGTCGCCGGCACCAAGCTTAACGCCAATGTGCCGCTTGAAGAGGTGATGTTCGCCGACGCCGACGACGATGTCGATGAGCTGGACGATATGTACCGTCAGGCGGCGGAGAAGATGGGCGACGCGTTTATTGAAATGTTCCCCAACCGCACGGAAAAGCTCAGAAATGACCCGCAGGCACTCCAAAGCTTCCATGACTCGTTAAAAGCAGACCTCAAGTCGTTTATGCCGGAAAAAAATATCGAGAAAAATCTCAAAGAGATTATAAATCTGAAGGACACCAAAAAGCTGGCGGACTATGCCGTAAAGCTTGAGCAATTTAAAACCGATTATCTCAATAGGAGAAACATCCAGACAAACGGTATAGTGAGCGACAACAAGACAAAAACGGATACCAAAACAAAAACGGATACCAAAACAACCGGCTCCAATACGAGGAGCACCGAATCCTCCTCCCGCACGACCGGCGGAAGGAGCTTCGGCGGCTGACCACGCCCTTTAGCTCTTTGCGACCCAATGTAAGGCGGCTGAAGCACGGACCGGTCGGTGCATTTAGGTTGTTCCGATTGTATTATATTACCAAGCAAGCGGCAGAGACGATTATCATCGCCCTGCCGCTTTTGTCGTCGAACTGTATCACCCCTGACCTGCCGCTGATGCCCCTGCGCTGTCACACTGTGCCCGCCACACCCGCCGCTTGACCTGCCGATATATTAACTCTTTGTGTACGGAACGGCGCAAATGTAAATTTATGTTCATAATACGCTGTCGGCATTGTTACGACGTTAGGATTGGTATATAATTGATTTAAGAAAATAAATGCAATATAATTCGTGCAACAAAATTCGCGGCTTGCCGCACGATAAATAAATGCAGACAGCTTTCGGAGGGTAAAATGGAAGGCAATAACGAAAACAACCGCAACGATTTAAACATTGACAACGAGAATAACATCAATAATGATAACAACGTCCGACGCGAGGATAATGATGCCGTCGCGAAGTGGTTTGCGGAATTCAAGGAGCTTTTGCGCGGCAAGGGCATAGATACGTCCGACCCCGTGTCGGGCACGCTTATCCGCGGCTACGAGCTTGAGGGAAACATCAACAATCCCCGGGAGGGCGAGATTCGCGAGACCACCTTTTACCCTGTCGGCAATTTTAAAAATACCGGCAAGCGCAGATATGACGAGCAGGAGCTGCCCGACATTTCGGGCGGTCGTTCCCTTGGGGACTACAGGAACGGCACCGCAATCGACAACCTGTCGGATGACGATATTAAAAAGCTCTATAACCTTGCAAAAGAGGGCAGACTGCTTGTCTACGGCAAGGATATGGATTTGAGCCACGGCACAAGCTGTGTCTATGTCACCGATTCCGGCAGCCTCGGTCACTTCGACGACGTCGAAATGATGGCGGCGCTTACCCCCGATCTGACGTTCCGCGGCGTTGACCACAAAATCGCGAAGGATAACTTTAACCGCATTGTGTCGTATTTCAAAGCATACACCACGCGCTTTACGGTAGCAAACGAAGAGGGGAAGGACACCGAAATAGCCGCCTTTGCGCAGTATGAAGCGGCGCTGATAAAGTCGTATTTTGACCATACCGAGTGGTTTGACAACGAGCAAAATACCGAAAGCTTCGAGCACGCTCTCCGCATAGGTCTGTCACAGATGTACGAGCTGTCCGGTAAGGATAATTTTGACCCGGCATATAAGAGCATCAACAATTTCCTGTATGTGGAATCGGAGCTGAAAAAATTAGGCTTCAACAGCATTGCCGATGCGCTGGAAGCAAGCAGTGTTTATATCAATGAAGAAAAGGTCGAATTTGAGGGTCCCGATCGGGTGGCGCAAAGCCTGAAGCTCATTGACAAAATAATCAGCGGCGAAAAGGTGAGCTTTTTGGATTCCAAGGGCGGTTTGATAGGAACGCTGGCACTCAACGAAAGAACCGGCTTGATTGAGACACAGGACCCGGCACAGATCAAGGCGCGGGAAGATATAATGTCGATAATCGGCAACTATGCCGATTATAAGACACAAAGCGTCGACCTCGCGGATACCGTTGCCCGCGTATTTGCGGGATGTCAGCTTCTTAAAAGCTATGCCGAACGTCAATCCGATAATACGGGTGCCTACGAGGATTATTTTTCAATCGAAAAAATCAGAGGTATTGCAGCCGAAATAAAGCAATCGGACGGCTTTAACGCGTACATCGAAAATATGAAAAAGCAAAGCCGTGAGGAAATTGTCAATCGGCTGAGCAACCCCGAAGCGCTTTACGAAAAATATATTAATGCTCAAAAGCTGAACGCCGATGTAACCAAATGGTTTGCCGGCTTTAAGAAAGAGCTTGAGGAAAACGGCATCGACCTCGATGACCCCGTCAGCAGTGCGCTCATCTACGGCTTTTCCGCCATCAACGACAATCAGAGCGACAAAACCACGAGCTATCTCGCACTCAACGAGATAAAGGCACCTTCCTTTAGCAATGCAGATGATTTCACCGACGGCAGGGATATAAACTATTTCAAAGAAAATCTTACCGCCGTCAACCATCTGCAAACCAATCAGATATTAAAGCTTTATAATCTCGCAAAGGCGGGACGGCTGTTTTTCTACGACAAAAATTTTGATGTCTCAAACGGTCGTCACTACTGCTATATTGACGATAACGGCAATCATCTCTCATATCGCAAATTGTATGCTCCGCACGCTTTAATGGACCGTGAGCAGGCTGAGGAGTACATTAAAAAGATGCCGGAGGAGTTGATTCCCGGTATCTCGATAACGCACGCCACCGACCTGTTTGCAAGGATTGAAGCGCAGCTTTCCGGCGATAAAGACCATCA
>DCGT01000017.1:31034-42534 GCA_002315315.1 Faecalibacterium sp. UBA1771
TAGTAATCTCGGTTCTTGAAATAATTCTCCAGGATTATTTCAAGAACCGAGATTACTATTCAACACCGCAGAGTGCCGCCTACCGCTGTGAAATGATTAAGTCGTATGTCGCGGGCGTATCCAATATGGATATTAAGAAAAGGTATTTTGAAAGAGATGACTACGTCACCCTCACAATGGAGGAAGCAATCAAGGATATCATTAAGGAAAAGTACGGTCTTGAGGAATTATCTGCCGATACGATAAACGCAATGGCGATGAACGGCTGCTTTGCATTGCCCGACGGTAACTGTATAGCCGCTCATGTTAATCCGCTCGAAACGCTCGCGGCTATTACGGAGGTCTTTGCCGACCCCAAGATGAGCGGAAAGCTGATTCTTATGGACGGAACCTTCAACGGTCATGTCGGTACGGGAGAGCGTCTCGGCGTTATCACCGACAAGGTCGGAAAGGCCGTCTTTAGCGAAAATGAGCCGACAAGGAGCAACGATTACAGCAAGCCTTGTCCGAACAACCTCGAGGCGCCCGAGCCGAGCGACCGGCTTGTAAGCTTCGTCAACTCGCTTGCCGAGCAGCTCGAGGCGGCGGGAATTAACCTCAGCAATATGGCGGACCTGCTCCGTGTCAAGATGTTTGAATATAATAACAACGTCTGCACCGAGCGTCTCGGACTTGTGCCCTATACATTTGAGTATAACGGTAAATCAATGTCGTTTACCGATACTCTGAATTCTACAAACACGGGTCTGCAGGGTGAGATGGACGCGGCAAAGGGCTTTGAAATTGCCAATGCACTCAAAATGAACAAGGACCGGCTCTCACAGCTAAGACCCGAGATACTGCACACGCTTTACCGGCTTATGGCGGCGGCGGACAAAGCCGAGCTGACCGTTTTGAAGCACGGATACGATTATTCCAATCTCAACCCCATAAAGCTCGACAGGGACGGAAGGGTCGAGATACTGCCCAACGAGAAGGAGCTGGAGGGTGTTCCGCACCGTCAGGGCGTCAATTACAGCCGCGGTAAAAACTACGCGCAGGAGCTGGGACAGTATTACACGACAGCTCAGTTCGCCAAAGAGGCCGAGAACGGCAAAAACCCCGAGTACGTCGAACAGCTCAATAAATATACCGAAAACGCGGGCGTCGATTTTATCATACACAGTTCCGAATCCGCCGGTATTGACAGTATGCTTGATGAGGCGGCAAAAAATGCGTATGCATCGGGGAAAGGCCCGTTCAATTTTATTGAAGATGTAAAGACGGCTATCCCCGCCTACAACGCCAATCCCGCGTCACTCTTTAAGAGAAAGCTCTCCGCCGCGGGTATGAACACACTCAAGCTGCCCGAGGTGAAAAAACGCGACATCGCCAACCGCGAGCTGCTGCAGAAGAACGCGTTTACCGCTCTTGCCGAATCGAAAATCAACCGCTATCTCAGACGCAACGGACCGCGCGCCGCACTCTCGGAAGCCCTCACAAACGACGATCTCGAGGATCTGAGAACGCGCAATAATATCCCCGGCTTCGACGGAGAAAAGAGCCTGCCCTCACGCGACGCCGTCGAGAAGCTCATAAACAGCTCACGCACGCTGACCGAGTTCCTTTTCAACACCGGCGACGATATATACACAGCGGACGCGAAGGAAAACATCGAGCGTGCCATACTCTTCCTCGGCTCCAATCTTAACCCCGACAGCGAGAGCTATGCGCAGGATTTGAAGCGTCAGCAGGCGGATATTCTGAACAGCCGTCTCCAAACGCTGATTGAAACGGAGGTACAGGAGCTGTTCGCCGATTATACCGACAATGATTTGGTCACGAACTATGCGCGCCTGAGTCACATCGGCTCGATTTTCAGCGTTGTCAATGTAATCGTCGACAACCCGATGTTCAACGACAATGAGTTCATCAATCGCGATCTGATCAGCCGTTTTAACGACATAGCCGGCGATGCCAACGTCGCGGCGTTTATGCTTGCCAACCGTATGTCGCTCATCGCCAACCCGATTTACTCGAAATTCGATATCAGCGCATTAGACAACCCCGCCAACATCGACAAGCTTTCCGCGCTGAACGGCGCACTTTCGGGAGATCCGGACGCACGCTATGAGCATTATCTCGTCTCGGCGGGATGCGGCTATACAAGCAGTCTCGCAGAATATTTCGTCTCAAGGGTCAAGTTCAACGCCGCCCGCGAGATGAATATGAATATGAAAAATCTTATGGTCGTCGACTCCGCCGGCAGGCAGATTACCGACCCGGAGGTGTTCGTTGCCTTAAAGAAGGGCAGTCCCTTCTTCGTATTCAACCGCTTTAATCCCGAAATCGTACAGGCTTACCGACTGAACAAAAACGGCGAAACCGTGGCTGTCGATATGGCGACACTGCCCAAGGTCAAGGTAAACGGCGAGAAAAAGGCGTTTGCCGACGTACTCAAGGGCAAGCTGAAAGAAATTGCCGACACCAACCGCATGAGCGGCGACGTGGTGGAGAAAATGAAACAAAATTCCGCAACGGGAACCCGTTTGCTGTCGGATGTCAAGAATTTGGTATCAAATAACAACACAAAGAAGATTGACGAGCTTTATCGGAGCTTTACCGAGCATTACCGCAACGGAAATACGCAGTACAGCTACGAGGGCTTGCGCCGTGTTTTGAGAGTGCCGGATAATACACCGCGACTCAGCAGTGAGGAGATAAGCAAGCGCCGCAATCTGACGGCAAGAGCAGCGCAGGCGCAGGTGCAGTTTATAAGGAACGTTATCGCCTCACAGCCCGATGAAGCCGAAAGAATTAAATTCGCCGACAAGCTCAAAAGCATTGATAAACAGATAAATGTTACCTCGATGTACGAATTCTTTACCGATAATTCGGGTGAGCAGTCCAAGGAGAAGAACAAAAAATTCTATATGGATTTTGCCGATGCGGCGCCCGACAAGCTCCGTGAACTCATCACCAAAAGTCTGACAGAAAAAATCGAGCTGGTCAATAAATTTAAGGATATGAGCTTCAGTGACGAGGATGTAGTGGAAAAATACGCAGAGCTGCGCGGTTCTGTCTACGACTTCGCGCTGCAATACGATAAGCTGGACGGGATTTTCAAATATCTCGAGAATAACGGAGCGCCTATCGACCCCGAGCTTAAAAAGAAGGCGGATATGGCTCAGCTTCGTGCGTACTCGATTAACGACACTGCGCTCTTCCGAATCAACAGCATTACCAACCTGTATTACGCCTACGGGCTCGAGGATATAGCGGCAGACGGAAATATCGAGGAAGCAGTGGATAATGCGGGTGACGAGGAGCTGAAGAGCTACTGCAACAATGCCCGTAATTATGAGGAGCAGAGAAGCCGTAACCTGAGCAGTCTTATCTCGTTGAATGGTCTGGGCGGGGAAAAGCTCACCGCGCTGTTCGATACCGACGGCAATAAGATAGGCATTTACGATTATGAAAAAATTATGGAAATGGCAAAGGAGGGTAAAAAACTGATTGCCTTCGGCGGTATCAAAACCGCGCCGATGGCAGTGAGCTTCGACCTGTCCTCCGTTCCCGCCAAGGCGAATATCGGCAATGCAAGTGAGGCGGTGGGAAATTATAACGATTATATCCTGATTTGCCACGCCGGTATGTCTGACGCAATTAACGCCGACACGACACTTTCCGAGCCGATGAAGGAGCTGGAGCAGCGCCGCGCCGACATTTCGGCACGCCTCGCCCTTATCTGCAATCAGCACGACCCTGATAACGGCAGGAATTATACTAACGGAATTGCCGAAGAGGTCTACGGTCTTGTCGCCATCGAGCTTATTCATCAAATGGTAAGCAAGGCGAACGATAACATACAGCGTGACTTCGTGAGCCGCGAGAACTTTGAGGAAACCTGCAGCCACATCCGAGATAATGACGATTTCAAGGAAGCGGTCAAGAATACCATTAAGAATAAAGTGGGCAAGCTCGGCAATATCAATCCGATGGCAATCGGTGAAGAGCTGCGCACAGTGGTAATTGACGCGGTAAAGGAAAAGACAAATCCCACCAATGTAAAGCAAAACCAAAACGAGCAGAAGCTCAAA
Source organism: Faecalibacterium sp. UBA1771 (assembly GCA_002315315.1). GTDB lineage: Bacteria > Bacillota > Clostridia > Oscillospirales > Ruminococcaceae > UBA1771. The sequence continues at coordinate 35,114 of DCGT01000017.1, forward strand.
AACGAGAAGAAAAACGAGCGCGAAAAGAGCAACAGCAGCGCCAAGAACAATGAAATCCCGGAAAAAGGAAAAGGGACGAACACAAAAATACTTGCCCCGCAATAAGCACCGAACGGCTCATCGGGCAAGGGCGCCGGAGCAGCAGAGCAACCGACCCCGACGCAGACCGCCGAAAAGGACTGTGAAGTCCGAAGTATATCCTTAAAAAGCAGAAGCAGCAGACTGATTTCTCGGTCTGCTGCTTGTTTTTAGGTTGGTGGCTTTTGAATCGGCTGTCAGCCTTTGCCGTGCGCTCGGGGAACTGCGCCGGCGGGTTTATTTTACCGATTTTTTCTTCTTGGTTACGACGGTTATAACGCCCATTGCGAGCAGAGTGCCGAAGATGACCGAGAAGCGCAGCACATAGGTGCCGATATTGTCGGTGTTCGGGGAGCGGAAGGTGTGGCTCTTCATCATAAAGCCGGTTGTCGCCGTGCCGCTTGTCGAAACGATGCTCACGGTGTGGTGACCCACGCCGAGTGATGCGATAAAGTCCTTGCTGAAGGTGATGATGGTCGAGCCTTCGGTCACGGTGTAATATTTGCTGTCAACGATGCTGCCGTCGACCTCGACCCTCTGAAATTCGCCGATAGGCGCACTGCTGCGGAACGCTACGCTGTCGGCGTCGACAAAGACCGTCTGCTCTGCGCCGCTGATAATGGCGGGCGAAGCGATGCTTACGGTTATTGACGCTTCGGCTATGCCCTTGTAATCGGCCGTACCCTCGACCTTGTAATAGACGGTATATTCGCCGATTGCCGACGCCTCGGGAATTTCGTCGCCGTATTCGCCGTCGTCGAGCTTGTACTGTATTGTACCGAAGGTCGACTGTCCCGCCTTGATAAGCTCCTGACTGCTGCCGGTGTAGACGGCGTTTGCGCTTGCGGGTGCGGCAGAGAGCTTGTTGTTTGCCTGGTCAATCGTTACGGTGAAGTGTGCCTCGGCAACGTCCTTGTGAGTTGCGTCGCCCACGACCATATAATATACTTCATAATCCTTCGCGGCGGTGCCGGTCGGGATATCGTCGCCGTATTCGCCGCCCGAGAGCTTGTATTTAATTGTGCCGGTGTTGGATACGCCCGCGGAGATCAGCGCCTGAGCCTTGCCGGTGTAGACGAGCGTTGTCTTGGCGATGGGCGGGGTCACACTGCCGGCGACCTTGCCGACAACGGTATAGGTTGAGAATTTATTGGTTTCAAACGACAGCTCGCCGGTGGCGGAATTGTAGCTGACGGCTTCGAGCGTTTCCTTGATGCCGTTGTGGTTGCGAACGACGCTGTAGCTGTCGTCGGTGTAAACGTCCTTATCGAGCGTCATGGAAACGGTCACGGGGTCGGCAAATTCGGAAATTTCGGTTGTCCAGCTTCCGTTCTCGCCGCCCTTGCTGACCACGTTTTCGAGCGTCAGCTCAAAGCTGTCGAGCGCCTTGTTTACACTGCTGTCGGTTGCGGTGTCCTTGACGGTAAGAGCGATGTTTCCGCTGCTCGCCGCGTTGGAGCCGCCGGTTATCGCCACATCGGAAACGGCGGCGGAGCTGTTGCTTACGGTGTCGTCGCAGGAGGTGAACAGCACGGTGAAGTGGACATTCAGACCGTTTTCAACCTCGTAGGAGAAGGTGCTGACCGCTGTCTGCGGGTCGAAATCGCTCAAAAGGCTTTCCGTTTCGTTAGTCCTGACGTCGCTGACCTGATAGCCGTAGTCGGGCACGAAGCGGTAATCAAACACGAATTTTGCTTCGCTTGATTTCTTAATCATAATGTCGCCCGAGCCGTAGGCGAAGCCGCACTGAACATAGGGGTCAAGCTGCGGGTCATAGTTATCTGTATCGTTGACGTCGGTGGTGCCGGTGGGCATACCCGAGATGGAGAAAACGTGAATGTCGTCAACCTCGGACGCTATGTTGGTATAGGTAGTGTTATCACCGATATGAATGCGGTCGATAAGCACCTGACCGTGCTCGGTCCTGAGGTTGGCGCTGTCGCCGAAGCTGATGGTGAACCAATCCGGCTCGACGGGTGCATCCCAGAGAATCTCGACGCTGACGGGCTCATCGGCGGAGCGCTCAACCGTGATGCCGTAATATCCGTCGGCATAGCTGACGGGGCACTGCTCGTCGTTGGCATCGTAGACAAGCGTTTCGTTTTTGTCGTCCTGCTCGGTCGCGCCGTAGACGGTCACGTTAAAGCCGTAGAAGGGACCGGGATTCGACTCCCGAACGCAGGGCTTGACCTTTACCGTCAGATTATCCGCGTCGGAAATGGCATTGTCGGCTTTGCCGTTCTCGGCGGCGGTAAGCTCGCCGTTTCCTGCCTTATACTGTACGTCCTCGGGAGTTTCCGCGCCCTGCTGAGCCTGCCAGCTTATAAGGAAGTTGCCGTTATCGGGCTTCTGCGGAGGCTGAGGACCGCTGTTTTTCAGTCTGACTTCAAAATCAATTCCCGAATCGGCGGGAAGTCCGCCCTCACCGAAATCGTTGATATGCGTCACGCCGTCGGTGAGATTGAGGACCTTGGAGAAGCCGCCCGAAGCTCCGATTGCGACCTCCATGGCTTCGGCGTTGAAATTGCCGTCGACGGTGAAGGAAACACTCTGCTCGTTGCCTGCGGGAACGCTGACGCCGTATCTGTGTATACCCTCGTCATAGACGACCGATGCTCCCGCTACCGTTACGGTAACCGAAACGGGCGTCTCGGTGCCGACCGAGAAGGTAACGGCATTTCCGCTGACGGTCACGCCGTCGGGGAAGTAGACGGGGATATCATTCCCGCCGCCTGCGCCGGTGAAGTCGATATTGATGTTGACAAATCTGCCGCCGTTGCCGTTGTCATATTTTGCCTGCGAAAGGTCTATTGTAAATACGTTATCAGAAAAACGGGCGTCGTTGTCAAGGTCGACCTCGCCCTCCTGATTTTGGTCGGTACGGTCCTGCTCAACGCGGATTTTCTCCACGCTGTCCTGCGCGGTGGCGGGGGAGAGGGTCACGGGCAGACTGTCAACGTTGGCGGCAACGCGCACCTTGAGGTTGTTGCCGTTCGTTATCTTGTCAAGTGCGCCATCGACGGTGACCGTGCCGCTGCCGTTCCAGTGAAGCTCGACAAGGCGGGGCAGTGAATCGGTCGTATTGAAACGGTCGAAATCATAGCTGCCCTGCGACCACCAGACGCGAATGACAAAGCCGTTGTCCTTTGTCGGGGTATAGGAATAAACACCCGTATTTGCGGTGAGCTTCGTGACGGTGTTCGGAGTCTGACCGTCGCCGTCATAAACCTCGACCTCGACAACGGGCACGTTCTCGCCGTTGTCGGAAGGCGGTGTAAGCTTAAATTCTATCGGAGAATAGACCGAATCGACGTCGTCGAACGTCTCGGGCTGAGTATAGTTATCGTTATCCCATCTTGAATAGTAATGCTTGGGGCTCTCCGCCTTGTTCTCGATTATCTCGGCGCCGTTGCTCCAATCGTATTCAAACAGGAACTCGTTGTTCTGCACCGCGTTGGGGTCGCCGCTTCCGTTGAAATCAAAGCGCAAAAGGACGAAGCCGCCGTCGGCATCGGCAAAGGGTGAATATGTCAGGGTATTGGTGGCGGCGGTATAGGCGCTGCTTTGACTGTTCAGCGCGTTGTAGCCGTCATCGCCGTCCGCCTCCTGCTCAATCCAAACCGATTGCAGGGAATCACCCTCACCGGTCGGAGTGACGGTAAAGACGATATTCGTCGGTACATCCTCCCAGCCGAGCTTGGTGCGGCTGCCGCAGGTAACCTGATTGGAGGCGACAGTCGAGCTGACCGAAACCGAGCCGTTGCCGTTCCACTCGAACTCCGCCATATATTTTGCGCCGAAGCTGTCATATTCGTAAGCCGCCTGTGTCCAATAGACATAGAGCATAAAGCCGCCGGCATTAGCCGGGGTGTATTCGAGGGTATATGGGGACTGTGTGCCGGTGACCGACGAGGTCATATCGACTCTGTCGCCCTCGGGCTGACCCTGCGCGTTGAGCGGCTGACGCTCGACCTTATACGGCGCACCCGCACTTGATGAGGGCGTGGTGAGCATAAACTGCATCAGATTGCCCGAGGTGAAGGAATAAGCCGTTTGCGCGGTCATATTGCCCCAATCGACGCTGTTAAGCATCGTCGGACCTCCCTGACCCGCCAGCTCGACCGCGGCGTTGTCGGCGCCGTCGTACTGTACGAAAAATTTGCCGTCGAAATCACTCGCCGCCAAAACCGTTGCGGGCAGAGCGGTCACGCACATTGCGACAGCTAAAATCAAGCAGATTAGTTTCTTCATCGGATTGTCCTTTCGCATAAAAATATCTCGGGCAGCACCGCAGCCGAACTCCTGCACGAAGCTCGACCGTGCGCGGAGCGACCTTGCCCCGTGCCGCCCGCACAATAAAATCACAGACGATACGCATATATTTAATGATAAAGACCGCATTATATAAAAGCAACAATATTTCCGCATTTGTCATTGACAATTTCGGGATATTTCCCGCCGCCCGGGGAGGGTGCGTTAAAACTCATCTATTTGACTGCGTGAATATTGCGTTTAAAACCGCAATGTAATATATATCCCATATCAATACGAATGTTGTTCGCGGTTGATATGCGGGGGTTATGATAGCTCAGAGTGCCGCAGAAACGACTTAACGGGGCTTTTGAACCGCAAACGGGTACGAGGGCTGACCTTGACGTAAACGGTATATAATAAGTGCGCAGGTACGGTTCTTTACTGCAGAGTGTATTTCCCTATCGGTAATTATGTGAGGTAAAAAATGGAAAAACCGACATTGAGTGCCGTGCCCGACAAAGGCGTGCGGGACAATGCTTCGCCGACCGTCACCGGCTCGGTCATCAAGATAAGCGAGCTTTTCGGCATCGGCGTTTTTTCGCTGATATTCGGTGCGGTGTTCTTTTTCGGCTGCGATTTTACCGACCGAATAGGGGACAACCCCATTCCGTCGATGTGGATAATGCTGTCGGCGGTCATTATGTTTTCGGCAATGACTGCATTGCTGTGGCTTACCCGTTCGGGGCGTCTGCACGCTGACAAAAGAAGCTTCGGCAGGAGGACTTGGTGTATTATTTTCGCCTGCCTGCTTGTCGCCTATACATTGCCGTTTCTTACATATTTTCCCGCAGTCGGCGGTACCGACGGAGTAGTCATAATGTACTTCGGCGTTCAGTCTGCCGACCAATTCCCGATTTTTTACAGCCTGTATGTCACTGCCGTCCGCAGCCTCGGACTTGCGCTCGGCTCGCTGGGAATTTCATTTGCAATATACACCGCGGTGCAGGTGGTCGTTGTGAGTCTGCTCACGCTTCGTCTGATAGGAATATTGCGTTTGATAACCGATTTATGATATAATTATCACGCTTTATGGGATTTTTGATTTTTTGTCAGCTTTGATTTTTTGATATTTGAAACATATTTTCAGTCACCGCCCGCCGCACTGCTTCGGGCGGGATTTGACGCTTGTGGGCTTCTCGGAATTGACATCGGTACTCACCGGAAAGGACTTGTTTTGAAAGCTTCAGACTATATTGCAGAATACCTTATCGCCAAAGGGGTCTCCGACGTTTTCGGATATCCCGGCGGAATGGTCACGCATTTGATGGATTCCTTCGGGAAATATCGCGATAAAATCACGGCGCACCTTTGCTACAATGAGCAGGGCGCGGCGATGGCTGCCTGCGGCTTTGCGCTTGCGGGCGGCGGTATTGGTGTTGCCTATGCCACCAGCGGTCCGGGAGCGACCAACCTCATCACCGGCATCTGCAACGCGTATATGGACTCGATTCCGACCGTTTTCATCACCGGTCAGGTGAATTCCTACGAGCAGAAGGGCGATTTGAACGTTCGTCAGCGAGGCTTTCAGGAAACCGACATCGTTTCGATAGTAAAACCGATTACCAAATATGCCGTCAGCGTCAATTCGGTCGACGAGCTGCGCGAGAGCCTTGACCGCGCTTTTTACGAGGCTGACCACGGGCGCAAGGGTCCCGCCCTGCTCGACATTGCAATGAATGTCACCCGTCTCGATATCGCCCCCGCCACTGCGAGGGGCTTCGAGGGCGGCTCGGAGCAAGCTCAAAATATATCCGACAGCGATATCAGGCGCATTTCCGACGCAATTGCTCACAGCGTCCGTCCCGTTCTTCTGGTCGGAAACGGTCTGCCGAGAACGGACGGCGAGGTTTTTTCGCTGCTCAATTCCATTCCCTTGCCCGTCGTTTCGTCGATGCCGGCGGTTGACGTCCGTGCGGGTGCGGAGCGTTATTACGGATTTATCGGTGCATACGGCGACCGCACCGCGAATTTTGTCGTTGCCAAGAGCGACCTGCTTATTTCAATCGGCGCAAGGCTCGATGTTCGTCAGGTGGGCGCAAGGCGTGAGAATTTCGCGCCCGATTCGCTGATAGTGCGTGTGGACAACGACCCGGGCGAGCTGGAATACAAGGCTCACGACGGTGAAATCGGCGTGAGAGCGGATTCGATGTGTGCGCTGAGGCAGATTGCGGAGCTGTATAAATATACAGACAAAGATTATTCCGAATGGTTCGCCGTCTGCGATGAAATTTCTGAGGAATTAAAGGGAACGGACGACCGCGAGCCGAACATAATGATGCGCGAAATCGGCAAATACATTCCCGAGGGCAGTGTTATCACGACCGACGTCGGTCAAAATCAGGTTTGGGCGGCGCAGTCGCTCGAAATCAAAAACGGTCAGCGGCTGCTCTTTTCGGCGGGTCACGGCGCGATGGGATTCTCCCTGCCTGCCGCCATCGGCGCAAGCTACTGCACCGACCTTCCCGTGTGGTCGCTCAACGGTGACGGCGGAATTCAGATGAATATTCAGGAAATGCAGTGGATATCGCGCGAAAGACTGCCCGTTCGCATCGTTATTTTCAATAATCACGCGCTCGGTATGATTCGACATTTCCAGGAAATGTATTTCGACAGCTATTATTTTCAGACGGTGGAGCAGAACGGCTACGCGTGTCCCGACTTTGAAAAGCTCGCCGCCGCGTACCGTATGGACTACCGGCGAATCGACGATGTGCAAAACGTGCGGCAGGCGCTCACGGGTCTTGCAGACGCGCCGACCCTCATAGAGGTGTGTCTCAGCGGCGACACCTATGTGTTCCCCAAGCTCGAATTCGGCAAGCCGAATCAGGACCAGGAGCCGCTCCTCGACCGAGAATTATACAATAAATTGCAATCATTATAAATAATTATAAATCAATAAGCCGTACAATGCGAATATCGTTCAGGCGGCTGACGTTGCAACGACAAGGCAAACTGTTTTTATTCACCGAGGCGGCAGGAACAACGCCAAGCAGTTAAGACAGATAAGCCAAATTATCTGAACATAACGA
>DCGT01000017.1:42630-44475 GCA_002315315.1 Faecalibacterium sp. UBA1771
AGCATATAAAATTTAAGTGCCGAGGAAACTTGCGCAATGCGGTGAGTGCAGGAAAAGGCGGACCGAGGCGGCAGGCTCAATGCGGGCGAAATAAAGCTTTTTCGCCAACAGATAACCTCATCTCGCCCGAGGGGGGAAAGACCGTGAAAGGTGTGTACTGTCGAGAGTGCAAAAAAACGATTTACTGCACCGAAACATCGGGCGAAGTGAGAAATTCGAAATGATTGTTCTGCCGTGTCCGTCGACTTTTACTTGAAACTTTGAAATTACAAATGTGCTGTTTTCTCCTGACTGTTTGTGAAAAAAGAAAGCTCCTGTTTTTATTTGATAATCTGTGTTCAGTCTCCCCCACCGTGCGAGCAGTTGCCGATTTGAGGCGGTAAAGCCTCCCGACGCACGGATGATGTTGCTATGATGAAGAAATCTGCTTTATGTTGTTCAGATATTTTCATTACTATTACTGTTTTTCCGTTACCCTTTACCGTGCGAGCACTTGCCCATTCGGAGCAGTCAGCATTATTTCGCACGGGCGATGTTGCAACGGTGAAACAGTATCCTTTATCAATTCAGATAAACAACGCGAGTGCGTTTGAGCTTTCGAAACGTGAATTAACCGAAGAAAGTACAACGCCGAGCGGGTAAGACGGGCAAGCCATATAATCAATACAAATAGATTACAGAAGTTTTGACAAACTTTTTCAAAAGCTTGTGGGGTGCGGGGCAACGCCCCGAAAAATCATCACCACGAATGGAATTTATACGCCGAGACGGCAAGCTCAATGCGGGCGGGTTATCGCCTTTTCGCCGACAGATGGTTTCATCTCGCCCGAAAAGAAAGCAACTATAAAACGTATACCGTATCAAGCGTGTTAAAACTCATTTACCGCGCCGAGACAGCAAGCGTATTGCGGTGAGCGCAGGAAAAGGCACGCCGAGACGGCTTCCGCAATGCGGGCGGAACAGGACTTTTTTGCCAACAGAAAAACTCATCTCGCCCGAAAATAGGAACGCAGAAAATGCAGAACCCGAAATTTGCTATTATGTCTGTTAGCGTTTGTCTATTCTACGATAGCTTTCCCTCCCGTGCGAGCAGTTGCACATTTGAAGCGGAAAAGCCGCCTGACGCACGGGTGATATTGCTATGTTGAAGCAAGCTGTTTTTGTTCACCGAGGAAGCTTGCGTAATGCGGGCGAAGTAAAGCTTATTTGCCAACAGATAACCACATCTCGCCCGAGAGGGAAAGACCGTGAAAGGTGTGTACTGTCGAGAGTGCAAAAAAACGATTTACTGCACCGAAACATCGGGCGAAGTGAGAAATTCGAAATGATAGTTTTGCCGTGTCCGTCGACTTTTACTTGAAATTTTGAAATTATAGATGTGCTGTTTTCTCCTGATTGTTCGTGAAAAAAGAAAGCTCCTGTTTTTATTTGATAATCTGTGTTCAGTCTCCCCCACCGTGCGAGCACTTGCCCATTCGGAGCAGTCAGCATTATTTCGCACGGACGATGTTGCTTTGACAGACCGGTGCCGACAGTCCGCCGGACTGTCGGTTTGTTGCTCACGATTTCTTTTATTACCGTATCGCTGTCGATGTCCGCTTTTCTTTGTTTATTAGGCGCAAAAAGCTCCAAAAGAAAGCGCCCGTTATTCGGGGGATTTCATCCCCCATTCCCCCGACGAGCTTTTGAAAAAGCTCGATAAAACTTTTCACTTTTTACTACCTGCGAGGGCGTTTGAGCTTTCAAGGCGTAATTAGCCGAAGAAGGAACAACGCCGAGCAGTTAAGACAGGCAAGCCAAATTATCTGAACATAACGATTTCAAAAGCTTTTAGTCAAGTTTTTC
>DCGT01000049.1:0-143 GCA_002315315.1 Faecalibacterium sp. UBA1771
GGAATTTTTCGCCGACCGTGAAAATCAACTGCTACCGCTGTATGCATACAGAAAGCAATATCATCCGCGCGACGGAATGTTTTATCGCTCCGAATATGCACCTGCGCGCACGGTTGGAGAGAATGCGGCAGGATGAGAAATTT
>DCGT01000049.1:273-12419 GCA_002315315.1 Faecalibacterium sp. UBA1771
TCGGGCGAGATGAGGTTGTCTGTCGGCGAAAAACGTTAATCCGCCCGCATTGAGCAGGATTTCTCGGGGCACAAAACTTTGACCGATAAAAGCCAATAAAAAATGAAATTCTTTATTTTACCGTCACTGACCAAGGCGAGCAATGACCTTTGCTAAAAAGCATACAGAAAGCAATATCACCCGTGCGTCGGGACGATTTATCGCTCCGAATAGGTGACTGCGCGCACGGGAAAAACGACACAAAATCAAAATTAATTTCAAGCTATTAAATAACAAAATCTTTTCAAATACGGAATTATTGATAGTCATAATTATATGCATACAGAAATCAACATCACACGCGCGAAGCAAAGCCGTCTGTTGCAATTCTACAACCGTTCGCGCGGCAAGAGAGAGGCAAGTATTTGACGAGAGGGGGCGATAATGTTTTATCGAATAAGCGTCACTTGCAAGTGGTCTTGCGGTTTCATCCTGTCATCACAGCCATTTGCACGGATAATGGGCAGACGGTAACCGTCATCCGCTCGCGCAAAATGACATATTATGCCAATTCAGCTTTCGAATATTCGTCAGAAAATGCAGGCTTTTGGCGGCGAAGCGGAAACAAGAATTAAATAAATACACCATAAATGCGCGTTAAATACGACATTATACAACAATATGCAATAAAATATAAATTCACTCGGAGATTGGGAATCGTTCTCTTTCACCCGAATCGGAGGTGCAAAATGATTTGTGAAAACATAAGTATTAATGCCGGCGGACATCTGACCTTTGCGGGTCAGGATACCGTCGAGCTGGCGGAGCGCTACGGCACGCCGCTTTACCTTATCGACGAAGCGAGGATTCGTAATAACTGTAGGCAATATCTGTCCGCTATGAAGGAGCATTTCGGAGGCGAGTCGAAGCCGCTGTTTGCGAGCAAGTCGCTTTGCTTCAAACGGATTTACGAGATAATAAAGGATGAGCGGCTCGGTATCGACGTTGTGTCGTCGGGCGAGCTGTTCACCGCCGTGCAGGCGGGATTTCCTGTCGAAAATGCCTATTTTCACGGCAATGCCAAGACCGATTTTGACATATCTTACGGAATGGACTGCGGTGTGGGGCATTTCGTCTGCGACAATGCGGACGAGCTTACGGCAATCGAGCGCGAGGCGGCAAAGCGCGGAATCGAGCAGAAAATACTCATTCGGCTGACCCCGAACATCGACCCTCACACCCACGAGAAAATAGCTACCGGCAAAATCGACTCAAAATTCGGCGTGGCAATCGAGACGGGACAGGCCCGGGAGCTGACGCGGCAGGCGCTGAGCTCGCCGCACATCCGGCTCGAAGGCTTCCACGCGCACATCGGGTCGCAGATATTCGACTGCACCCCGTTCTGCGACGAAGCCGCGGTCATGGTTGACTTTATGGCGAAAATAAAGGAGCAGCTCGGCTTTGAAGCGTCGGTGCTTAACCTCGGCGGGGGAATGGCTGTACGCTATACCGAATCCGACCCGCAAATTGATTATGCAGAAAACATACATAAAATAAGTGTAGTAATAAAGGAACGGTGCGCCGCCCTCGGCTTAAAGCTTCCGACCGTGCTTATGGAGCCGGGCAGAAGCATCGTTGCCGCCGCGGGTATGACGCTTTATACCGCAACAGGTAAAAAAGAAATTCCCGATGTAAAAAACTATCTTTCGGTCGACGGAGGTATGCCCGACAATCCCCGCTATGCGCTCTATCAGTCGCCCTACACCGTCATTAACGCAAGCAAGGCGGACAAGCCGTGCAGCTGTCTGTGTACCGTGGCGGGACGCTGCTGCGAGAGCGGCGATCTGATTCAGGAAAACGTCCGCATTGCCGAACCGAGCCGCGGAGACGTTATCGCCGTGCTGACGACCGGAGCATATAATTACACTATGTCCTCAAACTATAACGCCATCGCCCGACCGCCGATCGTGATGCTGAACGAAGGCGGCTCGTACATAGCGGTGCGCCGTGAAACATTCGAGGATTTGACAAGGTGTCAGCTGTAAAATCTACGCGCGCGTTCGCGAAAGAAGTCAAAAAGCTCCCCGTACCGTTTCATAATCCCAATAAAAGGGAATGAAACGCGTATGGGGAATTAATATTAATCTCTTGGTGAAGGCGTTTTATCGCGGCAACCACATCCGTAAACTGTAAAGCCATCGCCCGCGATGAGGATGTCAGATGCGAGCCGGTTACGAAAAATCGGTTATCGGAATTCGGATTAGGCAGGAAGAAAATCGAGCGGCATAATATTTAAACCGATATAAGGTATTGTTTTCCGTTTGTTCACAAATAGTAGTATACGAGTTAAAATTTTATGTTATAATAAAAATAAAGTATTCGGCAGAGATGCCGACATTGCCGAGCATTCGGAGAACATAAGGGGGAAAACCTATGCCTAACTTAGATGACAATCGCTTGAATCAGCTTGTTGAAGAGAATCAAATAATCGTTGAAATAGTCAACGCCTGTACCTCAAAAGGGGAATCCGTTTATCCCAAGGTCGAAAACAACTATGATTCTGTCGATAAGATCAAGGAATATTTCAAATCATCGCAGTTTGATTATATTGATAGAATCGTCTCGCAACAAAAAATGCTCGATGACATTGCAGACAGGGCAATTCCCGGCAAAAACGGAGTGATCTATACCAACAAAGACGGTATCTTTGGAGGTATGCTTGTCAGTCATGATTTGAAGGAGTCCGACCGCGTTCTTTACACCTGCTTTGCCGAATTATCCATCGACAACAATAAAGAGGTGATAAAGAAAAACCAGGAGCTCGCATCTCTGATTGCCGAACACAAGGAGGGTTACATAGAGCTCGTGCGCCGTGCGGTGCGGAGCATTATCAATCTCGACCCAAAAGAGCTTTTCAATACCGATATCGAAAAGGCGGCCAAATATGCAGCCGAGCATCTGCGCGAGCTGAATCTGTGCAGGCATATCTGGACCTTCAGCAGTGCTTTGAAAAATAACAACAGCCCCGAAGACCGCGAATTAATTGAACACCTCAATTTTGCAGAGAATTTCTATGGCAACAGATATCCCGTGCTGATTGACTATTACAAAATGCTCTCCGTCCCCGAACTTGCGCTGCTGGATAATATGAGACGGCAGGTAAATATCGGCAGCGCGGATTTCATCCGAGAGCTGGGCATGAACACAGACGGAGATGCTTTTAGTAAGTTCCAAGCTCTGTCCGATACAATCACAAAGCAATTCAAGGCTAACCATTTAAAGCTCGAGAATTCACCGACTCCGATAATTAACGGTATGCAAAAGGTTTTTAAATCGTTCGGCAATTCGAATGCGGACCTGCGCCCGATTGCATTTACGCCCAAGAAGGTGAATGACAAGAATACATTTGACAATTATATGATTACCGTTCTCGACTTACCCGAGAACGCCGGTTTTTCCCTTGACAACCCGCCTGAGAACGAATATATCACCCGCAATGACAATAAAAAAATTTACGGTATCTTATATCCTGAGAATACCAAATTAATAAACAAGCATATCGAAACGCTGACCGAATTTCAGAAGCTGTTTGACGGACAAAACCCGCCCATAGCTGCGCAGGACGATATGTACCATTTAAGAACCGCACTGACAAACGCAATCAACACCTTGGATAATATTAGGGAACCGGAGTCACAACAAGTCCAAGCCGCTATCAGTCAAACCATCGAAGGTTTAAAGGAGCTTGCGTTCAAGGTTTACAATACCACATTAAGTGAGCCGCAGCTCACCGACAGGCAATCGATGCTGGCGTTTCATCTGCGTGAGTTTAATGTGTACATCAACGACCCGTCAATGTCGTCAAGCAATGGGATCACGGCACAGACGGAGAATCAAAAGCTGTTGTACGAGCGTCTTTCTGCACAGTATTCACAAAAATACGATATGATAGCAAAGCCGACCGATTTCAATTCACTCGTTCAGAGCGGCAGAGACTGGGAAAATAATGATATTTCCCGGGATTTGTTTGATGATATTACCGCAGAGGAGCAGGAAGCATTCATCAAAAACGGCAGTACGCTGTACGCAGCACATTCAAATTACAGAAATACCATCGACAAAATCAAAAGCACCGTCGTTGATTTTAAGAATCGAATTACCGCCACCAAGGAGCTTTTCACCGATTCGCCCGAGTTCAGAGAACTGAGAACCGCCGTCAACAGTCTTGCCGAAAAACTCGATACTCCTAATATGAAACTGAGCGATTACAACAAGGAGTTGGATAAGCTCTCAAAAGCCGCCGACGATTATTATTTTGCCAAGCTTGACCAAAAGCACAATTTCCGCCGCGGTCAGCGTTTTGAAATCGCCATGGAGATAAAGGATTTCGCCGAAAAAAGCAAGGCAAAGGACGGTAATCTCCCAAGCTATCAGCCGAACAAGGAATATATGCTGCGCGAAGCCATCGCCGCCAGAATTGTCAAGTCGTACATCAAGTCGGATGACCCGGCAGTGGTAACTAAGGGCACAAGGGCGCTCCGCAGCCGCGACGCGTTTAACAAAGAAGTGCAAGATGTGATGAATGACCTCGCATTTAACCACATAGTCCTAAATAAAAACGAGCAGGAGCTGAAATCGTTTTTCGCCGGCAACAGTGTTGAGCTGGTAAAAAATTACCGAGAAAGAGTCGCTAACCAAGAAGAGTTGATAAAGAGAGATAATCGGGAAAGAGGTGAAAAACCTAAAGATAATAATGAAGTGAAAGAAGTTAAAAAAGAAAACAAACCGGAAAACAAAAAAAATAATACGAACGTAAAGCAAAAAAATTCGAACAGCAATCAAAGAATGACAGACATAAACCAAAACAAATCGAGTGGCTCAAAGGTCAACGGTAATGAAAATAGGCCCCGAAGCAATAGCATGAGCTTCGGCGGCAAGTAAAAAACCGGAAAGCCTATCCAAGGCCCCGCGCGTCTCACCGAGCCGGTCTTGTATACAGCGGCGCCGTTGCTTTACCGGTCGCACGAATGACAGCTCAAAACCCGGCTCGCGTACCTTTTAAAACCTTCCGGACATAATGAACCCCCTTGTGCAGTCCTTATTGCCCTGCACAAGGGGGTGTTTGTTGACTTTTTTATCCCGGGCGGGCGTTTGCGTCTTCGATATTATTGTGCAAAATAAACAAAATCGGGGGGGAGATTTGACATTTATAGGATTTACAATTTATTGAAGTTCATATATAATTGACATTATGTATAGATAGGGACATATTATATATTTATATGTGTTCTTATAAATATATTTCACGGAGGGAATTATGGAGAACAATCAATCGAACGGCAAGCGTTATGATTGTGCGGAAAAGCTTTTCAGCCTCATACTTACGTTTGCCATGCTGTTTAATATGTTCGGCGGAATAATTCCGGCAGCCTTTGCCGAGGATGTGCAGTCTGTCGAGCAGGTCATCAATAGCGGCAGTCAAGCCGAGCTTCCCGAGGATAAAGCTTCGGAGCAGGCTTTGCCGATTGAGAATGAACCGGTCGAGACCGGCGACGAGAAGGAGAACAATCTCGACGATAAGCCGGAGATACAGGGTCTGCTCGCCGGCAAGGCGGAGGCTACGCTCAAGATAGGCGATGACAAGCCTGCCGAGTACGAGACGCTCGAGGAGGCTTTTGCCGATGCGGTAAAGGCGGCTACGACCGAGAGCAGTCCCGCAGAGATAGCTCTGCTCGCCGACTGCACCATCGAGTCCCAGCTCAATGTTCCCGTGGGCAGCTTCATCAGCCTCGATATGAACAGCTGTGTCATCAGCTTTGCGGGCAAGAGCGGCTACACCATCAGCATTGAAGGCGTCAAGACCGATAAGAATACCGTTATTGACTGTTGCCTCGGAGGTCTTACCATAGACGACGGCTCTGCGGAAAAAACCGTCCGCTACTGGGTGACCGCCAAGTCGGGTGAGTGGACGATGTACGGCGACGGTCTGACCGACCCGACCAAGGAGAAGGGCAACGAAGGCTGGGTTGAGGGAAAAGACTATTTTACCACTGTCGGCGGAGTTATCACCGGCAGCACCACACACGACAATACAATATATAACTACGGCGGCAAGCTGGTGCTTCGCACCGTCAGCATTGTCGGCAACAAGGCGACTAAATCGGGCGGCGGCGTGCTTAATGTCTCCGGCGCCTTTATTGCCGACGGCTGTGTCATCGCCGGCAACACCACCGATATATACGGCGCAGGTGTCTTCCACACCTTCGGCGGATACAGCCCCGTTGCGGATAAGATGGATTTGATTATCGGCGGTACAACAAAGATTTATAATAATGTTCTCTCTGCCGACGGAGTGACACAGCAAAATGTGGGATATTTCTATGAGAATGCCACATTTATCCCGCTTTCGGTCGGCGACGGCACAAACGGGGCGTCTGCTCCTGCCAAGGGAATGAATGTCGGCATAACTATATGGTCAACCAAGCTTAAGGATGCTTCGGTCGGCATTATCACCGACAACGGCACCGCCGACTATATTGACTATTTCCATTCCGACTCCAAGAATTTTATCGTTGACTTCACCGTTGACCATTTGGAGCTGGTCGGCAATGTCCTTTGCACCAACACCAAGGGCGACAAGGAGTATTCGAGCATCGCCGAGGCGATGGAAAAGGGCGAGACCGAAATCAAGCTGGTGAGAAGCGGCTCGGAAAATGTCGTTATCAAGAATAAGCAGTCGTTAACTCTTGACCTCAACGGCTTTGTACTGACCGCTCCCGTTATCAAATCCTCTCCCATCATTTCGATAAATGCGGGCGGCAGTCTGACAATAAATGACAACAGGGGAAAATCACCTGTCGCCGCCGTGGCGGATAAAGACGGCGACGGAGTTTATGAAACCTTTATCAACGAAATAAACGGTAATAACTCCGAAGCATTCAATGAGGTGAAGAAATCCGGCTGTAAATATTATGTTTCTAATTTCAGCGGTGCGATATTCGGCGGCAAAAACGGCGGTATCACCAACTGCGGCACGCTGGTTATCAACGGCGGCATCATCGCCGGCAACACCAAGAGCGATTTCGGCGGCGGCGTAAACAACTACGGCTCGGCGGCGAGCTTCACTCTCACTGACGGTTTGATTGCGGGCAACAGCTCCGGCAAGGGCGGCGGTATCTGCAACAGCAACGGTGCGTCGGCGGTCATTTCCGGCGGTGAAATTACCGGCAATACCGCAAGCGTCACATACGGCGGCGGCATCTATAATGATGCAGGCAGCAGTCTTTCGGTTGTCGGCGCTCTGATATCAACTAACAAAGCGGTCAAGAACGGCGGCGGTATTTATACGCTGTGCAGTATTACCGTAGGCGGTGATGCATCGGTAAACGGGAGCAGTCTTGCCGACGGCAAAACCGTTAACAACATTGCTCTTCCGTCGGGCTGTTATCTTGTGCTCAGCGATAAATACCCGTTCGATGCAATGTCTTTATATTTGTGTGTTACTCAAATCGACTCCAAGGGCAGCTTTACCACCGGCACGGTTATGGAGAATGTGACCAAGGACGGCAATGCTCTGCTTGGCTGCATTTATTCCGACAAAAGCGCAGACGGTTATGTAAGCTATTACAGCAGCTACAGCAGTTTAATCAGAATAGTTCTCAAGGGTAGCTGTTCATGGCTGGTCGGCAGTCCCGACCCCAAGAAGGGCGAGCCGTTCTACACCTTTGATGAGGCGGCGGCGGTCGCTGTCAAGAGCGGTGCAGCCATCTATCTTACCGCCAACCACACCGAGACAATTACGGTACAGAAGGGGCAGAAGCTGACCCTCGACCTGTACGGCAATGTTCTGACCACCGAGAATGTTCAGAGGGCGGCGGTCAATGTCGAGGAGGACGGCAATATCACCATTATCGACTCGATTGAGAAAAAGCCCGTTCACCTGTTCTACGACAGTGACAACGACGGCAGTTATGAATCGTTTACCGATGATGAAAAGACATTCAAAGATATACAGAATGGATACAAGCGTTTTTATTTCGTCGAGGGCGGCGCAATTACGGGACACCACGGCGGCGGCTTCGGCGGCGGTATCAGAAACTACGGCGAGGTCACGCTGTCCGGCGGTACAGTCATCGGCAACTCGGTCGAGTACGGCGGCGGTGTAGCTAACCTCGGCAAGGCAAAGACCAACATCTTTACCATGACCGGCGGCGCAGTCATCGGCAACCTCGCAATCGTGCACGGCGGCGGTATTCTCAGCTCCGACAATGCCGTAACCAAGCTGGCAGGCGGCATGGTCACCCTCAACCACGCAGGCAAATACGCAGGCGGTGTAATGAGCAACGGCAAGGAGCTGTATGTCGGCGGAAGCATTCGTGTTTCAGGCAATACATCGAACAGTATCGACAATCCCGTTGCGGACAATATCAATGTATCCTACAGTCACGAAATAAGTTTCGGCAGCTTTGTTGACGAGAAGAACCCCGGCAACGGTGTTGCCGTGCCGACAAAGGAAATGCTGATAGGCGTGAACTATCTCAGCAAGGACGGCAACGGCGTTGTCACCGTGAAGGACAAGAGCCTCGCCGACTATGCCAAGCTGATTTTTGCCGACAACAGCAAGGAAAAGCAGATAGATACCACCAATGACAACTGTTTTGAAATAGTTGATATGGGCGGCTATTACTACTTCGAAAACCCCGAAAAGGCAGAACGCTTCTTCAGTCTCGCAGAGCTGATAAATGACATCAACGGCGGCAAAATTCCCGCCGATAAGAAAAACCCGCTCAATATTCAGATGACCTCCGATTGTATTTCGACCGAAAAAGGTCTGATTATCGGCATAGAGGATAAGCCCGAGGCAAATGAAAAAATCTATCTGAATATAGATATGAACGGCAGAAAGCTCTACTCCGACAAGCAGGACGGAGCTGTGCTGACGGTTTACGCAAATGTCACCATTGACAACGCCAACACCAAGCAGAGGAGCAGTATTGTCGGCGGCTCGATTGATGCAATCCACATCGAGCAGGGCGGCAGTCTTACCCTCGGCGGTGATATTGATGTTACATCTCACAATACCGCCATTCTGAACAAAGGCACACTCGACCTCACCGACGCCGACGGTACTGTGATAAGCGGATATGAAGCCGTTTCCAGCTCGGGTACGACCGACATCGGAGACGGAGTTACGCTGAAGGGCGTTTTTGATGCTAACTACCAGAAGCCCGACCCTTCGTCCCTTGTTGTCACCGGCGGTACGACCAATGTCACCGGCGGCAGCTTTGAGCAGGCTTGTTCCGGCGATTTGAAGCAGCTCAGTTCTTATGCCGCAATAGTCAACCAAGGCGGCGTGCTGAATGTCAGCGGCGGAAGCTTCAATGCCACCTCGAGCAAAAAGAACTACTTAATTCGCAACACGGGCGGCACGACCAATGTCACCGGCGGTTACTTCACCATCTCGGTTGATAACGGCGGCGCAACGGTCAGAAAAGAAGCCGGCACAGTCAACCTGTACGGCGGCTACTACAATTTGAGCGACAGCTATCTTGCCGCCGATACAGCCACCGGCTATACCGTACTCGACAGCAGCAAGACCAACGCCGATAAGGGCTTCAAGTACAAAATCGGTGTTATGGCGGTCAAGGTTGACAAGTCCTGCTTCAGCGGAGCCGTCACCGACAAGGTATTTGAGACGGTCGGCGAAGCCTTGAGCCATGCGCCGAACACCGCACCCGACAATGAAAACGGATTTACGATACAGCTTGTCAAAAATATTAACGAAACAGTAATCGTCAAGGAGAACACAAATGTAGTTATTGACCTCAATAACTGCATTCTCGGAATTGACGAGGAGTCGCCGGCGGCGGTTTTCGTCAATGCAGGCGGCAGCTTGCAGATTATCGACACAAGCAAGCGTGACAACAAAACCTATATCGTCTACAATTCCGACACCGATAGCTGGGACGTCAAGGACAACACCTTTGACACCGCTGCTCTCGACGGTCTTACCGAGAATAAGGATTATGTTGTTGTAAAGGGCGGTCTTGTCCTTGCAAGCGGTCAGATGCTTGACGCCGACGGCAAACCTGCCGATTCGTCCAGGATGGCGGTCGTCAACAACGGCACCTTCGAACTCAACAATGCAACCGTTGTCGCAATATCGCAGAACACAGACAACGGTAATGCAATGGCAATTTACGGCAAGGACAGCAAGCAAACCTACACAACAGCGAATTCCGCAGTCATTGCTCTGTCGTCGGCGGGCAGGCAGGCGATAGCCTTCTATACCACCAACAAAGCCTCCGTTTCAAATTCCACGCTGACCGCAATCGACCGCAGTAAGACGACTGATTTCGGCACAAGCGCAATCGGTGTCTGCGGCACAAACACGGGAAGCGTTCTGCTGACGATTTCTCTCACCGATATAAACGCTTACAGCGCAGTCGCATCGTCAAACGGCGTTATGATTAGCGGCTCCGGCTTTACCTGTACGTTAGGCAAGGGCAGCAACGTTAAAGCCGAGACGGGCAACAACCAAAAAGCCGCTTACGCTCTGTATGCGGCGCAGTCCGGCAAGATACAGGTTTCCAACGGAAAGTATGTCGGTCTGTTGAAGGAGCATTCAAACGGAAGTATCACCCTCACCGGCGGATATTACGAATACGATGTTTACGACTTTGCCCTTAACTGCGACAAGCCCGGCAATACCGACGTCAGAAAGACCGGCTACGGCACCGCCTACTACAAGGACGAGCCTGTTTACAAATATCAGGTACTTCCCAAGGGAATTAACCCCGCCATCGGCAAGGACATTGTTCTGACCGACGATAATAAAGTTGTGGTTTCGGACGGCTTCACCTCGACCGACGAGGAGACTGACGTCACGCTGACCAATGGCGATGTTCCCGCCACCGAGTACACCGTTTTCCGCAATCAGACTGACACTACTGCACCCTCCGACGATGTTGTTTTCACCGTTATGGATGCTCCCGAGGGCGTCTGTACCTCCATTATCAAGACGAGCGACAAGCTGACGTCAATGGAAGAATATGTCACCGTCGGGCTGAACACCGATATGGAATATTCTGTCAACGGCGGAACGAGCTGGATTCCCGTTGCGGCTAACGGCGACGCAAAAATCGACGGCTATAAGAATATGATTGTCCGCTACAAGGGCAACGGAACCGACCTTGCGAGCAAAACCGCAGTTGTCAGATATGTCTTTACCGACAACGAAAATGCCGACATCACTCCCGAGCAGAAGCAGCAGATTTACAAGCTTATCAAGGAAACGCTGGCACAGCTCGACCGTGAAAAGACCTTCAACGGCGACGAAGGAGTCGAAGCAGATGAGAATATCCGTGAGCGGCTCGGCGATGACGGATATATCAGAATTGAGCTTCTCAAAACCGACACCGTTATTCTGAAGGATGAGGCGGGTACAGCTACGGCGATCGAGTTTATTTTCGATGTCACACCTATCGACGAAAACGGAGACGAGGTACACAGCATACCGAACGGCGTCCGTTTCCGCCTGCCGGTAACGGTCGAACAGAAGTACCTCTACGCCGACCTCTACCACGAGGGCAGGTTCTACGGTCAGACCGAGATTAAGACCGACGAGCAGACCGGCGAAAAGTACATCGAGGTCACCGGTTATCAGTTCTCGCAGTACAGCTACAAGCTGACCAATACCAAGTATGTCCCTTACAACCCGAACACCTCCGCCACGGCGCAGAACAGTGGCATGGTCTTTGCCGACGGCTTCAAGGCACCGGCAGACACCAACCCGACTACAATAGTCCTCGTGACGGCGGCGGCTTTCGCAACCATCCTCGCAGTCGCCTTCGCCCTGCGCAGAAAAGTAAGACAGTAATCTGCGGTTGCGCAACGTTCACTAATTCGTACCCCGATACCCATTTACCGGGTATCGGGGTATTTCGGTGTGCTCGGCACGCACATTTACTTGGCGGTAGAAGTCCGCTGCAGGCTTGGCAATAGGAGCTGTTAGACAAAGGCAAGGGTAACCGTACGTTTACGCCGTACCTGTTGACATTTACGCGGAGATATGATACTGTACAACAAAGATTAGTGCACAATCTTGAACAAACGGTTTTGACAATTCACCGAAGCATACAACTGAATAAACCTATAAGAGAGACGCG
>DCGT01000005.1:0-218 GCA_002315315.1 Faecalibacterium sp. UBA1771
AAGCGTAATGCGGGCGGGTTATCGCCTTTTCGCCGACAGATGGTTTCATCTCGCCCGAAAAGGCGATAACCCGCCCGCATTACGGAAATGTTTTCGGTGCGCAAAAGCAAATTGCCTTGTCGTTGCAACATCATCCGTGCGTCGGGACGATTTATCGCCTCAAACCGGCAACTGCTCGCACGGTTAGGAGAGACGGCAGAAAAAGTGGAAAAAGGTGA
>DCGT01000005.1:252-5723 GCA_002315315.1 Faecalibacterium sp. UBA1771
GCGGCGAAGCAATGATTCCGAATTCTGAAACCCGAAAACATAAGCGGTAAATGTTTCTTTAATGCCTGATGTAATCCTCGTTTCGCGGTTTCCCTCTCTCGGGCGAGATGTGGTTATCTGTCGGCGAAAAGGCGATAACCCGCCCGCATTACGGAAATGTTCTCGGTGCGCAAAAGCAAATTGCCTTGTCGTTGCAACATCATCCGTGCGTCGGGACGATTTATCGCCTCAAACCGGCAACCGCTCGCACGGTTAGGAGAGACGGCAGAAAAAGTGGGAAAAGGTGATAGACGCGACGTCTGAAGAAACAGGTGACGTCTGAAAACGGAGGCGCGGCAAAAAATAAAGGCACGGCTGAGAATTCAGGGTGGTGCGGGAATCGGTGGTGAGGCGCGGTCCTGTTGTGGAGGCATCGACTGTGCGAGGTCGAGCGGTTTTATTCCACGGAGCAGGAGTACGCACGGAATAAACGCTGTGAGTGGCTGAACGGTTTTTCTCAGCAACATCACCCGTGCGGGAATCGGTGGTGAGGTGTGGGTATTCGGGGTGTCGTCCGAGGGTATAATATATATATATCCTGCTTTAATCACGGAGGTAAATTATGGACGAAAGAATATTGACGGCTCGGCATCTTATCGAATTCAGACAATATCTTACGGACGACGAAAAGAGCGCGGCGACCGTTGAAAAGTATTTGCGCGACGCGGGGGCGTTTTTGGATTTTGCGGGCGGCAGACCCGTCACGAAGGAGCTTGTTATCGAGTTTAAGCAGATGTTGATTGACGGCGGACATTACGCCGTCGGCAGTATAAACTCCATATTGTCCTCGGTGCGCAGTCTGCTCTGCTTTCTGAACCGAAGCGACTGCACGGTAAAGGCGATACGCACCCAGCGACGAATTTACTGCGAAAGGGATAAGGAGCTGACCAAAGAGGAATATCTGCGTCTGTTGAATTCCGCCAAAAATAACCGCTGGCTATGGCTGCTTCTGCAGACCATCTGCTCGACGGGAATCCGCGTTTCGGAGCTTAAATTCTTTACGGTCGAGGCTATACATCAGGGTGAGCTGAGTGTAAGCTGCAAGAACAAAACCCGCATTATCCTCGTGCCCACCAAGCTGCGACGACTGCTGACAAACTATTGCAGACAGGAGAAGATAAGCGAGGGGGCGATTTTTCGCACGAGGACGGGCAGACCGCTTGACCGTTCCAACATCTGGGCTATGATGAAGCGTCTGTGCGGCTCTGCGGGTGTCGCCGCCGCCAAGGTTTTCCCGCACAACCTGCGCAAGCTGTTTGCACGGATTTTTTACCGCGCAAAACACGATATTGCGACGCTCGCCGACGTTTTGGGGCACTCCAACATTAACACGACCCGAATTTACATTATGGCTTCCTGCCGTGAGCATCAGTCGAAAATAGACCGAATGGAATTGGTGGTGGACGTCTGAAAAATAAAATAACCACATTATTTTCATAATGTGGTCGGAAGGACAGTTGTATTTTTATCCTAATGAAACCACATTATTTTCATAATGTATTATTCGGAGATATCAAAGGCGAGGTAAAAGCGGTGCTTCGGTGAAGCAGTTGCGTTTTGCCACAGTATGATTTAAAATATAGCAGTATTAAGCATACTCCCCGCAGCATTTATTTTATTTCGCGGAGAGCATTGTAAGCCTTGCGTTAATTTTACACATTAACGATAACATCGAGATTGTTCAACAAAAACAAGACAGGGTTTTTTTACAAATTAACACTTGAATTATGGTTATTAATGTGATATACTTTAATCATTCAAAGCATTAAAACCCATTTATGTAATCAAGCAACCACATTATGAAAATAATGTTATCATTCGGAGCTTTGTTTTTTAGGGCAAGGGTAAAGGAGTAAAGCTATGTCCGCGCCGCTTTTCCCACACAACCAGGACGCATACGAATCGGCTGCCGCGATGCTTGCCGAGACGGGTCGTGCGGCGATTATACACCCGACAGGCACCGGCAAATCCTTTATCGGCTTTAAGCTCTGCGAGGATTACCGCGACGCCGCAGTCTGCTGGCTGTCGCCGTCCGATTACATTTACAGAACTCAGACCGAGAACTGGAAAAGTGCCGGCGGAGAGGTGCCGGAGAATATTAAATTTTTCACCTATGCCAAGCTTATGAATATGAGCGAGGAGGAGATAAGGCTCATCGAGCCGTCTCTTATAGTGCTGGACGAGTTTCACCGTGCCGGCGCGGAGATGTGGGGCAGGGGAGTGCAGACATTGCTTTCGGTCTGCGAGGGAGTTCCCGTGCTCGGGCTGTCGGCAACGGCGGTCAGGTATCTCGACATCAGACGGAATATGGCGGACGAGCTGTTTGACGGCAACGTCGCCTCCGAAATATCGCTGGGCGAAGCTATTGTACGCGGCATTCTTACGCCGCCGAAATACGTTCTCTCGGTCTTTTCGTTCTATAAGGAATTGGAAAATTATCTCAGACGCGCGGAAAAGCTGCAAAACCCGTATGACAGAGACCGCGCGATTTACCGTGTTGAAATGCTCAAGAGGGCGTTGGAAAAGTCCTACGGTATGGACGTCATCTTTGAGAAGCACATAACCGAACGCACCGGCAAATACATACTGTTCTGCTCGAGCTTCACGCATATGAAGGCGATGATGGACAAGCAACGCGAGTGGTTCGGCAAAATCGACGATGCGCCGCACACCTACTATGTTTACTCGGGGGACCTCAAGTCGATGCAGTCCTTTGACCGATTCAAGGCGGACAATGACAACAGTCATCTGCGCCTGCTTTACTGCATTGATACGCTCAACGAGGGAATACACGTCGACGATGTCAGCGGTGTTATACTGCTTCGTCCCACGGTGTCGCCCATCGTCTATAAACAACAGATAGGCCGCGCCATGTCCGCCGGCAAGCCCGGCGAAACGGTTGTTTTTGATATCGTCGCCAATATTTCGGGGCTGTACGGCATTGATTCCGTAATGGAGGAGATGCTCTCGGCTATTGAATATTACCGCTATCTCGGCTGTGAGAGTGAAATTGTAAACAAAAGCTTTTGCGTCATAGACGAGGTAAGGAACTGCAAGGAGCTGTTCGACGAGCTGGAGAGCGCGCTCGGCTCTACGTGGGAACAGATGTACGAGGCGGCAAGGGTCTACTATGAGGAGAACGGCAACCTGCTCCCGCCGCGCAGCTACGTTACCGAGCAGGGCTGTTATCTCGGCAGATGGGTCGGCGCACAGCGCAGCAGCTATCATCGGCACGACCCTGCGCTGACGCCGCAGCGAATAGCCATGCTTGAGGAAATAGGTATGAGCTGGCTGTCGCTCCGCGAGCGATTCTGGGAGGAGAGCTATTCAATAGTAAAAGAATACTATAATAAACGCCGCTCGCTGGACGGTCTTGCGGCTTACTCGCGCAAGGCGTATTCGTGGACACTGCTTCAGCGCAGAAAATTCCGCGACGGCTCTCTTACCGAGGAGCAGGTCGAACGGCTGAACGAGGTCGGAATGGTCTGGGAGCCGGAGGACGTATGGCAGAGAAAATTCGAGGCGGCGCGGGAATATTTTACCGAGCACGGCAATTTGGACATTCCCGCCGGATATGTAACCCGTACCGGCATCGGTCTCGGCGTCTGGTATCGGGGCATACGCAATCAATACCGCGAGGGTACACTTTGCAGTCAGCGTCTTGCCCGGCTTGAAAGCATAGGCTTTGACCCCGTTTCGGTCAAAACGCGGGTGTGGATGAGCTATTACCGTGAAGTAAAGGCGTATTTCGAGGCAAACGGCAATTCGGACGTCAGCTCCGATTACGTCACCGATTCGGGACTCAAATTAGGCGTGTGGGTTTCATGTCAGCGTTACGCCTGCTCCAAGGGCAGTCTTTCCCGGGAGCAGACCGAGCTGCTTGACGATATAGGCTTCTCGTGGCAGAGGGACGACAGCCGTTGGCAGGTCGGCTTTGACTGTCTCGAGAAGTATCTGCAAGGCTTCGGCAACGCAAACGTGCCGTCCGGCTACGTTACGCCCGAGGGCTTTGAGTTAGGTCGCTGGACTGCGGCACAGCGCACCCGCCGCAGACAGGGCAAGCTGTCCGCCGTCAGAATTGATAAGCTGACCGCCGCGGGCTTTTGCTGGGACCCCGCCGACGCGGCGTGGAACAACGGCTTTGACCGCGCAAGGGCATATTACGCCGACAACGGGAATCTGAACGTTCCCGCATCTTATACCGAGGAGGACGGCTTCCGTCTCGGCGCATGGATTTCGGCTAAGAGGTCGCTCTACCGTCGGGGCAGTCTGCCGCCGGAGCGCGCGGCACAGCTCGAAGGCATAGGTATGGTGTGGGATGTATTGGCATACCTTTGGCAGACGGGCTACGACCACGCAAGGGAATTTTACCTCGAAAAAGGACATTTGCAGATACCGAAGGGGTACACCTCGCCCGACGGCTATGCGCTGTTCAACTGGATAGATAGCGAGAAAAAGAAGCATCGCTCGGGCAAACAGACCGCCGAACGGGCGGAGCTGCTTCGGGAAATAGGATTTGTATGCGGGAGCAGTCGTGTCTGCTCCGAATGCGGCGCCGTCGAAAGGGCGGTATAAAGGCGGTAAAGACAGATGCAGTCCGTTCGGCGCATCGCCGGACAGTAAGGATATAGGGATATGAAAAAGAAATTCGCAGTTGTCAAAAAAATATTGTCGGCAGTTTTTGTCACGATATCGGTTGCGATGATGATATTCACCATTGTTTCGGTGCTCACCGTCAACCGCAACGACCGCGATATTTTCGGATACAAGGCGTTTATCGTGCTTTCCGACTCGATGAAGGCGACCGATTTTGCGGCGGGGGATATCGTCGTTGTAAAAAGGGTCAACCCCGAATCGCTCGTTGAGGGCGATATTATAGCCTTTTCGTCGCAGAACGTCGACAGCTACGGCGAAACCGTCACGCATAAAATCCGCAGTAAAACAGTCGACGCGAACGGCGAGGCGGGCTTCATAACCTACGGAACCACGACCGGCACCGACGATGAAACGATAGTGACCTATCCGTATATATGCGGACTGTATGTTTTCCATATTCCCAAGCTGGGGAAATTTTTCAATTTTCTGCGGACCGTGCCCGGCTATATCGCCTGTATTCTGACGCCGTTCCTGATGCTGATTATTTTGCAGGCGCTCAACACCGTCGAGCTTTTCAGAAAGTACAAAAAGGAGCAGGTGGAACAGCTTGAAGCCGAGCGTAAGCAGATAGACGAGGACAGAAAACAGAACGAAGCGATGATGACGGAGCTGATGAAGCTTCGCGAAATGATGGAGCGGCAGGGCGTCGTACCGCAGGCAGGCGGACAGACGCCGATGCAGTACGCGGCAGAACAGATACCGCCGCCTACCGACCTGTATGCACAGGGCATACAGTCACCGCAACCCGCACCGATGCAGTATACGGCGCAGACGGT
>DCGT01000005.1:5847-21649 GCA_002315315.1 Faecalibacterium sp. UBA1771
CCCGCCCGCAGACGGCGAGCGGATACACGGCAGAGATACAAAAGCCGACCTACGGGAATACGAGTGAGCGGCAGTTCGCTCCCATTCAATATGCGGGTGCGAGGACGCCGAGCTATACGGCGGGCAGACAGTCGCCGCCGCCACCGCCGACACAAAACGCGGCACAGACCCGACCGGTAACGCAGTCACAAAATGCGGCACCGACACAGAACGCAGTACAGCCTCGACCGCCGGTACCGGCGCAGAATGCGGGACAAACTCCGCTCGAACGGTACCGCCGTTCAACGGAATACCGTCAGATACCCGTGACGCGGCAGTCGGACGGTTCACAGAGCGATTTTGCGTCCGACTTCTTTTACCGGCAGGACGAGTAATTACGAATAAAAACAAGACGCACCCGAACGGCGGAGCGGAGAAGGCTTGAATTGCTTCTCCTCCGGCAAACATCCGTTCGGGGCGAAAGAGTATAAAAAGGATTGGAGGTAAAACAGATGACACATCGCAGGCTTGCGGTTTTTATCGCTTCCTTGGCGGTGATGCTTACCGCACTGCTGACTCAGCCGACCGTCGCTTATTACACGGTTTGGAATGTTACGTCAAATGTGATTACCTCCGGCGAAATATCAATTATCGTAGTTGAAAAAATCGGGGACGAGGACTTTCCCGAGGGCGGATACACCGTTATGCCGGGCGATACCGTGCCGCAGAAGGTATCGGTAAAAAACGACGGCGGGCATCCGTGCTGGCTGAGGGTAAAGGTCAAGAGCAGTATTCGGAGCACCGCTTCGGCGGTCTCGCTGTCCGCCGGCGTGGTACAGCCCGTCTTTGACAGCGTAAGCTGGATTGACGGCGGCGACGGCTATTACTACTACAACAAAATTCTGATGCCGAACGCCGAAACCGAGCCGCTGATTACATCGGTCGGGATTTCGACGGCGGCGGATAATCGGTATATCGGCAGTCGATATCACCTTATCGTGACGGCGCTTGCCGTGCAGAGCGAGAACAATTCCGCCTATTCCACACCGCTTGACGTAACCGGCTGGCCTGCCGAGCAGTAGATACTCCGTGCTTTAAGATTGCCGTGAGGTGTAGCTATGAAGCATATCAAAATTGTATTTATAATAGCGGTCATCGTATTGCTGGCGAGTCTTGTGCCGGTGACCGCCCTTGCCGCCGACGTAAGTCTTGTTTACAGCGGCAACGAGGGCGAGCTGGTATCGGAATCGGGAGCGTCGGCGGAAACGGTAAACCTGTTTGCGGGTCTTTCCGACGTTATGCCGGGGGCGACGGTCAGCAGTACGGTCAGCATTGAGAACCGCGCCGACAGCACCGTAAAGGTCAAGCTGTATATGCGCTCGCTCGGCGCGGATGCACAGTCGGACGATTTTTTGAGCAGGCTTCATCTGACCGTTGCCGACGAGAACAGCACACCGCTGTTCGACGGCGCGGCAAACGGCGTTGCGGGGCTTGACGATTGGACGGTGCTCGGAATTATGTATTCCGGTGCAAGGACGGAGCTGAAGCTCACCCTCACCGTCCCCGAAACGCTGGACAACAGCTATTCAAGCAAGAGCGGAACGGTTGTCTGGCAGTTTACGGCAATCGAGTTTCCGGCGGGTGAGGAGCCGTGGGTCTGTCCCAACTGTCATCAGAGCAGGTACAGAATCATCGACAGCGACGGGTACAGCGTGTTTATCGGCAGTATTCCCGTTTCCGTTCCGCCTATGACCGTCGGCGGCGGGGGCAGCTACAGTATGTATCTCTGCGAGGTCTGCGGTCACTGCGAGGATATGCTCTGTGCCGACTGCGGCGGGAGAATGAGACGCGTAATATACCGCGATATGTATAACAGGGAATGGTACTATTTCGCCTGTATTCACGATTTGGAGCATCACACCGAGCCGAGCCCCTATACCGATGACAGCGGCAGCGTGTGGATATGGACGGCGGCGGCGGTATGCAGTGCCGCGGTTCTGACGGTTTTGATTTTTGCAAAGAGAAGAAAACGAGATGTCGAACAAACGGGAGCGAAGCCTTATGTCAAATCATAACATTACAAAAGCGGGCTTCTCCGCCAGCATATTACTGCTTATGGTATGGCTTCTGCTGGGTACGACCTCGTCGATGGCGTGGTTTAAAGAGGAGGATACCCTCGTAAACTCGTTTTATTTCGGTGATATAGATATAGATGTGCTTCACAAGGAAGGATTGCAGTATGAAAACGTCGATGAGAGCACCAAGGTGTTCAGAGATGACATCGTTTTAGAGCCGGGATACGTTCTGGCGGAATGCTTAAAGGTCCGCAACAGCGGCAGTGTTCCATTTACCTTTAAGCTGTCGGTCGTGCCGGACCTTGCCGATACCGTGCAGGCTGTCAGCGTACTCGGCAACACGATAGACCTCACGGATTATCTCAAATTCGGTGCGGTGATATGCGACACCGAAGCGGAGGTCCTGCAGCGGATTTCGAGCCGCGACAAGGCAAGGGCGGCGGCGGTGAACGAGCTGAGCCAATATTATACCAACGGCGAAACGCTGAGTCCGGGCGGCGAGGTTTACGTCGCGCTCGTGGTGTATATGCCCGAGTCGGTCGACGATGCCGCCAACTACCGCGGAGACACGGCACCGTCGGTTTCGCTCGGTATCTCAGCCATAGCAAATCAGGCGGACTGACGGCATTAATTCTCAAAAGGAGGCTGGAGCGGTTGAAAAAGAAGATAGTCATTCCCGATGAGCCGAAGCAGGATATTTTCTATATTACAGACGCAATGCTGTCCCGTTCTATCCTCGTATCTGTGCTGGGAATTATGCTGTGTCTGGTGTGCATTGTCAGTATGTCGTGGGCGTGGTTCTCCTCCTCCGTGTCGGGCTCGGTGTCGAGAATTAAAGCCGCACATTTCGATATGAATATCGCGGTTTCCGATACGGGTACGCCGGTTGTACCTGCGGCGGGGAATCGCTACACATTACAGCCCGACAGGCAATATACCGTGAGCCTTACACCGACCGGAGACGCCGAGACCGCAACGTCCGGCTACTATGTCATAACGCTTCTCCCCGGCGGAGCGGCGGCGGCGAGCACCTATTATACCGCAATCCTCGAGCCGGCGCAGATGTCAAGCTACGGCTTTACCGTTTTCGGCTTTGCCGAGATGACGCTCACCCCGATGTGGGGCGAAATACCCGCTTCTGCCGCGTCGTACACGGTTGCGAACGGTTCCGGCGTTTCAATGCCCCTGTCGTCGCCCGCACCGGCACAGCTTATGCCGCCGGTAACGGAGCAGAGCGAGCAAGCTGCCGAGCCGCCCGCAGAGCAGGAGCCGACGGAGCAGGAGCCGCAGGAGAATCAGCCGCCCGAGCCGACCGAGCAGACGGAGGAACCCCTTGAGCAGACAAACGGCGGGGATAATCCGTAATCAAGCGACAGCAAACAAAAGCTGTCAATAAAAGGAAGCCGCCGCACGGGGCGAGGGTCTGCGCGTGCCCGGTGACGCTTCATAAAAAGTCCGGAGCGGCGCACACCGTTTTACGGCAAAGCGCGACATCCGCATTGAATTTATAAACAGGAACGGGTCAGTCAATGAAAAAGGCGTTAAAGAAAATTACCGATATTATTTCAACCGTTATGGTGGTCTGCATACTGCTTTGCACGCTGATGCTTGCGGGCGCAAGGCTTGCGGGTCTCAAGGTCTATACCGTGGTTTCCGGCTCGATGCAGCCGACCTATAACGTCGGTGACCTTATCTACGTCAAAAAGGTCGACCCCGCAGCGGTAAAGGTCGGCGACCCGATAACCTTTGTGCTCAACGAGAGTCTTGTTGTCGCAACACACCGCGTTGTCGAGATAGACGCCGAGGGACAGCACTTCTACACCAAGGGCGACAACAATCAGGTTGCCGATATCAACCCCGTGCATTTCAACAACCTTATCGGCAAGCCCGTTTTTGCAATACCCTATCTCGGTTATGTATCCGACTGGGTCAAAGCTCCGCCGGGACTGTATATCACGCTCGCAGTCGCCGCGGTGCTGATAGCGATAGTTTACATACCCGATTTATTCATAAAGGATAAAAGGGAAATATCGGAAAAGGAAACGGAGGTAAAAAAATGAAGCTCGACAAGAGAAAAACAGCCGTAATTTCACTGCTTCTCTGCCTCGCCGCCGTCGTTTCGTTCGGAACGCTTGCATGGTTTCAGGACACCGACACCGTCGACAACACCTTGAACTTCGTCAACGATTTTGAGATGGATTTGTATGAAACCGACGGTAACGGCAACAAAAAGACCGGCACAGGCGGAGATACCATAGGCATAACCTATAACAACCTTTCGCCGGGTCAGACAATCTACAAGGACCCGACCGTCATCAACAAGAGCCTGACAGCTTCGATGTATGTTCGCGTCACCGTCACGGTGGATAAGACGGACAAATGGCAGTCATGTCTGCCCGCGAATGCCAAGCTGAGCGATATTTTCGGCGGCTTCGAGGACAGCAAATGGATAAGATACGACGCGCCGAAGGTCGACAGTACAGCCAAAACCGTGTCGTACACCTTCTACCTCAAGGACGCTCTCGCGCCTAACACCACTGCGACGCTGTTTACCTCGGTGACTATCCCGTCGAGCATTACGGCGTCCGCCGCCAAGGACCTTTCGGGTATGAAAATAACCGTCAAGGCGGACGCGATACAGACAACGGGACTTGAAACGTCTCAGACCGTCAAGGCGGCGTTCGAGACCGTAGAGGGAACAAACTGACCGCGCATTTTAAATTCGTATATTATACCGACAGCGTTTATACAATGTTCGGATGATATAGATTATTAAATGAAAGGAATCACTAAAATGAAGAGAACCAGGAAATCGTTATTGTTCAGCGCAATGTCGCTGTTGTTATGCATTACCATGCTCTTGGGCACGACCTATGCATGGTTTACCGACAGCGTAACAAGCGGACATAACAAAATTCAGGCGGGCAATCTCGACGTTGAGCTGTGGCATCAGAACGCCAACACCACTCTCACCGAGATTGAAGACAACAGTGAGGACCAACTCTTTACCGATGTACCGCTGTGGGAGCCGGGTGCCTATGCGTATGAAACCTTTACGGTTAAAAATGCAGGCTCGCTCGCTCTCAAGTTCAAAATGGCGCTGAATGTTTTGCAGTACACCTCTTATAACGGCCATAACCTCACTGAGGTCATTAAAGCGGCTGTTGCCGATACGGCGCCCGCAACCCGTGACGCCGCCGCCGCATTGACCTACACCGCGCTCGACACATGGACGCTCGCTGACTATGCCGTCGATAACAAGCTTGCGGCAGGTGCAGACAAGACCTTTACCGTTGTACTGTATTGGGAGCCGACCGACCATGACAACGACTACAATATGAACAACGACAGACCGTCTCCGCTGACCATCGACTTCGGCGTAACACTTGTTGCGACACAAAAGGATTCCGAGTCCGACAGCTTCGATACCGATTACGATAAAGTTGCAAGCACCGAGCTGCCTGCGGCAACAAAGTACGAGTCGAAGCTCGCTGAGGCGACCTCCGCACCCGTAACCGTGCCGGACCGTGCTGCAGCGGTTTTGACTGCCAATGCTACACCCACAACTAACCCCGCGGCGGAAAAGCAGACTACGACTGTTTCCTTTGAAGCAGGTGCTTTGACTGCCGGCGAGGAAGCAAAGCTGAATGTTAAGACAAATAATTCGCTGTTTGAGGTTAAGAGCAGCGGACAGGCAACCGTGGCCTCTATCGACCTGAGTCTGACGGTAGGAGGAAGCACCGTAACCAACTTTAACAGCGGCAAGAAAGCTACCGTTTCCACCTATATTTCTGCCGGTCTCTCCGATGTAACGGTAGTCTATAACGGAACCGATGATCAGCCGACCGATATTACCTACAATGCCGAAACCGGCTTGTTGCAATTCAAGACCACCCACTTCTCCGAATATGACGTAAAGGGCAACGCTGTCGCCTATATTCTCGGAAATCATGATACCGGATTTGCTCCGCAGTATGCGGAAAATGCTACCCCGGAGCAGGTAGCAGCAGCTATTGAGAAGGCTTATGACGATGCGGCAAAGGCAGCAGCAAGTGATGTCACTGCTAAGGTTGAGTTGACCGTTGATGCCGATATGAATAAAGCGGCACAGGCTGCGGAAAATAACGAAACCGCATTTGAAATCCCGACACAGTACGTACAGACAATCGAAAAGCAAGCGTCAACCGCCGACGAAAAGGTTCAGAACAACTTTGTTGCACGCATAGATTCCAAGTATTACGGCACATTGTCGGCAGCTGCAAAAGCCGCTCTCGCAACCGACACCGTTATTCTGCTTCAGGATACGACAATTACCTCCTCGGTGCTTGTAAACAATAAGGTGTTCAAGCTGAACGGCGACGGCAAGACCATTACCTTTGATGCCGCAAACAAGACCTCCGGCTTCGTTGCCGTTTTTGACGGATACAACGGCACTCAGGAAGGTATAATGAATGACCTTACCGTTGTAAACACCAAGCTTGTTATGAAGGGAGCCGAGCCGCAGGGCTATGGCGTTGTGTTCCAGAAGGCAGCCGAAAAGTACGATATCAAATTTACCGACTGCAGCTTTGACAATATGTACTGCGGTCTGTGCGGCGGCGGAAGCCTCGACGGCTATACTACAGCCGCCGACATAACCCTTGACAACTGCAGGTTCTCCAAGACAGAGTATGTCGTAAGCGCCACACCTGATTATGTCGGAGCTATGAGCTTTACCGATGTGAGCGGCTATACTAAGGGCTTGTCCGAGTTCCACAAGGTCAGAGTAGGAAATAATTACTACACCGACCTTGCCGCGGCTCTTAATGCCGCAGAGTCCGGCGCTACCGTGACACTGCTCAATGACTACACCCCCATCAGCAATATGACCTTCAACAAGAGCATCATTCTTGACCTCAACGGATTCGGATTTGTCCGTACCGCCGAGGCAAGCGGCGGCTATGGCATTAAGCTTCAGCCCGGCTGTAACCTCACGGTAAAGAACGGTTCGTGGGATGTTGCGGGAGCTTTCGGTGACATCTCGGCAGAGGGAAGTAACGGAACCTGTAATGTAACCTATGATAAGGTTGTATTCACCAACCTCGATATACCGGCAAATCCCAAGGATCAGCCCGGTACCTCTTCTCACCTCGAGAAGAATGTGTTTAAGGCAAATATGCAGGGTGGCTTCATAATCAATGCTTCCTTCATCGACTGCGTATTTAACAATGCCAGAGTAGAATTCAGCGGATTCAATTCGGATAACGTGTTTACCGGCGTATTCACCCGCTGCACATTCAATAACACCACCAACACCAGTGCTATCGAGGGCGACAACTACGGCTGCGCTGAGGGCTGTTCACTTACGATTACCGACTGCACATTCAATATGAATGTCACCTCCAATGTTGAAGTAGTTGAAACAAGATATAACGGTAACAAGGTTGCGCTGAATTTAAGCGGAAATACCATAAACGGTACGGTTGCCGACAGCAGCATCTACAATCTGTTCTCTACAACCTCTCTTAAATTCTACAACGCTTCTCAGAAGTTCACCGTAACCGAGAGCGGCACAACCCTGCAGGGAATTGCAAAGCTTAATTAATCATTATTAAACGAATTAATGCGGCAGAACGGCTGTACTGTCTACACAACTAAGACAGCACCGCAACAGCAGCCGGAGTAATCTACGGTACACATTAAAAGGCGCAAACCGCATAATTTGCGGCGGCGTCACACTCCGCAGACCGAATATTTCGGTCTGCGGAGCATAAACAAATTTTACACTCTCTTTAAATTCACGAAATTTATTCTCTTCCAAAAATTGGGGGAGGGGGGTAATAATGAGGACTACAAAGAAAACACTGCTTCTCAGCGTTATGACACTGCTGATATGCATTTCACTGTTTATCGGTACAACCCTTGCCTGGTTTGTCGACACCGTCACGACCGGCAGAAATACCGTTATCTCGGGTGATTTGGACGTTGAACTGAAGCACTATACGACCGACCCCGCAAACGCGCAATCGGTTAAGGATTCTTCCGACCTTTTCAGCGTAGAAGGCTGGGAGCCGGGCGTGATTGCTTTTGAAAATTTCGTTGTGTCGAATGAGGGCACGCTTGAGCTTAAATACGACCTGACGATGAATGTTTTTGACTTCAACTCCGTGACCGTCGACAACTACCCGCACAACCTCTCGGATGTGCTTAAGGTAACGGTTTTGGACGGCTCGTTCACGGGGACCCGCGAGCAGGCACAGCAGTTAGCCTACACGGATTCGCTTGAAAGCTTTTCAAAAAGCAACTATTTGGATGTACAGGGCGGCACCCACGACAGCGATACCTTCTGCGTCGTGGTTTATTGGCAGCCGTCCGACAACGACAACATCTACAACCTCAGCAATGGCGCAGTCTCCTCGGACGGCGAACCGCTGTATATTGATTTGGGTGTAAATCTTGTCGCAGGTCAAAAGGATTATGAAGCTGACTCGTTCGACAAAACCTACGATGAGTCTGCAAAGACACACGACCACGAATATCACGTTCAGCCCTCCGGCGCGTGGAAGTGCAACAAATGCTCTGATGTTTTGACGAACACCGGCGCACCCTATGTTCTGGTCGACCCGAACGGCACGGTAACGGCAGACGGTAAAATAACCGAGGCCGAGGCGCTGACCGTGACGGCACAGCCGCTTACTCCGACCAACGCAGCTGCGCTGACGGGTATCGGTGTAACCATTAAGCAGACCAACAGCAGATATACCTATGTATATGAAAACAAGGGTGCCGACGCGGTAGCTTCGAGAGTATATATCCGAATGAACGGCGGCGACCTTGCAATAGACGCACCTCTCGACACCGTACACCGTTACGGCACTGCAGATGACTGTTACATTATGAATGTTGCCGACCATTCCTATGTCGAGAACGGCTCGGTCAACGATATCGTAATGCTCGGCTCGGGTCACATCGAGATTTCCGAAAGAGCATCGGTAGTCGACCTGTCGGTCGCGAAATATGCCGAGCCGGCAGACGTTACAATTACGCTTAACGGCGACAGCACCAATGTCGGCACAATAGCCGTTTACAATACTCAGTCCGCCATAGTCGTGGAAAAGAAGTCCGCGACACAGGCTCAGGCAACCCAAACGACCCCGCAGGTAATGCAGAATAACGGCGAATCGGTTGTTATCATTAACGACGAAACCGCGCGTGTCGGCACCAAGCTGTTCAGCACCGTTGACGACGCTATTGCCGAGGCGGAAACAAAGGGCAACAAGGAAGCGGCGAGAATTGTAAACGACGAAACGCTTCCGACACCTGCTGCCGTGCCTCAGGATACCGTACTCAAGGTTGCGGCGTATATCCAAGTCAACGTGACCGACCAAACGGGTATCAATCTGAACGATAACGGTATGCTTGTCAATGTCGGTACGATAGTCAACAGCAAAGACCAGCTTACCGCTCCCGTGGGTCTGAGTGTTAATGATGATGCCGAAATCGTCAACTATGGCGGCTTCTTTGACTCGGTATACGCAACCGACAATAACGTTCCCGATGGCGGTATCTTTAATAATAACGGTCAGAAAATCGAAAACGACGGCACTATTACCAATATCGGCAACATCGAAAACGCCGGTATGATTACCAACAAGGGTGATGTCGGCAACAGCGGTAATATCACCAACAAAACGACCGACTCGAAAATCGAGAACACCACCGTCGACAGCAAGCTGACCAATGACGGCAAAATCACCAATGAAGGCGAAATCACCAACAGCGGCACCGTGACCAACAACGGTTCGCTCGTCAACAAGGAGAATTCCGAGCTGAACAACAGCGGCACCGTGACCAATGACGGCGATTTGAAAAACGACGGTACTATTACCAACAGCGGCAGTGATGCGGTTCTCGACCTCACCAACGGCTCGACCGACGGCGACGGCACAATCAGCAACGAAAACGGCGCAACCGTAAAGGAAGAGAACAAAGAGGACAGGATTGCCCGTATCGGCTCTAAATATTACGAAACGCTTGCAAGCGCAATTTCTGCCGCTACCGAGGGTAAAACAGTAAGTCTTGCCGCCGACACAAGCGAGAATGTGAGCATTCACGGTGTCGACAATCTGACGATTGACCTTAACGGTCATACCTTAACCGGTACTGTAAACATCTATGACTGTAAGGGTACTACGATTAAGGACGGTACTGTTTCCAACACGAGCGGAATTGCATTCCGTATAGGTGAGCATCAGTCCACAAATGTAAGGTGGAAAAGAACTGAGGAAGTACCCAGAACCTATCCTTGCCCGGGTTATCACCCGCTTCCGCCGGCTCAGGGTGTAATAATCGAGAATGTTACGGCTACGGCAAAGCACATTTTCCAATTCACCAACATTGAGGACGACTATACCCGTGACGGTCAGCAAAAGTGCTATGGTATTTATACCTACAAGACGGGTTATCAAAGAGACGACCAATATTTAGACGGCGGATATAGTAATCCCGAAAAGCAGGCAGAGGTTTTCAACTCCTGCACCGATATTGATTCGGTAACGGTAAAGGGCGGAGTCTTTAATTACACTACTGATTTGGTGCAGAGTGTTGCGCGAAAGAACGGTAATGACCCCGAGCCGCTTGAAGGACATTCGATTGATATGGTTTATGACAAAAAGGTTCTGACCATACAAGACGCCGCACAGGCTAACGGGTCCGACATCGGCAGATTTGTTGCCGAGGGAACCTATGCCGTCGAAACAGCACCCGGAGTATTTACTCTTACCACAGCAGAGCCGGACAGCTACACCGCAAAGATAAACCGTTTGTACTTCTGTTATAATGGCGGCGGAAACAGTGCAGTCAAGTACGCCATTCTCGACGGTGATACAACCGAGACCGTTTATCTGAACGAAAATGCAACCGTCCAAAGAACTATGGGCAAGGGCGACAGACTTGACATTGTGTCGGACAACGGCTCATCATGGAGCGGTGCAA
Organism: Faecalibacterium sp. UBA1771; assembly: GCA_002315315.1. Taxonomy (GTDB): domain Bacteria; phylum Bacillota; class Clostridia; order Oscillospirales; family Ruminococcaceae; genus UBA1771. Next base: position 16,875 of record DCGT01000005.1, read on the forward strand.
AGGCTGAAAAGGGTTATGGTATTGTTAAGACTGTCGATGCACAGGATGACACGCTTACCCATTTCACAACCGAAATCTATGTTGAAGCTTCCGTTTGGAATAAAGACGGAACCAAGGTTGATGACTACGGCACGTTGAAGGAAGCATTCGTAGATACCGTTTGCTATGATAAAATTGTTAAGCTCGAGAGTGACATTACAATCGACTCGAAAAGCGGCAATGTTTCCGGTATAGATTACGGTATCGTTACGAGCAGCAGAACGACATTTGACCTGAACGGTCATACCTATACCTATAACGGTACAGGTGGTGCCATAGTAACCTATACGCAGTCAGGTACTACAACCTTCAAAGACAGCAAAGGCGGCGGTAAAATTGTTGCTACCAACGGATATGCCATTGCCAAAACAAGAAACCACAGTACAGAGTACTTTTCCTTTGAAGGTGGTACCTATATTTCCAAAAAATCCGATGCGGTGAATTTCAATTATATTGCCGGATTAAATATCACCGGCGGTACGTTCATCGGAAAAACAAAAGCTTTCTATATCGGTACACAGGTCAGAGCATTAACTGTCAGCGGCGGTACGTTTATTTCCGAAACGGATAATGCGCTAAGGGTTAACGGTCAAAATAACGAGAATAATGACTATCCGCCTTCCGTTAACGTTACCGGCGGAACATTCATCTCTCCGAGCGACAAGGAACCGATTTCGATTTCCTCCGGTGTAACCACTCAGTCGGTATCTGATAATGCAAAGAAAATCAAGTGTACGTTCGGCAGCAATCAGGCTCTGATAATTAATTCTGACGGAACGTGCAATGCAGTTGATTTAGTACCCGACGGCAGCAACTACACCGTGACCGCTCCCGCAGATTCAAAGGTACTGCTTCCGCAGTTAGACTACCGCATCGGTTATACCTATGACGGTTGGTTTGTAGGCAGCAACAAGGTAAGCAACGGAAACACATTAGTAAAAGCCGGCGCAGAGCAGACCACCTTCACCGCCCGTTATACGCAGAAAACCGCGTTTAATGTCACATTGAACGAAACAAACGCGGCGGTTTCGGCTACGGTAAACGGTAATTATTGGAACAGCTCTACTCAGATTCCGGCAGGAGCCACAGTTGTATTCAGCGTTGATTACAGTGAAATCGAGGACCGTACCTGCACCATCAAGGACGAGAACGGAACGACCTACACGGTCGGAGAGGCATTTACAATGCCGAACGCCGATATTACCGTCACCGCTTCAAGTATCGGGTATTATCTCAATTTGGAAGTAACCGATGCAACGGTAACGGCTACGGTAGACGGTGAGCCTTGGAACGGTACCGACCCGATTCACTCGGGCTCCTCGGTTGTTGTAGGTGTGGAGTATGCCAAGACCTATAATCAAGTCTGCACAATAAAATCCGGTAACTCCAATTACACCGTCGGCACTGAATTTACAATGCCGAAAAAGGATGTAACCGTAACCGCGTCGAGCAACGACGAATTGAAGTTCACAAAGAACGAAACAAACGCCACCGTGACTGTTACGGTAAACGGTGAGGAATGGAACGGTACAGACGCCATTTTGGTCGGAGATACAATTGTTGTAACCGCTTCGTACAGCAAAAACAACAATCAGAAATGCGAAATTAAGGACGCAAACGGAACTAATTACACAGCCGGCACCGAGTTTACAATGCCGAGCTATGATGTAACGGTAACCGCATCGTCCGATGATAGCTGGTGCTTCGCCGAGGGTACGCTCATCACGCTTGCCGACGGCAGTAAAAAGGCGATAGAGGATATCACCTTTGACGATGAAATCCTGACCTGGAGCTTCTTTACCGGCGAGTTTGAGGCAAAGGGTATTGCACTGCTTGTTGACCACGGTGAAGAGGAACACGCAGTTATCAACCTTGTATTCTCCGACGGCAAGCGGCTCGAAATCATCGGCGAACACGCCATATTCGATTATGATGCTAACCGTTTTGTCTATCTCTCGTCTGTAAATTGCGCTTACTATGTCGGTCACCGCTTCGTGACCGAGGGTGAGGACGGAGAATACAGCATAGCACAGCTTGTCGATGCCACCGTCAAGACCGAGGTCGTCAACTCTTATTCGATTACCTCGGATAACAACTCGAACGCCTTTGCCGGCGGTCTGTTGACCGTTGCCCCGCCCGCGGAATTCTACACAATAATCGAAATGGGCGGCAGGATGCGCTACGACGTTGACCAATTCAACGCCGATGTAGCAAAATACGGTCTTTACACCTATTCCGATTTTGAGGATTATGTATCCTACGAGCAGTTTGAAGCGTTCAACGGCGCATATCTCAAGCCCTATGTCTGCAAGGGCTGCTTAACATTCGATGACATTATTGATTTAATCAACTTGTACAAAGAATTTATGCCCGAGTAAAGCATCTGCTCCGCACCAAAGCACCCGTACCCTTGCGGCACGGGTGCTTTGTATTGCCGGCACGGCTTGCGCCGAAATTTTCCCCGAAAGGACTGTCTGTGAAAATGAACCAAAAAAGTCCGCTCAGAAGGTTGGGAATCGCACTGTCGGCGGCGGTGCTGATTTTTTCGCTCTGCCGCATCGTCACCGAACTGAATAATTACAGAGACGCGCGAAATGTTTATTCACAGCTTGCGCGCGATTCGGTGACCGAGCCGCCCGCCGATGATACCGACGCCGAGGCTCCGACCGCCGAAGCAGTGCCGATTTCGGTCGATTTCGACGCGCTCCGTGAGCAGTACCCCGACCTCTGCGGCTGGCTGTACTGCGAAAACACTGCGATAAATTACCCCATTATGCAGGGCGACGACAACGACGAGTATCTCCGCGCCCTGCCCGACGGCACCTATTCCGCCGGCGGGTCGCTGTTCGTCGATTATCGCGCGAACGCCGATTTTACCGACCTCAGAACCGTTATCTACGGTCACAATATGTACGACGGCAGTATGTTTTCCGCCCTCTCCGACTATGCCGACGACGCTTACGCCGCCGCCCATGACACCCTTTTCCTGCTCACGCCGTCGGACAGTCTCCGCCTCGAGGTCATCGCCGGTCTGCGCGTCTCCTACACCTGTGACCTTTATAGCCCCCTGCAAACGCCCGAGCAGCTTGCCGAGTTCATCGCGTCGGCAAGGAACGACTCTTTTTTCACCCCTATGCATATTAATACGGAATATTCCGCAGTCTGCTGTCTGTCGACCTGCGTGCACAATTCAACCGCACGAACGGTCATCATCTGCGGTATCACCCCCTGCGGCTGATACCGATAGATTTTTACCGCAAAGGCAAAATACGATAGCCATACCGTTATTATAAAAAGATACCCGTACATCCGATTGATTTTGGTGTACGGGTATATTTTTTATTGTTTACTTCAAATATTTTTTGCAGTCGACTGAATTTGCACATTGCGGGTGACAATGCTTCAAAAGATTGTCACTGCGGAGTCTGTAAGACGTTTTCAGTGCTTAGATCTGACAATTCTCGCAAATCCGTTGTCTGCCAGCTTTTGCTGTGCGTATTCCAACAGCATGGCGGGAATTTTTTCTCTCGGTATATTCTCTTGGTTTAACAATTCCTTCAGATATATGCGGTTGAGCTGAAGCAGCCTTGTTATATATCGGTCACGGTCGTTGCGGCTGAAATTTCGCGCGCTGTCGGGGTTATAGTCGCCGGTATCTCCGTTTGCAATTCGGCGGTAAGCTTCTATGTCGCGCAGTCGTTTAAGACGCAGCAATACATCCTCGTCAAATGCAAGTGCAAGACAGAAGCAGTAAAGCTGTTCATTGGTCGGAAGCTGTTTGACGAAGGTCTGCGAACGGGAGAGACCGAGCAGACCGCTCCACAGGTAGTTGAACGACCGTATCTTCAGTATGCCGTTGCGCTCGACAGTGTACAGATACTCAATGTACTGCGCGAAATCGGAAAAGCTGTTGTCGCTGTTCCGGAGCAGACCGACGGTAACGGTCGAAGTACCCGATGCTTTAATCACAATACCGCTGTCAACGTCTATCTTTACCGAGCATTTAAGATAAAGCTCAAAAATCATCTTTGATAAGGTGTAATGTGCCGAGCGGTCGTCAATATTGAGACCCTCGCTTTCCATAGCATTTTGCAGCATAACGATAGAATCGGGACCGTCGAAAAAGCTGTCGATAATTTTCTGTAAAACATCATATCGGAATTCAATCAGCGACCCGTCCTCTCCGAAAATTCCCCTCAGCTTGAACACATACAAAAGCCGCCCGAGCAAAGCATATAGTACAACGGCGCGCAGAAAAAACTCACTCGGCAAATCGTCCTCATTGCCGACAAATGCTACCGTCAATTTACCGACTGACGATTCCCCCAATACCATCTCAAACAATCTGTTCTCGACCTTTTCGCTCCCGAAAGACAGTAGTAGGTTGCTCACGAACGGCGGCAGCGGCTGTTCGAGACTTATGAGCCGGAGTATGGAGTCGGACAGATTGATTGATGCGTCATCCGTCATAAAAGAGGTGCTTTTATCCGCTCTGTCGAGAATATATCGTTTTTCATTATTCAAAATCCGCACACTCCTCTGCAAAATAATTCCGCTTTTTTGTAATCAAAACGAATCATCGACACAATTTATCAATTTTAACTATTAATATCAACAATAAAAAAAGTAAGCCGAATAGTCAAGTTTGAAAACTTAACAAAAAACAGCCTTAAATTTCTATAGTTGAAATTTTTGCATCTATTATGGAATATACGGGCGTTTACCCCCCCCCCCCC
>DCGT01000005.1:21661-23981 GCA_002315315.1 Faecalibacterium sp. UBA1771
GTTTTTGCTCCTTAAAATGGAATATCAGTACAGTGATATTACAGGTTTCTTTTATAGTAATTCTTAGGAGAAAATGTAAGCGTTTAGCAAATCAAAATATGACATTATTGCAAATTGTTTACAAGCGTAATCAGATATAAAATATTAAATAATTAAAAGTATATACAATAAAATAATTATGCAAATGTCGCAATATGCTTATGCGGATATACGGTCAGACCAAAACGGCGATGATTTGTCCTTTATATTACATTATATATAAGGGTAAGCTGTCGGCGGCAAGCGGCGAAAGGCTTAAATTATGAAGATTAAAACCAAAATAAAGGATTATGTACTAACTGTCAGAATAAAGATTCCGTCCGAATTCGGCTATGGGCTTAATCAACGGGAAATTGAATATTTTACAAATAAGCCTATTCGTACCTTTATGAAGCCGAAGGGCGCACGCGGCACAATTATCGAGTTTACCGGTACAGTCGGAATTGCTTTGAGTGACAGACTGCGCAGACCGATAAACAAATATGATTTCTTTTTCATAATCGAGCAGATTGTTGACGCCTTTCAAAAGCTGCAGGCGGCAGGCTTCGGTACAGGAAAGGTTCTTTGGGAGCAGGACAACATTTTTATAAATGAATCCACCAAGGAATTACAGCTTATATTCCTGCCTTATACCGATGGCTTTAAGACGGTCGGCGATGTAATGCAGCTCATTGAGAGTATTATTTATTCGAGTAAGCCGACCGGAGAATACGACTCCGATTTCGTTTCACGCTTTGCTTACTATCTGCGCACACTGCAGGGCTTTGACACCGAGGCGATAGAGGAATTTATCAAGACCGAGGACAGGAGCATCATTAATACCATTAAGGCAACGCAGATAGGCGGCGGTTTTAATATCGACAGCCGTCGGGAATATCACCAACAAACGGAGCAGAAGCAGAATGAGCAGCCTACACTGGTCAACAAGATAAGCGAATTATATGAAATCTCGCGTGACGATGACGAGGCTACGGGTTTGTTGGTCGACGACAATGAGGCGACGGGACTGCTGGTTGACAACGACGATTACGACAGCAATGCCACGGGACTGCTGACAGAGGATGACGGTACGATGCTTTTGAAGGGCGGAGCGGCACACTATCCCACACTTCAGCGCACCGAGACGGGTGAGAACATTTTGGTGAACAAGCCGGTATTTCGACTGGGCAAGGAGAGAAGCTACGTCGATTATTTTGTCGCCAACAACAACAGCGTCAGCCGTTCGCACGCCGACATAGTGACGAGGGGAACGCGTCATTATGTCATAGACCTTAATTCAAAGAACAAAACCTATATTAACGGAGTTACACTTCAGCCGCAGGCGGAAACCGAGATTTTCGACGGAGACTGTCTCGTGCTTGCCAACGAAGAATTTATTTTCAGAGAATAAATCGGGAAAGGAAACGGAAATATGCAATATACTGCTACTGCCGATACCGACATCGGCATTGTCAAGGGAACAAATCAGGACAGTATAGCGGATTGCTACCGCGCTATATGCGAGTTTATGACGGCGCAGAGCGTTACCACCGAACATTCCAAGGCAGATTACGATACTCTTTTTGACGAGGTGAACAGGGCAATAGAGGTAGTGGACCGTGCCGACGACGGTGAGGCAAACTACGATAAAATATCGCTTTACTATGCGACTATTCTGCTGATTAACTCAAATGCCGAGTATATAGCTGCGGTCGGCTGTGACAGGGATGAGGTTAGCGCATTGCTCGATGATATGTACGACAAGAGCATGGGCATCAAGTCTATTCTCGCATGCTCGATATGTTTAAAAACGTTCTCGACAGCTCGGCAAACGATTACGACGAGCTGTACTCATCGTATATAGAGGGTCTGAAATTCTGAAAGCATACAGCCATAGGCTGTTGCAAATAATTATTAAAAGGAGATTTATATTATGGCAAACATTCGTGTAACACCGGAAGTACTCGAACAGCAGGGAACGGCGCTCGTCGCATTTTCCGAGGAGTTAGGACAGACGTTGGAGAACGTCAAAAGCAAAGTCAACGAAATAGTCGAGGGCTGGGACGGCCTTGCTCAGGACTCTTATTTCGCTATGTACGAGGAAATGCAGACAAGCCTCAAGGAGTTCCCGAACCTTGTAAATTCTCTCGGCGAAGCTACCAAGTCTGCTGCCAAGGCATTCAGCGAATTGGATACCAGCCTCCAAAGCTCCTTCAGCGGAAACTGATTCCAAATCATTCGGTACTACAGAAAAGCGACGGATTCGTTCCGCCGCTTTTCGTTAAAGTTTTATTTAACGAAA
>DCGT01000001.1:0-12745 GCA_002315315.1 Faecalibacterium sp. UBA1771
TATCGTTGTCCAAAGGTTTCATTGTGGGGAAGAGAAGAACGTCGCGGATAGAGGAGGAGCCGGTCAAAAGCATAACCATACGGTCGATACCTATTCCAAGACCTCCCGTTGGGGGCATACCGTATTCGAGAGCATTCAGATAATCCTCGTCGATATCACAGGCTTCGTCGTCACCCTGGCTCTTGAGAAGTGCCTGGTGTACAAAACGTTCACGCTGGTCGATGGGGTCGTTCAGCTCGGAAAAAGCGTTGGCATATTCGTGACCGCCTATGAACAGCTCAAAGCGTTCGGTGTATTCGGGATTGGAGGGACTGCGCTTGGCGAGCGGGGAAATGTCGACGGGGTGACCGGTAACAAAGGTAGGCTGAATGAGCTTTTCCTCGCAGTATTTCTCAAAGAAGAGATTGAGGATGTCGCCCTTTAAATGACGCTGCTCGTATTCGATACCGTGCTGCTTAGCGACCGCTCTTGCTTCGTCCAAATCCTTAATCTGTGTAAAGTCCACGCCTGAATCGCGCAGAACCGCATCGGTCATCGAAATTCGGGTAAACGGCTTGGAAAGGTCATATTCCACACCCTCAAAGACCGTTTTACAGTCCTCGCCGCAGACAATTTTTGCGACGTAGCGGAACATATCCTCGGTCAAGTCCATCATTGCTTCATAGTCGGCGTAGGCGCAGTAAAGCTCCAAAAGCGTAAATTCGGGATTGTGGTGCAGGTCGATGCCCTCATTGCGGAAAACCCTGCCCAGCTCGTAAACCTTGTCAAAGCCACCCACGATAAGGCGCTTGAGATACAGTTCAAGCGCAATTCTCAGATAAAGCTCTATGTTTAAAGCGTTGTGATGTGTAATAAACGGTCTTGCCGCCGCCCCACCCGCAATTTGGTGCAGAACGGGGGTTTCGACCTCCATGTAACCGAGGCTGTCAAGATAACTGCGGACTGCCTTTATGATGTTGGAGCGCGCCGCAAATGTTTTTTTGACGTCGGGATTGACCATTAAGTCAACATAACGCTGACGGTAACGAAGCTCGACATCCTTTAATCCGTGATATTTCTCGGGCAGGGGGCGAAGCGATTTGGACAGCAGAATTATCGACTGAGCTTTGACCGAAACCTCACCGCGCTTGGTGCGGAAAACCTCTCCGCTCACACCTACGATATCGCCGATATCCCATGTTTTAAAGTCGGCAAAAGCGTCGTCACCGATTTCGTCGCGGCGAACGTAGACCTGAATCTTGCCGCTTGCATCTGTCACGTCGATAAAGTTAGCCTTGCCCATATCGCGCCAGCTCATAATGCGACCGGCTATCGACACGGTTTTACCCTCATAGCCGCCCTCACAGTTGGCAGCTATGTCGGCATTATATGCGTCGACATTGTACTTTGTCTTGGTAAACGGGTCGTTGCCGTTCTCCTTAAGTCGGGTCAGCTTGTCGGCGCGTATTCTGAACAGCTCGTTTACATCCTGTTCTTCGGGAGTCTTTACTTCGTTACTCACAACTATACCTCAATATTTTAGAATGACTGCTTGCCTATTTCGAGAATTTCATAATGTATTACCGCTCCGGACGGAACCTGAACGTCTACCTTGTCACCTACCGTTTTGCCGACAAGTGCATTTCCTACCGGGGATTCATCGGAAATTTTCCCGTTGGCGGGGTCTGCTTCATTGGAGCTGACTATGGAATATTCTTCGATTTCGTCAAAATCCAAATCCTTAAGCTTTACTGTACAGCCAACGATTACCTTGCCGGATGTCAGATCGGATTCATCGACGACACGGACGTTGGTAAGCTGCTTTTCGATCTGGGTAATACGACCCTCAACAATAGCCTGGTCGTTTTTTGCGGCGTCGTATTCACTGTTTTCGGACAGGTCACCGAACGAAAGGGCAACCTTGATTTTTTCGGAAACTTCTTTTCTTCTGGTTGTTTTCAGATACTCAAGCTCATCCTCAAGCGCTTTGAGTCCCGATTGTGTCATCAAAATCTCTTTCACGGCTAAAACCTCTTTTTCTTTGTTATAAATACGAAGCGTTCATCTGTAAAGGACGCCCGTTTTTATCTTAATTAATGTAGTATAAATAAATCGTCAAATGCTGTCAAGCTTGTTGACAGCATTTGTTAGGAATATGATATTTTTTCGACTTAAGTTATTTGAGCATTGCATTCATAAGCTCGAGAGCTTTTTTGAACTGCGGGTCGTTGGTTTCGGTAGGTGCGGCGGTTGTGTCGAGCACAAAGCCCTCTCCCGCATCAACCTCATAATCGGGCTTTACACCGACATTGTCGAATTCTGTACCGTTTGCTGTCTGCAATATTGCAACGGTGAGATTTACACCCGAGCCGTCGGTAAGCTGTACAAGAGACTGCAGGGTACCGCTGCCTGCGGTGGTTTTGCCGACGCAGGAGCAGTTGCTCTTGTCGCTCATTACCGCCGCGAACAGCTCGGCAAAGCCCTGAGTATTTTCGTCTATAAGCACTACAATGGGCAACTCGTTGGTTTCGGCGTCGGAGGTATAAAGGACCTTTTCGACACCGTCGTTATACCGACCCACGACAAGCGTGCCTGCGGGCATAAACATATCGAGCATATCGGCGGCGGTCTTGATGCTGATGCCTCCGTCGTTGTCTCGGATGTCAAAAATAATGCCCTTTGCCGACTTATCCTTTGCTTTGGCAATCTCCTCTGCAAACTGCGAGGCGGTGGTCTCTTTGAAATCGTTGATTCTGATATAGTATACGGAGCTGTCGATGCTGTAGCCGAGCACCGTGTCGTATTCACGGCTGATCCACGTTACGTCTACCGTATTTTCGCGCTGATCGCGTGAGTAGGTGATGCTTGTCTTTTCACCGATAATTCCGTTTGACAGCATATTGCAGACCTGCTCGTAGTCGACCGACAGGACGTCGATATCGTTGATTTTAACAATAATATCTCCCGCGGCAAGACCCACGGTATATGCTGTGGAATCCTCGTAGACCTTGGAGATGCCGACATAACCGCTTGATTCTCTGCGGTATTCAAAGCCGAGCGTGGTTTCCATACCGTTCGCACTGTTTTTGCGCTCGGAAATTTCCTCTGCGGTCAGATACTCGGAGTTTTCATCCTGCAGACCGTTAATGTATCCTCTTGCAATACTGTCGGTCAGCTCGACCTCGTCGATGTCATAGCAGAAATCCTGACGCACTGCAACGTCAAGCTCATTCAGCTTGTCGTACATAGCGGCGCGTTCCTTGACATTCAGAACCTTGCTGTCAAACAAATTCATTGCAAAAATCATTGTGACGGTAAAGGTAGCGGCTATTGCAAGAAGTATGAGCGCTGTCGCTACTCCGACCGATAAATGCTTGTTCATATACTACTCCATTCAGCCTCGGCACACCGATATGCATCGAGACTCGACCTGCGCCGCTCGCGGTACAGGATTGATTTTAACCGAAACGGGAATAAACTCAATAATCGGCAGGACGGCCGACCAGCATATTGGTGGGGTTGACCTTTTCGCCGTTTATTCTTATTTCAAAATGCAGGTGCGGACCGGTAGAATTGCCGGTACTGCCTACATGACCTACGACGTCGCCCTGCGACACCCAGTCGCCGACCTTTACGCTTATCGAGCTCATGTGACCGTAAAGCGTCTTGTAGTTGCCTCCGTGGTCTATTATCACATAATAACCGTAGCCCGTAGAGCCGTAGACAACGGTGACGACCTTGCCGGAATTGGACGCAATGATGTTTTTTCCGTATATTCCGGAGCCTGCTATGTCGATGCCGGCATGGTAGTTGTCCTTGCCATACAGCTTTCTCCAACCAAAGCCGGAAGAGATCCAACCGTAGCCGGGTACCGGCCATGCATAGTAGCCGCCGACATATTCGATTTCGCTCGCCTGCTTCATCAAACGGTCGATTTCGGCATTGGCTGCCTCGAGATCCTCGAGAATTTCGGCATAATCATTTTCGGTTGCCGCTTTCATTGCCTCGGCGGTCGAGAGCTGATTGTTTGCTTCTTTCAAAAGCTGTGCCAATTCATCGTATTTCGATTCCAGCTCCTCGCAGTCGGACTCCAAATCTGCAAGCTGCTGTTCGATTTCGATCTTTGCCTGCTCTATCTCGGCGCGTTCTACCTTGATTTTCTCCATAAGGTCGGTATCGTGCTGTGAAATTCGGCGGAGCGTTTCGGCTCCGACCAAAAACTCCGAGAAGCTGTCCGCACCGAGCAGAACAGACAGCTCCGATGCGTTGTTTGACATATAAATAGCGCGCAGACGCTGTTTAAACATAGCGTAGCTGTTGTCCAGCTCCTTCTGCTTGTCGTCTAACTGCTGCTGACGTATGGCAAGCTCCTGCCGTTTCAGGTCTATTGAGGTTTTGAGCGCGTCTATCTGCTGCTGTACGATCTCCTTGCGCTCTGTATAGGTGGAGGAAAGGCTTTGTGCCTTCTTCACCTCGTCTTTAATTTCGTTCAGCTTTTCGGTAATTTCGTTGAGCTGCTTTTGAAGCTCGTTTTTCTTGGTAACGGCGTCCTCAAGCTCGGTGGCGTGAACGACCGCCGCTCCCGAAAACATAGTAAAAACTATGCAGAACAGCGACAGAACGGTGATTATTCTTTTTAACATAACCGCCTCCGCTTTATACCTTCAGGTGCTTTCTCATAGCGCTCGTGCTGCCGAAAACGCCTATCATCAGGGCGATAACGAGATACGCCGCAAGCAGATAGTACCAAACGTCTGCGAAATCGAGCGTATTCGAAGCCATGTTGCTGAGCCATGACATTGATGAGGAACCGATAAGCTCCGATATACCATTATACAGACCGTAGGTGGCGATAAAGGATATTACAGCCGAGGCTATGCCGATAACACATCCCTCCACCGTAAACGGTAGACGGATAAAGCTGTTGGTAGCACCGACATACTTCATTATGTTAATTTCTCTGCGTCTTGCGAAAACGGTAAGACGGATGGTATTTGAAATGACCACAACTGATGCCACCACGAGCACCGAAATAATGACCGCCCCGAATATAATCAGCACACGCTGTATGCCGGTAAGCGTCTCGGCAAGATAGGTCGGCGCGGAGATGGAGTCGACGCCGTTCATTACATTGATGCGTGTGACGATATCGTCGAGCAGAAACAGGTCGGAAAGCGTTACGCGGTAGGAAGCGGGCAGGGGATTATCGTTCTCAAGACCGTCAAGCAGAGCACCGTTGGTACCCATATATTCCTTCTGCTCCTTCAGAGCATCCTCCTTGGAAACATAGACGACCTGAGAAACACCGTTTATTGACTTGATGTTCTCTCCGAGCTTTGCGATTGTCTCGCTGTCAGCGCCATCGTCGATATACACGACCATTTCGTTCTGATTCTCAATGGCAACGAAAACATCACGGACGTTGAGCATAAGCAGGGAAGCACTGCCCGTAAGTATCAGACAGGCGGTAAGAATTGCAATGGAGGCAAGCGACATAAGGCGGTTGAGCCATGTGTTGATAACTCCGAGACGGATGAGATATCCGAAGCTGCTTGAATTCATCGTACACCCACCTTTCCGGTATCGAAAACAACAGAGCCCTTTTCGAGCTTTACCGTGCGTCGGTTGAACTGTCGTACCATATCCTGCTCATGCGTTACCACGACGACGGTGGTGCCGAGCCGGTTGATTTCGGTGAGCAGCTCCATAATCTCGAACGACAGGTCGGGGTCGATGTTGCCGGTAGGCTCGTCTGCAATAATAATCGGCGGGTTATGCACGAGCGCACGCGCGAGCGCGACACGCTGCTGCTCGCCGCCCGACAGCTCGGTAGGATATACCCTCGCTTTGTGAGCAAGTCCGACAAGGTGCAGTATGTACGGTACACGCTTGCGGATGTCGCGAAGCGGAATGTTGGTGACCCGCATTGCAAAGGCAACATTCTCGTAGGCGGTCATGGTCGGTATCAGACGGAAATCCTGAAAAACCATGCCGATGTTGCGCCGAAGATACGGAATCTCGCGGTTTTTTATTTTATTTAAGTCATAGCTTCCGACAATGATTGAACCGGAGGTGGGCTTTTCCTCCCTCATCATAAGCTTTAAAAGCGTGCTTTTGCCGGCTCCCGAATGACCGAGGACAAAGACGAACTCGCCCTTGTCTATCGAGAGATTGACGTCATCAAGGGCGACGGTTCCGTTTGGGTACGTCTTGCTTACGCCCTTAAAATCTATCATAATCAGTAAACTCCTTAATACTTGGCGGGATTGGAGTCGAGGTATTTTTTGACCATAAGTGCGACCTTAAACACGATCGCCTGGTCGAACTGACGCAGGTCGAGGCCGGTCAGCTTTTTGATTTTCTCCAATCTGTAAACGAGTGTATTGCGGTGTACGAACAGACCTCTTGATGTTTCGGAGACGTTGAGGTTGTTCTCAAAGAAACGCTGTATCGTGAAAAGTGTTTCCTGGTCGAGCGAATCTATCGAGCCTTTTTTAAAGACCTCACGCAGGAACATTTCACACAGCGTGGTCGGGAGCTGATAGATAAGTCGGGCAATGCCGAGATTGTCGTAGGAAATAATGGAGGTTTCGGTATCGAAAACCTTGCCTACTTCGAGGGCAACCTGTGCCTCCTTGAATGAGGAGGCAAGCTCGGCAAGATTGCCGACAACAGTTCCTATGCCGATTGTGGTGGGCATATAGTACTCGGTTTCGAGCGTGTCACAGATAGAACCTGCGAGCTTTTCCACATCGTGCATATCAACTCCGGTTTTGACCTCTTTGACAATAACGGTGTCAACGGCACTTATATTGAACACAAAGTCCTTCTGCTTTTCGGGGAAAAGTCCCGAAACAACATCGTAGACCGAGACCTTGCTCACAACACCGGCGCGGACGAGCAGAACGACACGCTGAACATCGTCGGTAAAATGAAGCTCTCTTGCCTTGGCGTAGATATCGCCGGGAAGGATGTTGTCCATAACGATGTTTTTGATGAAATTGCTCTTGTCATAGCGTTCATCGTAGAACTGCTTGATATTGCCGAGCGATACCGAGAAAATACCGCAGTAGCGGGCGGCTTCTTCATCGACGCCCTCTACGAAAACGACATATTCGTTCTTTTTGTTCTGGTCGATGGAACGGTATGTATAACCGTCCATACGAACATAGTCACTGCGGAATAGCTCTTCGATAACACCGGCTCTTGACTCGCCTATCATGGACAGAACGCTGCAGGAGATGATTACTCCGTTTTCGTCGAGAACACCCACGGTGCGGTCAAGAACATCCTTCATCTGAACTATTGTTCCTTGAAACAATCTGTTCGACATTTGATTATCCCCCTCAAACGGCTGAATGGTGTCGACGAAAAATCCCGCCTTTTGACACCTTGACAATAATTATTATCTACATTTTACACAAACGAACAAGATAATGCAACAGTTTTATACAAAAATTACCTTGTTTTTCTGTCAATTACGCTGACAAATAAGTTATTTAAGCAAAACTGATAATTTGAACGGGCATTAACTTTGGTCAAAACGACAGTCTGTTTTTCGGCGAAAATGCTGTCAAAATGACGATAGCGCTACTTGACGAGTGGGGCAAGAGCGTCGGACAAATCGGAATACTCGGATACCGAGATATTCTCGGCACGAAGCTTTTCGTCAAGTCCGGTTTCGGCAAGCGCCCTGCACACAAGCACTTTGTCGATGTTTAAACCTGCCGCTATTGAGTTGGCAACCGTTTTGCGCCGTTGAGAAAATGCTGCCTTGATGACCGCAAACATAAATCGCTCATCCTGCGGCTTTGCGCTCGGCTCGCCGAGAACGTCGAGGCGGATAACAGAGCTTGTAACCTTGGGAGCGGGGTAGAACGAGGTCGGCGGCACGTCGAACAGAATGTGCGGCTCGCTGTAATAGCGCACCGCCATTGTGACTGCACCCCCCTCACGCGACTTCGGTTCGGCGCACAGCCTTTGTGCTGCCTCCTTCTGCACCATTGCCGTGACCGAGCAAATCGGCAGGCGGCTTTCAAGCAGTTTCATAATAATGGGACTTGTTATGTAATAAGGCAGATTTCCGAAAACCGCGACCCTGTCCTGCGGAATGTCGTTTTTTATGATTTCGGCGAGGTCAAGCTCCAGCACATCGGCGTTGATAAGCTTAAAGCCGTCACGACTGCCGAATTTACCGTTAAGCTCCGGAATCAAATCGGAGTCAAGCTCTATTGCCGTTACGCTTCCAGCCGCTTCCGTTAAGGCACCGGTCAATGCGCCGTGTCCCGGCCCTATCTCGATAACGCCGTAGCTTTTGTCTATTCCGCTCAGCTCCACCATTTTCGGCGCAACCGAGCTGTCGGTCAAAAAGTTCTGACCCAGACTCTTTTTCGGCTTGTTCGGACTGTTTTGTTTCATTGGCAAATCCTTTTTACCGCCCCGCTCGCACATCGGAGCGTCATTGAATTTTTCGGCTTCGCATACTCTGCTGCCGACATCAATTATATCATAAGTTCAAACAAAAAAGATTGAAAAATTTTTGTTTTTATCATATTATATATGTTGTATTTTAATGTGTTGTACTATTTAATTATGCTTAAAGGAGGCTCTCGAAATGACAAGAAGAGATAAGGTAAATTATTATCTTGATATAGCGCAGACCGTCGCCGTCCGCAGTACCTGCCTTCGCAGAAGATACGGTGCGATAATCGTCAAAAATGATGAAATCGTTTCGACCGGCTACAACGGCGCACCGAGAGGACGGCGAAACTGCACCGACCTTAATTTCTGCCGCCGTGAGCAGCTCAATGTTCCGCGCGGTGAGCGTTATGAAATCTGCCGCTCCGTTCACGCCGAGGCCAACGCCATAATCAGTGCCGCCCGTCGCGATATGCTCGGCGCTGAGCTATACCTTGTCGGACTCAACGGACGGGATGACGGTCTGGTCGAGAACGCCGATTCCTGTCCCATGTGCAAGCGGCTCATTATTAACGCCGGAATATCCAACGTTATCGTAAGAGATAACGACAATGAATACCGCGTAATCAGCGTGGATGACGAATGGGTCGGGAACGATGATTCGCTGTCCGATAAGCTCGGCTATTGACGGAGGAAAGCAATGCTTCTTTGTATTGATATCGGCAATACCAATATCGTTATTGGTGTCTATAATGCGGACGAGCTTGTGCTCAGCTCACGAATATCGTCCGACCGCAGTCGTCTCGGCGATCAGTATGCGGTCGAAATTAAGGATATTCTCGGACTTTACGGATTTAAGATGAGCGATATCGACAACGCGATTATCAGCTCGGTTGTACCGTCGCTCACCGGCGCAATCGCCCACTCGATTGAGGCGATTTTCGGCTTTAAGCCGCTTATACTGGGGCCCGGAACCAAGACCGGTCTTAATATAAAAATCGACGACCCCGCACAGCTCGGCAGCGATTTTGTCGCGGGAGCGGTTGCGGCAAAAAAGCTTTACAAGCCGCCGCTTGTCGTGATTGATATGGGAACTGCAACCACATTTTCGGTTATAGACAAAAACGGGGATTTTCTCGGCGGGTCTATTCTTCCCGGTCTGCGCGTCGCTACCGATGCGCTTGTCGGCAGAACATCGCTGCTGCAGCTTATCTCGTTTGAAGCTCCCGCAAGCGCAATAGGCAAAAACACTGCCGATTCCATGAATGCGGGTGCGATTTTCGGCACCGCCGCCATGATAGACGGTATGTGCGAGCGATACTTTGACGAAATCGGAGAGCGTGCGACCGTTGTTGCCACCGGCGGCATAGCACCGTCGGTCGTGCCGTACTGCCGAACCGAGATTATTGTCAACGACCTTCTGTTGCTTGAGGGCTTAAAGGATATCTACGAGCGCAACAAAAAATAAGCTATTCACGGCGAATCGGTCGCCGAGTGAATAAATGCCGTATTCGGCACATTCTACACCGCGCCGCATTTCATTATGAAAGCGACAGCAAAGGAGAAAAAATGTTCAGCAAACAGGATTTAACAAAAACACGTGAATTACCCAAGCTCGGCGGAACGCCGGCAAAAAAAACCAATGTAAAAGCACTCGTTCTCACCGCACTGCTCATAGCGCTGATAATGCTGTTCGGCGTTTCAATCGGCACTATTATGGTAGGTCCGGTCGGCATTACAATGATGCATATTCCGGTTGCCGTCGGTGCCGTAATGCTCGGAATGGAGTACGGCGCTTTGCTCGGCTTCGTTATGGGCTTGGTCAGCTTTCTGATAGCAACCTTTACTCCGTTTGTGGGAGCGTTTGCGTTTTCACCGTTCGTAGCCCTTCCCGGCTCGGAGAACGGCAGTGTGTGGGCGCTTGTCGTCTGCTTTGTACCGAGAATTCTGATCGGAATCGGAGCCGCGGTTTCCTATAAGCTTTTCAAAAAGGTTTGCAAGGAGAACCTCGCGTGGGGCATAGCCGGCGCGGTCGGCAGTCTGATAAATACCATATTTGTGCTCACCTTTATTGCGACGTTTTTCGGCGAGCAGTGGGCAGGCATCAACGGTATTGCTCAGAATGCTCTGCTCGGCACAATGCTGCTCACGGTATTTTCCAACGGTATCCCGGAAGCCACCGTTGCCTTTCTCGTCTGCTTCGGAATAGGCTCGGCACAGCAGGCAATAGCAGACCGCAAGAGCAGGTTTATATCGGACGCACTTCGCCCGCTCGAGGAGGAAAACGCCGCTCTGCGTGCCGATAACGAGCGTCTGCGCTCCGCTTCGCCGATTGATTTTTCGTCCGACGACAGCTCTTATTCGGATGCACCCGTCTCGGTGCTTCCCGATGAGGAAATAAGCGATGAAAACTCACTTGCTCCCGACGACATTTCGGAGATAAACATTTCATCACCCGACATCACATCCGAGTCCGACATTCCCGACCCTTACGGAAAATAATCCGGTACAGAAAGGAAATTTAAAATGATTAAGCTTGTAATATTCGATATGGACGGTCTTATGATAGACTCCGAGCGTCCCAAGGCAAAGCTGTTTGTCGACATATTCGCCGAGCACGGAATAATTCTCGATCCCGATTATGTAACCTCGACCTACGGCATTAACAGGAAGTATGTTCAGGCACAGCTTCACGAAATGTACCCCGACGCCGACGTAGACGAATATCTCGCCGAAAAAACCCGCCGTACCCGTCAGTATTTCGATGAACACGGCGTACCGATAAAGACCGGACTGTTTGAGCTGTTTGAGAAGATAGAAAATCTCGGAATACTCAAAGCTGTTGCCACCAGCACCGACAAGCCGCGTGCAATGCCGTTGCTCGAGGAATCACATATCGACAAGCACATGGACGGCTTTGTGTTCAGCGATGAAATCAAAAACGGCAAGCCCGCTCCCGATATTTTCCTCACAAGTGCCGAAAAGCTCGGTATTGCTCCGAGCGAGTGTCTTGTCCTCGAGGACTCGATACCCGGTATACACGCCGCTCACGCCGCCGGTATGAAGGTTATATGTATTCCCGACCTCAAGAATCCCGACGATGAAGCGAGAGCAATGTGCGAGGCCGTTTATCCCACACTTCTCGATGTAATCGGTTATCTCGACAAAAACTCAAAATAAAAAAATCGCCCCTGCCGCAAATAGGTGTGGTTATCTGTGTTAAGGAATAAAATGAAAACGGTAATTCATATTTTCGGCGCGTCAGGCTCCGGGACAAGTACGCTCGGCAGTGCAGTAGCTGAACGGTCAGGCTTGACGTGGCTTGATACCGACAGCTATATATGGCAACCGACCGACCCTCCTTTCGTAACTCTGAGGGACAAAAGCGAACGGTTAATGCTGCTCTCAAGAGATATTGACTGCTCCGACGGTGCAGTGGTTTCAGGTTCACTGTGCGGCTGGGGCGACCCGCTTATCGACAGATTTTCACTTACAGTCCGTCTTGTTGTGCCGACCTCGATACGGCTTGAGCGCTTAACGAATCGTGAATACAGCCGCTTCGGTGAACGTATCCGCGAGGGCGGGGATATGTATAAAACGCATATTGATTTCATCGAATGGGCGTCAAAGTACGACAGCGGAGGCTCCGATATGCGAAGCAAAGCCGAACACGATTTGTGGCAGCAAAAACTGACCTGTCCTCTGCTCGTCCTCGACGGTACTCTTCCGCTCGAAGCACTTGTCGAAACGGTGCTTAACAGTCTGTAAAGGCAAAAGGCATTACACGTCGGAACGGTTAAATTTTTGAAAAATTACTATAACCATTTCAAACAAGTATTTCTCAGAATTCACAGATAATTCATATTTTATAAACAATTTAGGCACATTCGGCAGATATAATCTGAATTGTACAAGATGACCGCACATCCTGTACAAAGCATAATTCCTCCTCATAAACTGTACCCCTTCCAACAAAATGACCCGAAGCCCGCACACTTCGGGTCGAATTATGCAGAATGTGTGAATGCACGACACATTTTACATTTCATCGTAAAAAATCACCGACGGAGCAAAACCCGCCGGTGATTTTCTTATATACTTATTTATTGATCTTTTTCAATCTGCATCAGCTTGGCAACGCGCTTGGCGTGTCGTTCGCCGCCGACAGCCTCGGGACCGTTGTTGAGAAACGCTTCAACAAGCTGCTCGGCAAGCCCCGCTCCGACTACTCTGCCGCCCATACACAGAACATTGGCGTCGTTGTGAATACGAGAAAACTTAGCGGAGAAAACGTCGCTGCAGCAGCAGGCGCGAATTCCGTGATACTTGTTGGCGGCAATGGAGATGC
>DCGT01000001.1:12779-17026 GCA_002315315.1 Faecalibacterium sp. UBA1771
CAGAAAAGCAGAGCCAGCTTCGCCTCACCCGATGTTACGGCAAGGCAGGGAGCTTTGGCGCAGTCGGGATAGTCAATGGAATCGTGGGTGTAGGTTCCGTAGTCCTTGTATTCGATGTTATTCGCCTTGAGGTAGTCGATGATGCTGTTTTTGAGGTCAAGACCTGCGTGGTCACTTCCGAGTGCAATCATTTCAGTTTAACTCCTTTTTGATTTTTTCAAGCCGTTCCCGCTCTGCCTGCGATGGCTGCAGATACATCGGTGCAATATCCGAAGCACTCATTACCTCGCACCTTTCGGCGCGCTTCCCGGCGCACAGTGCAACGGCGGCGGCATGTACTGCGGTCGACGTCGGGTCGGCGAGTACGGCATCAATTTTTCCGTTCAGCTTATTATAGCATATTTCGGCGCCATCGCCAACAAAAATAACCCGCATATCATTGTCGGATAGCCACTCGCCCAGCTCGGATATATCGCGTACCTCCACCTCGGAGATACATTCGAGTGTATACGGCTCGTAGACGGCGGCGTATACTCTGCCGCGGCGGGCATCGATTGCCGGCACAATGAAGCGGTCGGTCTGACGCACACCGTAAGCTAAAGCTTCGCAGGTCGGCACGGCTACACACTTTTTATCGGCGCCATAGGCAAGACCCTTGAGAATACCTATTCCGATACGCAGACCGGTAAAGGAGCCGGGACCTGTGTCGGCGGCAAAAATATCAATATCGTCGGGTCTGAGCGAGGTGCGGCGAAAAACCTCGTCACACAGCTCCATAAGTGTTTCGGAATGGGTCAGACCGACATCGGCATAGCACTCGGCAATGATTTTGCCGTCAGCCATAACAGCCGCCGAAGCCGCCGGACCGGAGGAATCAAGTGCAAATATTTTCATTGGGATTACTTCCTTATTGTGAATTGTCATACGGTATTTGCGTCGTGAAGATGCTTGGAGCATTTTTCGCAGACATATATCGCCATCGCTTGTCGGGTCAAGGTTCTTTGCAAAAAAAGTTACGCTTCGCCGAATGGAGCTTATCCGTTCTCTATTGTAATTCTTCTCGGCTCGTCACCACTGCCGTAGATATGAATTCTCACCGTATCATCATCGAGCGCAAATTCCACATTTTCCGCCCATTCGAGCATAAGCACATGACGGTCATCGAGGTAATCATAATAGCCTATCGAATAGAGCTGTTCCTCGTTTTCTATTCGATACATATCGAAATGCGACAGTATAAAATCGCCGGTGTCATACTCGTTGACAAACGCAAAGGTCGGACTGGAAACATAGCCGTCATAACCCAAGCCGCGCAGAACACCGCGCACAAAAGCGGTTTTGCCGGCACCCAGCTCGGCGAACATGGCGATAACATCTCCGCCCTTGAGCGCATTGGCAAATTCAGCACCCAAACGCTCGGTTTCCTGCTGTGATTCGGAAACATATTCGGTCATATTTTTATTCTCCGTTATTCAGTACAAACAGCTTCTGCGTCAAATCGGATGCCGCCGGAGCAGGCTTTTTCAGAGTAAGCGCAAAAGCATCGGTTGTTAGTATTTCGTATTCGGCAAATTTTGCGGCAATTTCGCTTTTTTCGGCAAGCTCGCCTAAATTCTGCGACACCGGAAAACGTGTCTCTTCCTTTATCGCTCTCAAAATTTCTCTGCCGCCTTTGCCTATCGCCAATATCCTTGCATAAGGCGGTGCGGTAAACAGCTCCTTGTCGAAATCGAAAAACATCCCGAGTACCGAGCGGCGCACCCGTGACATTGTGTATCGCTTGGTTTTGGCAAGCTCGTACAGCTCACCGAGCGTGGAGGCTGTGCGCGCGGCGTTGTAAATTCTGTCACCGAGTCCATCGGAGCATTCGGGCAGACCGTTCAGTTGCTCCCTTTTTGTCCTGCGCGCCTTTATCAAAATAGCCTTTTCAAGACTTTCCGTTCCTTCGGAGACTCTGCCGAGTGACAGTGCATTGCGGAATATTTCCGCCGCCGACGTAGGCATGTAGCGCTCGAAATCACCTCCGTTGCGGATAATCTCTCTCAGCGCTCTGCCGCTTGCAAAATCGTTGGTATTCTTTGGTTCCTTCCGGTCTGGCATAAACTTGACGGGCTGGAACGTATCGGGAAAGCTGTCGCTGTCGGTTTCGTCAATATCCTCATCATGCCCCGCTCCGATGCGTTTGACGGCAATCGGCTTTATTTTAGACGATAGCCGGTTTATAGCCTTAATGTAGTCAACGGCAAGCAGGTCGTTGGGTGAGCGAAGCAGCTCGGAAATGCTGCCGTAAAAAGCGCTGACCGAACGCATTCTCGCTTCGGGATAGGTATAACCGATTTCGCACAGGCGTTTGATACCGTCGACAACGTCGGGGTCAACGACGGCTCTCGCCGCCTTTTGCAGCTTGTCAATATCGCCGCATTCGCTACCGAAGCAAAGGGTATCGACAACACCAAGCGAGTTTAGAATCGAAACGCCGCCGAAGGCAAAGCGTTCCGATGTCGCTCCCGCATAGACCGCAGGCAGCTCCAACACTAAATCGGCACCGCATCTAACGGCGGCGGCGGCACGGTCAAACTTGGTAAACAGTGCCGGTTCACTGCGCTGAACGAATGAACCGGACATTATCACGACAATGTGAGTCGCGCCTTTCGCCCTTGTCTGCTCGAACAGGTAGGCGTGACCGTTGTGAAACGGGTTATATTCCGCAATAATTCCGCTTATTTGCACAAAATCTACCCCTTTGCGGCGATTAGTGTTGAAAAACACTGTCAATTACTGATATAATAATACAGTTATTGATTACTTATGTAAAGTCAAAATACTAAAAGGCAATATCCGAAATAACAAAAAGGAGAACAAACAAATGAAGGTACTCGTAATCAACGCAGGCAGCAGCAGCTTGAAGTATCAGCTCATCGAGATGGACGGCGAGCAGGTAATCTGCAAGGGCAACTGTGAGAAAATCGGTCTGGAAAGCAGCATAATGGGCTATTCCAACGCTTCCGGCTATTCGTTCAAGAAGGATACTCATTTCCCGACACATAAGGAAGCTCTGCTTGCCGTTATCGACACTATGACAACCGGTGAGGGCAAGGTCATCGACTCGGTCGACGAGATTTTCGCCATCGGACATCGCGTACTGCACGGCAGTGAGAAATACAAAACCTCTACTCTTATCACCGACACCGTTATCGACGATGTTATGTCCTTCTCCGAGCTCGGACCGCTCCACAATCCGCCGCAAGCTATCGCCATGCGCGCCTGCCGTGAAATATTCGGTGAAAATACCCCGATGGTCGCCGTATTCGATACCAGCTTCCATCAGACAATGCCGCCGAAGGCTTATATTTTCCCGATTCCTTACGAATACTATGAGAAATATTCCGTCCGCCGCTACGGCTTCCACGGAACAAGCCACCGCTATGTCAGTCGTCGTTTCTTTGAACTGCGCGGTATCGACCCGAAGGGTACCAAGATTATCGTCTGCCACCTCGGCAACGGATCCTCGCTGACCGCTATCGTCGACGGCAAGGTCGTTGACACCTCTATGGGACTTACCCCGCTTGACGGCTTTATTATGGGTAC
Organism: Faecalibacterium sp. UBA1771; assembly: GCA_002315315.1. Classification (GTDB taxonomy): domain Bacteria; phylum Bacillota; class Clostridia; order Oscillospirales; family Ruminococcaceae; genus UBA1771. The sequence goes on from DCGT01000001.1 coordinate 16,368, forward strand.
CAGAAGCGGCGGAGTCGACCCGTCCGTCGTAACCTATGTCGCCAACAAGGAGGGTCTGTCTGCCGACGAAATGTCCAATATACTCAATAAGAAGTCCGGCTTCCTCGGAGTTTCCGGCATCAGCAGTGACTACCGCGATATCTGCGATGCCGCCGAAAAGGGCAATGAGCGAGCCATTCTTACCGACGATATCCTCATCTATCAAATCAAGAAATTTGTCGGCAGCTATGCCGCCGCTATGGGCGGTGTCGACGCCATCATCTTCACCGGCGGTATCGGAGAAAACGTCGAGCATACCCGTGAGGGCGTCTGCTCCGGTATGGAATATATGGGACTGAAAATCGACAAAGAGCTGAACAATGCCGCCAGCCGCAAGGAAGCCGTGTTCTCCACTCCCGATTCCAAGGTTCTCGCCATGGTAATCCCGACCAACGAGGAAATAATGATTGCCCGCGACACCGTTGAGCTTGTCAACAACAAATAATCGAAATCAACATACGCAAAACGAATATCAGACAAATAAGCTCTCCCGCCGATATACCGAAAAGGTACGCCGGCGGGAGTAATTATTTGCATAAAGCTTTAATAGAACAATCGTAATTTAGTGGTGACAAAAATCAGATGCAAAATTTGCTCTGTGCATTTGTGCGAATTGCTTT
>DCGT01000020.1:0-1117 GCA_002315315.1 Faecalibacterium sp. UBA1771
AAGAGAGACGCGAGGGACAAGCCCTATGACCGTCCGGCAACCTCCCGGAGAGAAAGGTGCCAAAGCTTGAATGATAGGTACAACCGGTTCCGCAGACCGGATTTTTTGCACCTTTTTTCGGGAGAGAACGAAGAAAGGTGCTTTTTTTATGAACACAAACTGCAAATTTGAGGTCAGCACGAAATACGGGAGATTCAGATTTGACGAAAGGGAATACCGTGATTATCTTGACGGGAAAACGTGGTTTAGCCCGTTTCCCGAAAAGCCGACTGTGCATACACGTCCGACGCTTGCCAATGTGAGCGAGTCTGCTTTGAATTACTACCGACGAGCCGAAAACGAAGGCGCATATTCGGTCTGCCGTGAGCTTTTTCCCAACGGCGTTGTCGAGGTGCCGTATGATGCGCGAATGTGCGGAAGACGGGTCGACGAGATGGATTTGTCGGTGCGCTCGTACCACGGGCTTATGCGTGCCGGCGTGGACACGTTGGGCGCACTGCGCAGCCTGCTTGAAAACCGGAACGGACTGCGCGGCATACGCAATCTCGGTGTAAAAAGCGAGCGGGAAATCAAGCTGGCGTTTTTCGAGCTATGCTACGCATTGCTTTCCGAGCCGGAAAAGCAGCTCTGGTGGCAACGGACGGAAGAAAACAACCGCTCGGAGCAGAAAAAAATTAAATGTGAGACGACGTATGAAGCGTTCTTTATTTGACCGCCTGTATTGCGACATCACCCGTGCAGAGGTGTGGTATAATATTAAAAACTAAACTGACAAAGGGGATTGTGATTATGCCGATTACCGATTTGAATACCATACGCGCCTGTGTGCTCGGTCACGCGGTCGGTGACGCCTTGGGCGTGCCGGTGGAATTTGAGAGCAGGGAAGCGCTCGACGCCGACCCCGTGGTCGGAATGAGGGAGTTCGGTTCCTTCGGGATGCCGGCGGGAAGCTGGTCGGACGACACGAGTATGTCGCTGTGCGGGCTGGAGGCGCTGTCTCACGAGGTTTTTTCGTGGGACGATGTGATGATAAACTTCGGGAAATGGTTTTACAAGGACGAGTTCACGCCGACCGATGAAATGTTCGACGTCGGGAGCGGCTGTGCCAAAGCAATCC
>DCGT01000020.1:1189-1943 GCA_002315315.1 Faecalibacterium sp. UBA1771
ACAACGGCAACGGCTCGCTGATGAGGATAATTCCGTTTTCGCTCTATGCGCCGAACGATTTGGGGCTTGTCGAGAAGGCTTCTACTCTCACCCACGCGCACCGACGCAGTCAAATCGCCTGCGGTGTGTATTCGATTCTGCTCAATAAATTTATCGAAGCCCGCGACAGGGAATCGTACCGCGATGCGCTGGAAATCGCCGAGCGGCGATATTCGTCCGAGGCAGAGTGGAGATACTTCGCTCCGCTCGCCGACATCGCCGAACGCACCCGCGCCGACATTCGTTCGAGCGGCTACGTCATCGACACCATCGAGGCGGCACTGTGGTGCGTGGTCACAACCGACAGCTACCGCGACTGCGTGCTGAAGGCGGTCAACCTCGGCAAGGACACCGACACCGTTGCCGCCGTCGCGGGAGGACTTGCCGGCGCAATCTACGGTCTTGACGCAATTCCCGCCGACTGGCTCGATACGCTGATACGCCGCGAATACATCGAACGGCTTTGCCGCACTGCGGCAGAAAGATGGGGAAAAATTCAGTGAATTACTGCACATATATGCCTTGTGCCGGCATCCGATGACGGCGCACGGTCCGTATGACGCTCACCCGATTTGCAGGTGAGCGTCATAATTTTATGTTCATATATAAACCCTTCAGTCGTGTAGGAGTCCGTCGTGTATGCGTGATATATAATTGCTGTTCGGCGAACGTTTCCCGCAATACGCAGGTGTTCTCGGCACTTAAATTTTATATG
>DCGT01000020.1:2098-7070 GCA_002315315.1 Faecalibacterium sp. UBA1771
TTCTACGCCTCGAAAGCACAAACGCCCTCGCCGGCGGCTCTAAATAAATTATACCATTATTGTATTGCCACTTTTTCAGTTGCCGAATAACGTCCGAATATTCTCAAATATTTCGACTGTTTCCCGAATATCGAAAAAATTTTCATATATTGTTTATAATTTGTATGTTATAATAACGGAAACGAACTTTTACGGAGGTCACTATGGAAGGATATACACCTAATTTTACAGACGAACAGATTATCGGTCTGAACAATGCACTCAACATCATAATAGCCGAGATGGATCAACGCAAGCCTCAGGTATTCACAAATTTTATCTTCAGAAACCCCACCTTTAATTTTACCGAATTGGCGCAGTCGGAATATATCGCCAACTGCCGCCACATTTACGAAATCTTAACTACTCGTTCGAATTTGACCGAGACGTCGGAAATATTAGCACCGTATGCCGACCTTCTGCCGCAAGGCACTCACGGCGTCGAAATGCTGCTTATCGAGCAGAACCTCGATTATTCCTATACTAACTATTTTCTCGACCCCGATACCCGTAATCGGGCTATACAGTATAACCGCAATCTGATAAGCAATATTATTAACAACAGAGAGTATCGCAATTATCTGCTTTCGGTAACTATATCCCAATTGCAGGAGATTGACCCGCTGCGGTTGTTTTCAAACGACAAAATGGATCACAGCCGCTATGCCAATGAAAACATCAGAGCTTTGCTTGCCGCAAACTATCTCAGTGAAATAAGGGAGTATATCAATAATCCCGACAATGGCTTCAGCGATGCCTCGCAGATAGCCGACCTCGACTCCGCCAAGGAAATTTACCACGCCTACGGCACGGCGCTCAACTATCTCGCCAAGACAAGTAATCCTATCTATGCTGTCGTTGAATTTTTAGCACAGGGTGAAAAAAACCTCAATGATTTAACCGGATACGGCGGCTATAGGGGTACTCCCCAAACCACCGGCGCTCAAATTCTCCATAACATTTTCACACAGCTTGAAGTAGACGGTTTTCCGGTCGGACATAACGAGATTGACGACAACCAGACCGATACGCTCAACAAGATGGTGAATTTCTTCGCCAAAATTCCCAATACCATCAATGTGCGCCCAAGCACCGTTATTTCCGAAGGCCTTTTTTCCTACGGTGAAATGATAGATCAATACTATAAGCTGAACAACGACAGCATTAATCCTATCGACTTCCTCGTCAGCAATGGCATTCGCACCGGAACCACCATGGAGCTGGAAATGAGAGGCGTGGAGAACCACTATAATGTGACCCAAGGCGACGAGCGTTTTCAGGCGATGGTCGATGCGTTCAATAGGGTTCAGGACGAATTACACCCCGAAAATTCAAATAATGCGCCGATTTTTGAAGTTGTTACCGACAACATAAATACCAACCCCGTTCCCGAAACACAGAACAATGCTCCGTCGCGGGATACGGGAAATCTGAATTTCAGCTTTAACGGCGAGATTCAGAACAACAATGTTGAGAATACCGACATTCAGGAACAGCTTGCACAGTTCCCGCCGCTCTCGCCGGAGTATCGCGCGCCGCTTTCGAGAAGCGTTCCCGTCAGCGGTCAGCCGGAGCCGCAGAGCCCTGCCGTCAACTCAAATGCCGACGTGCCGAGCAACGCGCCGGAGTATAGTGCGCCGCTTTCGAGAAGCGTTCCCGTCAGCGGTCAGCCGGAGCCGCAGAGCCCCGCCGTCAACTCAAATGCCGACGTGCCGAGCAGCGCACCGGAGTATCGTGCGCCGCTTTCGAGAAGTGTTCCCGTCGCCGGTCAGCCGGAGTCGGAGCCGGAGGATCTCGCCTTCAGCTTCAACCCCGAAGTTCTCGACCGCATCAATCCGATTGATTACAACGAGCTTATGAGGTCGGTTCCCCCCGAAACTATCACCGCCGCCAACTATTTTATGCAGATGCAGTATCAAAAGGCTCTCAATCCGCTGGAGCAGGTGTTCCCGTCCGATATGACCGACGGGCAGGCGAATGAAAACGAGCCGGAGACGCTGACCAACGACGTCGCCGCAAACATCGAGTTTAACCCCGACGCCCCGATTGTTCAGCATATCCGGCAGGTACAGCCCGAAGCGAGCGATGACAAAATACAAATTCCGCTTTCCGATGTTCCTATCGACAACGATGAATATGTCGAGGAGCAGGTCCCCGATAACAACGAGATAGCGGAAGTTAAAGTCCCCGATAACAACAATGCCGAGGAAAATCAAGCCCCCGTTTTCATCAACTACAACGACGGAATACAGGGAGGCGGCGCTCCTGTTTTCATCAACTATAACGACGGGATACAGGGAGACTACGCCAACTACAACGAAGTAAACGAGGATGATATTTTCATCAACCCCATAGAGGGAATAGACGGCAATCACATTGCACAGACGGTTATCAAACCTGGTTTTGCGGCAGGATTTGAGGACAGTCAGCCGCAGTTGAATAATTCAGGCGATGCCGCAAACAATCAGCCCATCGCCGAAGGCGGAGCGCAAGGCTCTGATAATAAGCCCGAGGAAGAGGATCTCCCGTTTGATTATTCGGAGTTCGAGGTACAGAAGAAGCAGGTTTCCGATTCCGAATATGAGAGGTATCAGCAGCAGTTGTACGGACAAGGCGGGGAGGCAAACAGTCAGCCCGTCGCCGACGGAACAAATCCCGAGCAGAATTTGCAGGAAAATCAGGTACGTCCCGAAATTAACGTAAATGAAGAAAATAAAATGGAGGATAATGTAAAAAGAGAGGACGAAAAGGCAGTCCCGACCAATGCCAACGCCGAGCAGGGGGAACAGCAGGAACAAGAGGAAATAGTGGACTATCCGTTCGATTTGGAACAGATGGAAGCACGGGAATTGGATAAGTTCTTGCAGGAGACCGGCAACAATCGGCAGGTTCAGCCTGTACAGCCGACAGGTAATGTCAATCAGCCGCAGGTCAATTCCGAGCAGGTTCAGCCGAACAACGCAAATCCGGACGATATTTTGAACTATGCTCCCAGTAAGATTGAGATTAACGACGCCGAGCTCCAAGAGATTGAGGACAGGGGAGTGAGAGGAAATGCGGATGAAAACAGTCAGCCGGAAATCTCCACACAGCCGACCTATGTTGAAATCAATCAGCCGAGCAACGCTCCCGTACAGCCGAGCAACGCAAATCTGGACAACATCTCAACGGATTTTGATCCGGACATTATACCTATGACCGACGAGGGAAACCTAGAATATTTACAGAAGATGTTCGGAGGAAATGCGGGTAAAAACAATCAGCCGAGCAACGCTCCTGTTCAGCCGAACAGCGCTCCCGTTCAGCCGAACAACGCTCAGCCGGTACAGCAGGTCGTTGTCAATCAGCCGCAGGTTGTCGGGCAGCAAAACAATATCGACCCTTCAAGCTTGCATACCCCTGACGAGATCGAAAAGCTGAATAATTTCAACGACAATGCCGAAAATCTTGCAGGCAAGATAAACAGTCTGCGCAAGCGTTTGGAGGCAACCGGCACGACATGGCTCGACTCGTCGCAATTCACTGCCTTCCGTCAGAAGCTTTTCGAGATAGATGACGAGATGCAGAAACATAAGAGCCAAAATTTTGCCGGATTGACGTCCGACCGCATCAATGAGCTCACCAATGACCTCTACTCTGCCGCCAACGGGTACTATTTCGCCAAGGTCGGTCAGTCTCATAACGTGAGAAGAAGCGAGCGTGTTGACGTCGCCGCACAGATTTGCGCCATCAGCGATATGTGCAAAACCGATTTTACCGCTCCCGACATTTCCCTCAATGTAAATGAAAGGGAAATTGCGATGAACAAGCTTTACAACAAGTTTGCGTATTCGACAATGACAAGCAGAAACAAAAAGGCTCCCGAAAAAAGCACAAATCTCTACAGTGTCGCCAACGGTCTTAAAAAAGAAAAGAACTACTACGGCTTTGTTATGTACGACCTTGTCGACACCAACGAGCTGAAAAAGCTCGGTAATTTGGGATTAAAAGAGCTTAACCATGATCTTTTCCGCAGAGTGATGATGTACCACGATAACGAGCAATATTTTCAGGAAGAAGCAAGAAATGTTCATTTCGACGAGACATTGCCCGCACCGGAGAAGCAGGAAGACCTGCTCTACAACGTCGCCAACAAAATGGCACTGGCGCATATGGAGAAAAACCCCGAACGGTATCAGAACCATTCGGACGAGGTAATCAATCAGCTTACGAGCCGCATTGAAAAGGATTTGAAGACCTATCTGCCTGAAAAAGACCTGCAGCACAGCCTTAAAACGATGTCGGACTTGGACATCGACAAGCTGGAGGAAAACTACAAAATCCTGCAGGCTCACAAGTTAGCCGAAAGAAGCAACAAAATCGACACCCAGAAGCTCCATAAGTCGCCCGTCGGCACCGGCGAGAGAAAGTCCGAGAATAAACAAGCCGATAACAAAGCAACCGGCAAAAATCTCCATGAAAACTCCACCCTCAACCTCGGCGGGAAATAAACAAACCAATCGTTCTGATGCCGCCTTTTCCTCGTCAAACGATGCCGCCTCCCCCGATGTGTCATATTGAGCGCAGCGAAACATCTTTCCCTGTGTCCTTATGTTGCTCGAGAAGGAGTATATCAAAAACGGCTATGTACAGCTTAAACGCTGTATATAGTCGTTTTTCTTGTGTCATTTTCTATATATTGTGTTTTTTGTGCTGTCGCTTAACTCTGCATCTTGTCCCTTGCCGCTTAAATCTACAAAAAGACGCTTCAAGCTGTTAGAAGATAAGCAACATCGGACAGGTGTAGACTGAAAATTTTGTGTCCGGGGTCATTGCGATTTGAAGCGAAAACGGGTACAATGGTATTTGTATAATTATGCCATTTTGCAGGCGTGGCAAGCTTTAGGAGCAAAGGTTTTTCATTTGAGAGAGGATTAACGCATCACATTAAGCC
>DCGT01000009.1 GCA_002315315.1 Faecalibacterium sp. UBA1771
GCGTTGTTCGGGTCAACGCCGAAGCTTTCCGAGCTTATAAAGACGGTACCCGATGTGCCGAGCGAAATATTGCATCTGCCCTGCCCCACCGTGCCGGTCCCTATTGCGGCGGCAGCGTTGTCACCCGCGCCCGCGACAACCTTTACCGAAGCGGGAAGCCCCAGCTCCGCGGCAGCCTGCGGCAGCAGTGTCCCGACTGCCTCGCTGCTCTCGAACAGCTTGGGGAGCTGCTCCTCGCGAATACCGCAGATTTCGGTCATTTCCCTGCTCCACCGGCGGTTTTTCACGTCAAGCAGCAGCGTGCCCGAGGCGTCGGAATAATCGGTGCAGTGTACGCCGGTCAGAATATAGTTTATATAATCCTTCGGCAGCATTATTTTACTTATTTTGTCAAAATTCTCCGGCTCGTTGTCCCTTAACCAGAGAATTTTAGGAGCGGTGAAGCCGGCAAACGCGATGTTGGCGGTATACTCGGAAAGCTTGCCCCTGCCTATGACCTCATTCAGATAATCGGTTTCCTTCTGCGTGCGCCCGTCGTTCCACAGAATGGCGGGTCGGATAACGCGGTCGCCGCTGTCAAGAATCACAAGCCCGTGCATCTGTCCCGCGACGCCTATTCCCGCCACCTCATCGGCTTCAAAGCCGCGGATAAGCTCGGGAATACCCTCAAAAACCGCTTTTTTCCAATCCTGCGGATTCTGCTGGCTCCAGCCGTCGGCGGGAAATTCAATGGGATATTCGCGCGAAACGATATTATAAATCCTTCCGCCGCCGTCCGTAAGCAGCAGCTTGACCGCCGAGGTTCCGAGGTCGACTCCGATATACAGCATAAGCCTCACTCCCTTTTGCCAATTGTATGTATTATACCATAATTTTTGATTTATGTATAATTAATTTATCAATCGCGGCAGATATTTGTGTAATTCTCTTTTGCCGGGCTTTGAAAAAGCAAAATTTTGTTCGTAATTTCGAGATTTTGACTGTAAAAGCAGTAAACGGCAACAGAAGAATTGGAAACTGAATTCGTAATGATGACCATTTTATATATTTTTCTTCCGAACATCAATAACTGATAACCGTATCTGTCGACAAAATACTACTTCAACGACACCGTAATCATTATCCGGCAGACAATAGCGGGCAAAAGAGAGAATATAGATATTTTGTCATATTGCCGCCGTTTCCTCTTGTATTCGACTTAAAATTAGTGTATTATATTTATAATTATATAGGCGAAGGGAGCGATTGAATGTACGAACCGACTTTGACCTTTTCGCTGGCGCAGAAAAAAGAGCTCGAAATAAAGCGTGAGCTTACCGAGGTCTACGAAGCACTCAAGGAAAAGGGTTATAATCCGGTCAACCAAATCGTCGGATACATCCTTTCGGAGGATCCGACCTATATTACTACTCACAAAAATGCAAGAGCAAAAATGTGCAAGCTCGACCGCGATGATCTGCTTCATGCCATGGTCAGAAGCTTCGTGGGCGACTGAGGTATTTTATCTGTAATTGAAAGGATGATATTATGACTGCGAATAGTGAAGGTTCCGCCGCGCTGACATATAAGGGTCTGCCCCTTGTGCGCTGCGGACGTGAAATGTATTTCGGAAAACCAGAGGACAGCTATGTCGTGTTTTTACAGATTCTGTCGGTTTCCAAGGACGAGGACGGAGTCGAGGTTCCCTCCAAAATGAATGTTCAGCTTCTTTCCAACGACCGCTCGCTCAGCGCAAGAGCGAGAATAGTAAAGCAGGGTGAGCGTTCCGGTCTCTATGAGGCTTTGGATATCGGCTACATTTGGCTGCAGCGTGCTTTATCCGAAAAAGCCGGTTAATTTTTGTCAGTTCCGTAAGGCGGTGAACATAATGACAATAGCGCAGGTCAGCAAGCAATACGATATTTCTGCCGATACACTGCGATACTACGAGCGAATCGGATTAATGCCTGCTGTTACGCGCAATGCATCAGGCAACCGCGACTACACCGAATTCGAATGCAACTGGATAGAATATATCAAGTGTATGCGCACTGCGGGTGTTTCAATAGAAACTTTGACGGAATATATCAGGCTGTTTCGTGAAAATCCCGACGGCACTGCCGATCTGCGCAAGGCTCTGCTTGTAGAACAGCGCGCGCAGATTGCCGCAAAAATCAAGGAGCTGCAAAATATTGCAGATAAGCTTGATACGAAGTTAGATGTTTTCGAGTCGGTAATGCTCAAAAACGAACAAAAGCTCATAAGCAGATAACTCAATCAAGGCGGATTTCCGCCATACAAAGACATCGCATAACGCCGAGTGCGCTATGCGATGCTTTTTTATTTCTGCCTATCGATATCATATTCAAGTATACGATTATATACCGTTCTGTCTATGGTGACCTCGATATTCAAACCCCTGTCGGTATATTCCTCGGATATAACATTCCCTTTTTCGCGAATAAGCGGAAGCAATGACAGTTTATCGAACGGAATCAAGAGCCTGCACCGTATAACTCTCTCCGACAGCTTGGATGATATTGTTTGACACAGCTTGTCAAGCCCGAAGCCTGTCTTAGCGGAAACGGCTATTCCGGGCAGAGCGGCGTAGGTGTCAATCATATCACATTTGTTAAACACGGTAATTTGAGGAATATCGGCACATTTCATCTCGTCTATGATTTCATCGGCAACCTGAAGCTGATGCTGCCACTCATCGGTCGATGCATCGGTGACCTTCAAAATCAAATCCGCTCCCGCCATCTCCTCAAGCGTCGACTTAAACGCATCGACAAGCGTATGCGGCAGACGGCTGACGAAGCCGACGGTGTCTATCATTACTACCTGCTGTAAATCTCCGACCGAAAGGCGGCGCACGGTAGGGTCAAGTGTGGCAAACAGCTTATCCTGCGCCAAAACCTCCGACCCTGTCATCGCATTGAGCAACGAGGATTTTCCGACATTGGTATATCCCACCAGCGCAACGACGGGTATATTTCCCTTTTTGCGGCGTTCCCTTGTCAATGCACGCCGCTCCTCAAGCTCATCAAGACGCTTGCGGAGTGTTTCGATTCTGCTCCTTATGTGTCGGCGATCGGTTTCGAGCTTACTCTCGCCCGGACCTCTCGTTCCTATGCCTGCTCCGAGTCTCGACAATACAAGACCTTCACCCATAATGTGAAGCAGACGGTTTCGGTACTGCGCCAGCTCGACTTGAAGCTTGCCCTCCGCAGTGACGGCGTGACGGGCAAAAATATCGAGAATAAGCGTAGTGCGGTCAACCACGTCGATTTCGATAATGCGCTCGATATTCCTTGCCTTTGCGGCGCTCAATTCATCGTCGACAATCAATATATCGGCGTCGAGACGCTTGGCAAGCTCCTTCATTTCAAATACCTTTCCCTCTCCGAAATAGTATTTCGAGTCGGGACGTTCACGGTTCTGAACAACCTCGCAGACAACCTCAGCACCTGCGGTATCGCAAAGCGCACGAAGCTCGGACAGTGACGCCTCAACGTCGTACTCTCCGGTATCAATAGCGGCGATTATCGCTCTTTCCGGGCGTTCAATGTTATTTTCCGATTCCGACATATCATTTCTCCGTTTCGGTGCGGTCACAGTCTGCCGCCGAAATATTGTAGTAATTCTCAATGATATTATATCATACGCCGCAAGTTGTAAACATTCCATATATTTTTGCAGATAGTTATTGTAATTTTATTATATTGTTATATAATAAAATTACATACTTCAACTTGAGCAATGATCCGTCCCGTAAAAGCTTTGATAATCTTGACTAAAACTTTATTTTCTCCAATACAGAACTGTACAGAAAAAACGTTTTGTTCATAAATATAAGGCGGTGCAGAATGGATATTGAATTTGTCAAAATGCAGATCGGCGGCAGCGACGGTATTTATATTGATTTCACCGACCGCCGCGCGGCTTTTAAGCCGGAAAATGCTGTTCGGCTGTGCAACCGAAGCTTCGGAATAGGTGCTGATTGCGTTACGATAATGAGGACGAGCAGTCGCGCCGACGTCAAAATGACCGCTTACCGTAATGACGGAAGTATGATTCCGCTTTATGCCGATGGTATTTTGTGCATCGGCAAGCTGTTTGCCGAGAAAAAGGACAGCTTGCCTTCAAATGTTTCGGTCGAGACCGAATACGGAGTTATGCATATACATCTGAGCAACGAGGGTAAAGCCGTCGGAGATGCAACCGTTGACCTCGGCAATCCGAGCTTCCGAAACGACCTGTCAAGCGTTGTCGACGGCGGTACGGTGCTGACGGCGGCAGAGCAAAGATTTTCGGCTTTTGACGTTTCTCTAGGCTGTCGTCACAGGGTACTGTTCTGCAAAGATGTGGCGTCTATTGATATAGACCGAATATGCACTGAGCTGTCGGGAATTGAACCGACAGAAGCTGACTGCCGTTTTGTTTTCACAGAGACCGTTGCGGACAACACGTTTCTTGCGAGGGCGTGGACAAAAAATGTCGGTGAACTGTCGGCAGACGGTACCTCCGCCTGCTGTATCAATGTTGCGGCGGCTCAGACAGGGCGCACCGCACGCAAAAACGAAATATATACATATTTCAAAAACGGCACGTTCAAATCTCACTGGACGAATTCGGGCAATATTCTGCTGACTGCGACAGCATCCGAAATATACAGAGGAACAGTTAAAATTTAACCGATTGACCTTTGACCGATTTTATATTAAAATATCACTGTAAATAAATCACATTTACGGAGGTTAGTTATGATTTGTAATAAATGCAACGCTTCAATACCCGATGATTCGTCGTTCTGCCCCGCCTGCGGCTCACCGATAGAACGCCATGAGGAACAGCAGGCATACATTCCCATTCAAACGGTTCAGCCGACATATATCCCCGTTCAGCCGACCATGCCACCGCAGATGATGACGTCGTATGCTCCTGTTCCCGTAAACGAGAACAGCAAGATGAACTGGGCGGCGATTACCGGATTTATTCTGTCGCTCATCGCTCTTTGTTCCTTCTGGCTCGGTCTTATTCCCTTTATCTTTGCCGTTACGGGTCTGATATTTTCCATTCTCGGAGCTAAGAGTGATAAAAAGGGTCTTGCTATTGCCGGTATAGTCATCTCCGTTGTTGCTATGGTTATTGCCGTTGCCGTCGTTTTTCTGGCGCTCGGCACCTTCCGCTATCTTACCAACAATCCCGATATCTTTAGCGGATACGCCGATGAATTCGAGCGTGCGTTTGATGAGTTCGAGGATGCATTCGACGGTTTGCGTCTGCCCGTTTTATTCAAATAAAAATTTTCAAGAAGTCCTTCCGTACAAACAACGGGAGGACTTCTTTTGAAATTTAAATAATTATTCAAGCTTTGTGCAATTTCTGTTGACAAAACCGCAATTTTGAGATAATATTTGAATATAGCTTTTAAATGCTTTGATAGGGACAGTGTGCTTACCTCAGCGAGCTTCAGAGAGCCGTCGGTCGGTGAAAGGCGGTGCCGCAGGTCAGCTTCTATCACCCTTGAGCAGTCGGCTGAAAGACTCATTACCGATTCAAATTGCTTCGGTAGGGTCAAATAGGCTTGAACGTCGCCCTGCGTTAAAGGGAGCGCATTGGCTGATGCGTGTGAGTGATTCCGGTTTTCGGAATAATTTGGGTGGTACCGCGGAGATTACGTCTTCGTCCCATAGTGGGGCGAGGGCTATTTTTATTTGCGAGGTTTTTAAATATGGAACCTATCTACAAGGAATTTGTCGATGAATCTTTTAATGAAAACGGTATTTTGACCGACATTAAATTTCATTATCCCGATAATTTCAACTTTGCCTTTGATGTTTTGGATGTGCTTGCCGAACGATATCCTGACCAAAATGCTATGATTTGGCTGTCCAAAAACAAAGAAAAAACCGTTTACAGCTATTCCGACATAGCGAACGAAAGCAAGCGTGCCGCGAACTTTTTAATATCGCTCGGCATCGGAAAGGGTGACCGTGTGCTTGTCGTGGTAAAGCGACATCATCAGTTCTGGCCGATTATGATGGCACTTTGCCGCATCGGCGCCATTGCGGTTCCCGCTACCTTTTTGCTGACAAAAAAGGATTTCGTCTACCGCTTTAACACTGCAGGTATCAGCGCAGTTATCTGCACCTGCGACGGCGGAGTGGCGGACTCTGTCGACGAATCGGTGAGCGAAAGTCCGTCGCTTCAGCACCGCATAAGCGTCATGGGCAGCCGAGACGGCTGGGTGAGCTATGATGACAACGTGAGCCGGTTCCCTGCCGTGTTTGACCGTCCGACAGGCGACGCCGCCACCAAGAGCGACGACATTATGCTTATGTATTTCACAAGCGGAACGACCGGATATCCGAGAGTTGTCGCACACTCGTTTACCTATCCGCTCGGTCACATCATAACCGGCGTACATTGGCATCACGTGATCAGAGGCGGACTGCATTTCACCATAGCCGACACCGGTTGGGGCAAAGCGGTCTGGGGCAAGCTGTACGGACAATGGTTCGGCGAAAGCTGCGTGCTTACCTACGATTTTGATAAGTTCGACGCAAAGGACATTCTGTCGGTAATGGCAGACAACCGCGTAACCACCTTCTGCGCTCCGCCGACAATGTACCGATTTATGATTCACGAGGACTTCTCGCAATACGATTTATCATCGTTGCAATATGCCACCACCGCCGGTGAAGCACTGAATCCCGAGGTTTATAACCGTTTTTACAAGGCAACCGGTCTTAAAATGATGGAGGGCTTCGGTCAGACTGAAACAACGCTGACTGTCTGCAATCTTTTCGGAAACACAAATATCCCCGGTTCAATGGGCAAGCCGAGTCCCGGATATAAGATAAAGCTCGTTGATAACGACGACAAAGAGGTCGAGCCGGGAATTGTGGGTGAAATAGCCATCGACACAACCGACGGCGCACCCGTTGGAATGTTTAAGTGTTATTACGGCAACGACGAGGCAACGGAAAAGGCGTGGCACAACAACCTATATCATACGGGCGACACTGCGTGGTACGACGAGCAGGGTTATCTGTGGTTTGTCGGCAGAGTCGACGACCTTATCAAAAGCAGCGGTTACCGTATAAGTCCGTTTGAAATTGAAAGTGTACTTATGGAACACAGCGCCGTTTTGGAATGTGCCGTTACGGGAGTTCCCGACGAGCTGAGAGGTCAGCTTGTCAAAGCAACGATAAAGCTTGTTCCCGGCTTCGAGCCGAGCGAGGAGCTTGCAGACGAGCTGAAAAAATTCGTAAAGCGTCTCACTGCCCCCTACAAATACCCCCGTGTCATAGAGTTTGTAGATGAGCTTCCCAAAACCATAAGCGGCAAGATTCGCCGTGTCGAAATCAGAAGCACCGAGAATAAGGACGCACAGCACAGATATTAATTATTTGTTTTTTTATTAAATTTGCCGTTCGGTATTTATCGAACGGCTTTTTTCTGCTATAATATAAATTGTAATTATGTAGGATATTGCAATTTAGTATGTTATTCAAGGAGATTTTTATGAAAAAACTGATAGCGGGCATACTCTGTGCCGTTATGACACTTTGCCTTTGCGCCTGCGGAAACACACGGACAATCACGGCGAAGCGCGAATACGTCGATGACTATTACGGAATGCAATACACCGTGCTGACATACGAGCTTAAGGGCGACAAGGTCAAGGCTGTGTATCACGAGGACGTTTACGACACAGCATACAACGCTCAAATAAGCTATCGTCAGGTAGTCAGTCAGTTCACAAATTGGAAGGATTATGACCTGCGTGTCACCGATGAAAAGGTCACATATCACGAAATAGACCTTTCCGCATACAAGGGAATGGATTATGATGAGCTGATTGAGTACATTGAGAACGACGGTTATACTATATCCGACCCGGAAATCCAAGGCTGAAATCAATCGTTTTGCAATGCGGTGCAGAGCTTCTGTGCCGCTTTTGATTTGCGACTTTAAGGCCGCAGATATTTTTAGTTAACTAAGAGGCGAATTATTTAAATGATTAAGGGAAAAAAGAATCTGCTTTTATGGCTGTTTTTCTTTGCACAGTTTTTGTGGAGCGAGCTGGTATTGCGAGCTTTCGCGAGTGAAAACTTTTTCGGCATCGGTCTTTTGTACATATTTCTCTACTCGGTTGTCTGCTCGGCGGTTGTGTTTTCCTTTCTCGGCATATTCCGGGGAAAAAAGCGCAGAATTATCGGCGGGATTGTAACCGTGCTGACAATGCTCGTCTATGAATCTCAGGTTGTTTATTTCTACATTTTTCACACCTACTACACCTTCTTCTCCGCTGCGGCAAACGGCGGAAAATTTTTGCAGTTCTTCTATGCTCTGATTGACGCCATATTCAAAAGCGGGCTGTATTTCCTTGCTCTGATGATTCCTCCGGCAATCTTTTTTGTGTTTATAAAAAAGCTGACGTCAAAAAATATACGTCTTGCATTATGTTGGCTTGCAGTAGCCACTGCCGTCGTCTTTCACATGGCAGCATACGGATGTCTGTTTATTACCGGCAATGAACCGCTGTCACCTTACGATTTGTATTTTAACACCTCGGAAATAGCTATGAGCTTCGACCGTCTCGGACTTGCAGCGTCGATGAGGCTTGACTTAAAGCGTCTGATTACGGGATTCTCCGAAAAAACAGATGAAAATATGGACATGAGCAGCATCGAAATTGTCACCGGAGATACTCTTTCCGAAGAAGTGCCGGAAAAGATAAATGAAGAAGCACCGGTTGAGAGCTCCGAGCCGCTCGGAGACAATGTACTTGAAATTGATTTTGACAAGCTGATTGAGGACGGCAACTCGACTGTTTCGGAGCTGAGCGAATATTTCAAGACTATAGAGCCGACCTCTAAAAACGAGATGACGGGTCTATTCGAGGGCAAGAATCTGATTTTCATTGTCGCCGAGAGCTTTTCGCAATATGTAATTGACAAGGACTTGACCCCTACCCTCTACAAAATGCAAACCGAGGGAATGACCTTTACAAATTTCTACAATCCCATTTGGGGAGTAAGCACATCGGACGGTGAATATGTCGCACTTACCGGACTAATTCCCAAATCCGGAGTATGGAGTCTGTATCGTTCAAGTAAAAACGAACTGCCGTTCGTGCTCGGCAACAGTCTTGCCGAGCTCGGATACACCTGCAACGCATATCACAACAACGATTATACCTACTACAACCGCAACATATCACACCCGAACCTCGGCTACAATTTTATCGGCTGCGGAAACGGCTTAACAATGAAGAACACATGGCCGCGCTCCGACTATGATATGGTGGATATTACAACCGATTTGTTTATCAACGATGAGCCGTTCCATACATATTATCTGACCGTCAGCGGTCATCTGAATTACACATTTGAAGGCAATGCAATGGCAACCAAAAACCGTGCATTGGTTGCGGACCTGCCATATTCGTCAGCAGTCAAGGCATATCTTTCCGCTAATATTGAGCTTGACCGCGCTATGGAGCTGCTTCTCGAACGACTTGAAGAATCGGGGAAGCTGGATGACACCGTTATCGTTATAACCGCAGACCATTATCCGTACGGATTAAAGGCAAGTGAGATAAGCGAGCTTGCCGGTCACGACGTAGAAACAAACTTTGAGCTGTATCGAAACACTCTGATTGTCTATAACTCTGCCACTGAGCCGAGGACGGTCACCAAGAGCTGTTCTACACTCGATATTCTGCCCACTGTGCTTAATCTCTTCGGCATTGAATATGACTCGCGCCTGCTTATGGGAACCGATATTTTTTCAGATACCGACCCGCTTGTGCTGTTTGTTAACCGAAGCTGGATTACCGGTGATGCTATGTACAATTCCAAAACAAAAACTATGACGATAACAAGCGGTCTGATTCTTGATAAAGACTATGCATTGTCGATAAGCGAAACGGTCAGCAAGAAATTCTCCGTTTCGGCACAAATTCTCGACAGTGACTATTACCGCGCCGTTATGGAAAGTATGGAACAGGATTAAGTTTAAATCAAATCCTTTATGATTTCACCGTTTGACGGTGCAATATAAGTCTCACAGTCTGCCATGTGAATGCTCAAATCCGTTACTTCCCGTACAATCAGGCAAACAGGCAGATTTTATGGCTACCATAGAACGATTTTTTTCCTACACGCAAAAAGTATAGATTATCGGTTTGCAACTTCTAAATCAACTCAGATAAACAACTCCCCGCTCGATTAATTCAAGCGGGGAGTTGTTTTTGCACTATATTAAGAAATCAGAAGGAGATAAATTATTCCAGCTCAAGCATACCGGTATATAGACGATAATATTGACCGTGCTCTGCAATAAGCTTTTCGTGGTTTCCGCGTTCTGCTATTCGTCCTGCATCGAGCACCATAATAACATCGGAATTCTGTACGGTCGACAGACGATGAGCAATTACAAATACCGTTCTGCCCTTCATAAGTCTATCCATACCACGCTGAACAATCGCCTCGGTGTTGGTGTCGATAGAGCTTGTTGCCTCATCGAGAATCATAACGGGCGGGTCGGCAACAGCGGCGCGGGCTATTGAGATAAGCTGACGTTGTCCCTGAGACAAATCCGTTCCGTCGGACGACAGCATAGTGTTATAGCCATCGGGCAGACGCGAGATGAAGCTGTGAGCATTGGCAAGCTTTGCCGCCGCTATACATTCCTCGTCGGTCGCATCGAGCTTACCGTAACGGATATTGTCCATAACGGTACCGGTAAAGAGGTTGACGTCCTGCAAAACTATACCGAGTGAGCGGCGCAAATCCGCCTTTTTAATCTTGTTGATGTTGATACCGTCATAGCGGATTTTTCCGTCGGCAATATCATAGAATCGGTTAATCAGGTTGGTAATAGTCGTTTTGCCCGCACCGGTCGCGCCGACAAAGGCAACCTTTTGACCCGGCTCGGCATAGAGCGAAATATCATGCAGAACATCTTTGCCCTCTTCATAGGCAAAGTCGACCATATCCATTACCACTTCACCCTTTAATTCGGTGTAGGTGACCGTTCCGTCACCGTGCGGGTGCTTCCACGCCCACAAACCTGTTCTCGTATCCGATTCGGTCAGCACTCCGTTTTCATTCTTGGCATTAACGAGCGTGACATATCCATCATCAGTTTCCGGCTTCTCGTCGAGCAGGTCGAAAATTCTCTGTGCTCCGGCAAGCGCCATAACAATTGAGTTGAGCTGCTGTGAAACCTGGTTGACGGGCATCATAAACGAGCGTGTAAGCTGCAGGAATGAAGCAAGTCCGCCGAGTGTAAACAAACCTATTCCGACAATGGTGAGGTTGGGAATTTTAAGAACGGCAAGCAATCCGCCGGCAATTGCAATGATAACATAAATCAGGTTGCCGATATTCATCATAATCGGCATAAGAATATTGGCTAAACGGTTAGCATTGGTAGCGTTGCTTGTAAGCTCGTCGTTCTTTTGGTCAAATTCTTTTTTAGTAATATTCTCGTGACAAAAGACCTTTACGACCTTCTGTCCGTTCATTGTTTCCTCAATATATGCGTTTACTCCGCCGAGCGAACGCTGCTGCTCGATAAAATATTTTCCGCTCTTGCTGACGATACTGCCGGTCAGCTTGAACATAAGCAGAATGAGAAGTACAACGGCAATCGCAAGCCACACACTGCGTATAAGCATGGATGAGAACACGAACACGACGGTGACAACCGATGAAATCATCTGCGGCAGACTCTGCGATATCATCTGACGAAGCGAGTCGGCGTCGTTGGTGAAACGGCTCATAATATCACCGGTGTTGTTGGTGTCGAAATATTTAATAGGCAATGTCTGCATATGCTCAAACATCTCGTCACGGATTGTTTTGAGCGTAGACTGAGATATTTTCGCCATCGTGCGGTTGTAAATCAACGACGACACAATACCGCAGAGATAGAGCAACGCCATAAGAAGCAAGGCTTTGAGAAGCGGCATATAGTCGGGACTTGAACTGCCGACAAGCGGTGTAATATATTTGTCGATAAGCGTGCCGAGGAACATCGACGAGCCTGTCGATGCGGCGGCGGAGACAAGAATACAGACTACAACAACGATAAGCTCAAGCTTGTATTTTGCAACATATCCGAGCAGTCTTTTTGCCGTATCCTTGCGGAATGCTCCCTTTTTGAGCGCACCTCTCATTGGTGGCTGTCTCATACCGGGACCTCTGCCCGGACCGGGACCGCCGGGTCCGCCCGGACCTCTCATCGGAGGACCGCCTGCCGGACCACCCATCTGAGGACCGCCTGCGGGACGTCTGTTATCCATTACTGCTCGCCTCCTTCCGTCTGTTCGCTGTCGAGCTTATTCTGCGAGCGGTAAACATCGCGGTAATCCTCGCTCGTTTTCATCAATTCTTCGTGAGTACCCTTTGCCTTAATCGTTCCGTCATCCATTACGATAATCATATCGCAATCCTTAACAGAGGAAATGCGTTGGGCAATAATCAGCTTGGTTGTATCGGGAATCTCGGTGGCAAACGCTGCGCGTATTCTGGCGTCGGTCGCAGTATCGACAGCGCTTGTCGAGTCATCGAGAATAAGTATTTTCGGCTTTTTGAGCAAAGCGCGGGCTATGCACAGACGTTGCTTCTGACCGCCCGAAACATTGGTACCGCCCTGCTCGATATAGGTGTCGTATCCGTTAGGAAAATCGCGGATAAATTCATCGGCGGCGGCAAGACGGCAGACTCGCTCGATATCTTCATCGGAGGCGTTTTCATCGCCCCATCGGATATTCTCCTTGATTGTGCCGGAGAACAGAACATTCTTCTGAAGAACCATTGCGACATTCTGACGGAGCGTTTCGATATCGTAATCACGGACGTCGACGCCTCCGACCATAACACTGCCTTCGGTAACATCGTACAGTCTCGGAATGAGCTGAACGAGCGTTGACTTGGAGGATCCGGTCACACCGAGAATACCGACAGATGAGCCGGACGGAATTGACAAATCAATGTCCTTCAGGCAAGGGGTTGCGCCTCTGCCGGAATAAGCGAAGCTGACGTCGCGGAACTCAATCGAGCCGTCGGCAACCTCATACTTAGGATTCTCACAGTTGACAAGGTCGCTCTTTTCCTCAAGTACCTCGACGATTCTTTCGCCCGAAGCGCGGGACATCGTGATCATAACGAACATCATCGACAGCATCATAAGACTGCCTAATATCTGCATTACATAGCTGATAAGGCTCATCAACTGACCTGTCGACAGACCGATATCGGGATCGCCGCCACTCTTTACTATGAGATGAGCGCCGAACCACGAGATAAGAAGTGTGCAGGTATAGGTGCAGAACTGCATGAGCGGTCCGTTAAGGGCGAGGTTTTGCTCCGCCTTGGTGAAATCCTTGGCGATGCTGTCTGAAATTGCATTGAACTTTTCGGTTTCATAGTCCTCGCGAACAAACGATTTTACGACGCGAACACCGTGCAAATTCTCCTGTACAACGGTATTAAGCTTATCGTAGGTCTTGAACACACGGTTGAAAATCGGGTGCGTGTGCGAGCTGATAAGCCAAAGTCCTATGGCAAGCACGGGAATACAGCCGAGAAAAATCAGCGCCAGTCTGCCGTTTATCGAGAATGTCATTATCATTGAGAAAATTAGCATAAGCGGTGCTCTGAATGCCATTCTTGTGAGCATCTGAAACGACATCTGAACTCTCGTAACATCGGTTGTGAGACGTGTTACAAGGCTTCCGGTTGAGAACTTGTCAATGTTTGAAAACGAGAAATCCTGAATAATGTGGAACATATCGTGGCGCAAATTGCTTGCAAAGCCGTTTGAGCCGATAGCGGCATTACTGCCCGACAATGAGCCGAACAACAGTGAAAGCAGTGAGCACCCGATAAGCACTACGCCCATTTTGAGCACGTAGCCCATATCGCCCTTGTTTACTCCGAAGTCGATAAGCTTTGCCATTAACAGCGGCATTACAACATCAATAATAACCTCGAACATAACAAAGGTCGGTGTCAACAAAGCATTCACCCAATATTGGCGGATAGACCCCGCCAGCTTTTTTATCATAAAAGTAACTATTCTCCCTTCTGCGTGTATGTATTGACATTTTTTCTCAAATTATCCATAACCCTGTCGAGCATATTGCCGAGCTGGATTATCTCCTCCTCGGTAAATCCTTCAACCAAAATCGCTTCGACCTTTTCAACTCCCTTGCGCGCGTAGTCACACTCCTTATCGCCCGATTCGGTAAGCGAAATGATTCTGGCTCTGCGGTCATCGTTATCAATGCTGACTGCGACCATTCCCTTTGCCTCAAGTCTCTTGATTATGCCGATAAGCGTGGGATGTGTAACACCGAAAAAATCCTCAAGCTCCTTTTGATGAGCAGAGCCACCGTGATGACGAAGAAAAACAAGAAGTCTAACCTGTGAAAGAGTCAACTTTTTTTCCTTCATTATTGCATTTCCATCGGCAACTATCGTGTCATTGATGATTTTGAGGCGGTGTCCCAGATGCTTTGAGCTGTCCATACTTCCTCCGCAATAAATGTAGCATACTACATATTATATATGCATTTATAATTTTGTCAATGATATTAATCGTCTATCCGTAACATATCATATAATTTTTTACCGTATCGGAATAAGAAACGTAAAATGTTGCAATGAATAATATACTACTTTTTTAGGCAATATAAATCTTTGATATTTCTGCATAATTTTGGCAATAGCAGTAACAATATCAGTTACGCACTTAACAGTCATATACGATAAAAGAGCAATTACTAAAAGGAGAAGATACTCTTATTTGATAATAGTCTTATCATAAAAGCCTGCCGCAATTTCTGCGGCAGGCTTGTTGAAATAAATTTTATTTTGCGATGTCGATTGCGCGACTCTCTCGGACAACATTGACCTTGATTTGCCCGGGATAGTCAAGCTCTTTCTCGATACGCTGAACGATTTCACGAGCCATAACGACAAGTCCGTCATCATTGACAACCTCGGGCTTGACCATTATGCGGATTTCGCGACCCGCCTGAATAGCATAAGAGGTTTCGACTCCCTCGAAGGAATCGGCGATCTCCTCCAGCTTTTCAAGACGGCGGATGTAATTCTCCAGATTTTCGCTTCTTGCACCGGGACGAGCGGCGGAGATAGCGTCGGCAGCCATAACGATGAACGCAAGCGGAGTATGCGGCTCAACGTCGTTGTGGTGCGCCTCAATAGCGTGGATAATCTCAGCATTTTCCTTATAGCGCTTGGCAACGTCGACACCGAGCTGAATATGCGAGCCCTCCATCTCATGGTCGAGCGCCTTACCTATATCGTGCAGTAAGCCGGCACGGCGTGCAAGAGAAACATCGATTCCGAGCTCAGAAGCCATAAGTCCCGACAGCAGAGCAACCTCGACCGAGTGGTTGAGGACATTCTGACCGTAGCTTGTGCGGT
>DCGT01000041.1 GCA_002315315.1 Faecalibacterium sp. UBA1771
GCCCGCCGAGCAATCGAGATTGATATTTCCGAATCATGCGACGGTTTCCTTTCGCTCGGTCTTATCAATCTCGATTGCTCGGCGGGCAGTCTCAATTTCAGTAACGGCGTAGTGCTGTTCCAGAGCGGCAGAGATGACAGCATTACATTCAGCGGTGTAACCTTTACCGACTGTACCGTGTTTGTAGATGCTCCCAATGCTTCTCTCAACGCCGTTTTACCCGATGAGAGCAACGTTAACGTGAAGAATCTTAACGGTGCTTCGCACAATGTCGACCTCAATATGGTTGTTGTCGGTTCCAAACAGACCGTACCTGTAACCGTCACCAACCTTACTTCAAGCGGCGTTGATGCCGAGCTTCAGCTTATCGGAGCAAACTTCGTCTTTGTCGACGGAGATACAATGACCGTTTCACTTAACGGCGGCGAGACCAAGACCGTTGACGTACCTGTTGTTATCAAGCAGGGCGGTCACGCTCAGATTACCGCTATAGCCGTTGATTCAGCAGGAAACCTCATTGCTGAGGGCAAGAGTGACTATATCGAAACAGTCGGCGGAGGATATTATGCGGGCGACTGCCATACTCATACCGTTGACGATGAGTCT
Organism: Faecalibacterium sp. UBA1771; assembly: GCA_002315315.1. Taxonomy (GTDB): domain Bacteria; phylum Bacillota; class Clostridia; order Oscillospirales; family Ruminococcaceae; genus UBA1771. The sequence goes on from DCGT01000041.1 coordinate 607, forward strand.
ATTCGCTTCGGCACATTGCAGGAAAATGTTCAGTATGCCTATCAGCACGGTATGAGCTTCATTTACAGCGTTGAGAAAAACGACAAGACAGTTCTGCTCTCTGCCGATGAAATTGCCGCTCTTACCGGTGCGCCGCAGGGTAGCTTCCTGCAGCTCCACGCCGGAGAAGCCGGAGACAACACCAAGCACTACCTCATTTACGGCTCCGATGTCGAGCCGAATGTAGATTATAACCTGTTCTGGAACTTCCAGAACTCGGTCGACGAAGCGATCAACGGCGGCGGTACACTCAGCTATGCTCATCCGTTCAGCTTCGGTAGCCTCGAGGCAAACCGCAATGCGCTGTTCTATACCGCGGGATTTACATCTATGGAAATTCTTGACAACAGACTGACCTCCGATTATATGGAGCATAAGGTCACCATTAATGCCTGGAATAACGTCAACGTCTACGGTTGGAAGCTGTTCGGACTTGCCGGAAGCAACAATGTTTATTCCGAGGAAGTCGGTACGCGTTATGTCAAGGGTCAAGCGTCCTCGCTCAGCGAGCAGGGCATATTCGAGATGATTCAAAGCGGAAACTATTACTGCTCCAACGGTCCCGACCTTCGCTTCACGCTTGGCGGAGCCGATATGGGCGAATACATATCCTCAACCGGCGATACCGCTACCACGGCGTATATCTATGCCGCCGATGATGAGCCGCTCACCACCGTTCAGCTTATTAAGTATGAAATCACCGGTTTTATCGAGGACCTCGAGCCGCAGTATATAGTCGACCTCGACCTTACGGGACAAAATGTCTACTGCTATTCCGATATCGTGCCCGTCACCGTAAATCCCAATGAGTATTACCGTCTTGAAGTCCACAGCGAGAAGGCGGAGTATTACGAGGATATCGGTATGGCGTTCTCCAACCCTATTTGGGTCTATTCGTCCATGACGGGTATGGCGGACTCTCCTGCGGGTGTAACCGTCAGCTATGAGGAAAACTCTGTCGGCGGCGAACTGGGAATAAAGCTTGCCGAGCTTATCAGCGGTGAGAGCTTTACCGGCACTGAGCTTGTCAAAACAACCGCAAACGACCTTGTTATCAAGGAAAAGGGTGTGTTTGCGATCAATGCTTTGTCGGCGGTAAGTGATGACGGAAGCACCGTTTCCATCGACTATCACCGCTATGACAGCGAGTATATGGCGGACAAGGTCACCGTAACCGTGTACGCTCCCGACGGATTCCACAGACAGGTCAAGACAATTTATATTTCCGACTGATTTAAATACAGGGCGGCAGATAATTAGTCTGTCGCCCTGCTTTTTATCCGTTATTGCGGCTAATTTGTCTAGATTTACCTTTTTTCACAAAACAATCAAATAGTATTCCGATTACAAACAGGTAAATAACAATAAGAGAAGTTATAATTGCAGTTGTAAAGGGACAAAGAGCATCATTACTGTCTGACCTGATGCCGCGGTTCCAAAAGGCAGACAGACAATCTTTTCCCGCCGACGGGCGGTGTATATATAAGGCGAAGTCGTGTATCGGGTTTAGACTTCGCCGTTTTTTGTTGTCTTGTGCGCTCCGTCGAAATATAATTTATTTCGGAACGGTTATATTTTTGCTTACGGCATATAATGCCAAAAGTACAGATTTGCAAAGGGTTGGATAAATGGAAAATATTTTCACGGAGCTGACCGATAAGGACGACAAAAAAGCATACGCAAGGGCAAAGGAGATTGCGACGGAATCGGAGTTTTCCGATGACACTATAAGTAAAACAGAATAATCAAACACCAAAGCAGAGCACCGTAAAAGCGCTCTGCTTTGTCTTATTCCTTGATTATGCTGAATAATCATTAAGTTTTGGGCAAGAAACAACAAAATAAAGGGCAACAAAAAGGAGCAGGCGTAAACCTGCTCCGTACATAACATATTACTCGGATTTCTCTTCGAATTTTTCAATAAGAATTGAAAATGCTTTCGGGAAGAAATATTCTGCACGTTCCGGGGGATATCCATAATCGCACCAATGGTTCAATTCTCTATATCTTGAAAAGATGTAATTCCCAACAACTTGAATACTGCAAGTTGATAGGTTTTGCAAAATGATATCTTCTATTTCTTTCTGCGGTAAATCCCATCTTTGATGGTTTGGAAAAAGTTCTTGATAGCTTTTGTAGCAATCCATTTCAAATCCGAGACCCCACATCAATTCGGGGAAATCGCACCAATGCTCCGGATTTAGATCGGTCAGATAAGGCGATAAAATGCCCTGATAGTATTTTATCGGATTGATACCATTTTTCATTGTAACACCTCGTATAAACAAAAGTGGATGTAACTGAAATCCGTTTCCACTCGATATGGTCATAAGGGGTATAACTAACCTGAGAGAACACAAGCAAAAACCATTGAAAATACTACATTTTTACGGCATGGACGCACGGGTTTCTCAGTTTCACGCAAAATCTTTTTGCATCTATAACCGTGCCGGAGACAATAATTTATTGCCGCTTAATCTTACACCTCTTTAATCCGTCGGCAATTTCTTCAAGCATCGCCCTTCTCCGGGGATACTTTTCCCTCCACTGCTCGGACAGAAGAAGGATCTGTTCCCGACCGTTTGGATAATACGTAAGCCGTTTGAAGTGGCCGATAATTTCCCTGTAGTGATATCGGGACGAAGCGGCTTCCATGCTTTTGGACAACTGCTCTGTATAGCAGAAAAGTGCCTCAGCAGGATAGCGGTCTCTCAGAATACTCTCATATCGGCAGAAAACGGCAAGACTTTCATGCAGCTTTACCTCGTCAAACAGCTCCCGGTATTTTTCTTCTGCAAGGAGAAGCTGACACTTGATTTGCTTCACTGTAGGCAGCAGGAGAAGCTTTTTCAGCTCGTCCTCCCATTTGTCGGGTGATAAGCAGGCTTTATATTTTTGTATATATTCCAGCTCACGCTGAGAAAATGAGGAAATATAGTTCATCAACGCAGAAGCCAGTTTCTCGGTCTGA
>DCGT01000045.1:0-15429 GCA_002315315.1 Faecalibacterium sp. UBA1771
GCTCGGCGGTATGCTGACCAACTTCCGCACCATTCGCCGCAGAATCGACCGCCTCGAGCAGCTTAAGAAAATGCGTGACGACGGAACCTTTGAGCTTCTTCCCAAAAAGGAAGTCAGCAAGCTTGAACTCGAAATAGAAAAGCTCGAAAAGTTCCTCGGCGGCGTAAAGGATATGGACAGACTGCCCGCCGCTCTGTTTATCGTTGACTCCCGCAAGGAGCATATCGCCGTTTCCGAAGCCAGAAAGCTCGGTATCCCCATCGTAGCTATCGTTGATACCAACTGCGACCCCGACGAAATCGACTATGTTATCCCCGGTAACGATGACGCTATTCGCGCCGTCAAGCTTATCTCCGCCGCTATGGCTGATGCCTGCATCGAGGGACATCAGGGCGAACAGCTTACCGAAGAGACTGCCGAGGTCGAAGAAGAAGCCGCTGAAGAGCAGGCAGAATAATTAATTTTGGGGGAAATAAAAATGGCATTCACAGCAAAAGACGTTAAAGATCTGCGTGAACGTACCGGCTGCGGTATGATGGATTGCAAAAAGGCTCTGACCGACGCCGACGGCGATATGGAAAAAGCCGTTGAGCTTCTTCGTGAGAAGGGACTCGCCGCTGCCGCCAAGAAGTCCGGCAGAATTGCCGCCGAGGGTATGGTTACCGCCGTTGTCGAGGGCAATGTCGGCGCTATCATCGAGATTAACTCTGAGACCGACTTCGTCGCCAAGAACGACAGCTTCCGCGACTTCGTCAATACTTGTGCCCATGTAGTTATGGAACAGAATCCCGCCGATGTTGATGCACTGCTTGCCTGCAAGGTCGGTGCGAATACCGTTGAGGAACTGCTTCGCGATAAGATTCTCACAATCGGTGAGAACATCAAGATTCGTCGCTTTGTCAGATATGAGGGCGTTCTCGTGCCTTATATTCACGGCGGCGGAACACACGCTGTTATCGTAAAGTTTGATTGCGACGCTTCACTGCTCGACAATGAAGAGTTCGTAAACTTCGGTAAAGACGTTGCTATGCAGATTACAGCCGTTAATCCGGCCTATCTCGACAAGACCGGTGTTCCCGCCGACGAAATCGAGAAGGAAAAGGAAATCCTCACTCAGCAGGCTATGAACGAGGGCAAGCCTGAAGCTATCGCCCAGAAGATGGTCATGGGTCGTATCAGCAAGTACTATAAGGAAGTGTGCCTCCTTGAACAGCCGTTTGTTAAGGATGATAAGGTTTCCGTTGGCGAATATGTCGATAACACCGCCAAGGCTCTCGGCTCTTCCATTAAGGTAATCGGCTTTACCCGCTTTGAAAAGGGCGAGGGACTTCAGAAGCGCGAAGAGGATTTCGCCGCCGAGGTCGCTGCTCAGCTTAAATAAGTAATTGCATAATTTTAACTCAGTCTTGTCAATCGGCAAGGCTGAGTTTTTTGTTATAATGTATGTTCTATTGTCGCTTTCAAATTTGAAATAATGCGTTTTTCAAGTCTTGAAATATACGACTGTGAAATTCCGATAAGCTCTGCAACCTCCTTTTGAGTGTGCTCTTTTTTGCCGTCAAGACCGTATCGAAGCTCTATAATATAACGTTCTCGGTCGTTAAGCTGTTCAACTGCTCCGTGAAGCATCGAGCTTTCGGCCTGCGACTCAATATGCTGTGAAATGCTGTCATCATCACCTAAAATATCAGACAGTAAAAGCTCATTGCCCTCGCGGTCGGTGTTAAGAGGTTCGTCAAATGACAGCTCATGGTGCTTGTTCGATGCTTTTCTCAGAAACATCAATATTTCGTTTTCTATGCACCGTGAAGCGTAGGTAGCAAGCTTTATTTGTTTAGACGGTCGAAAGCTTGAAACAGCCTTAATAAGACCAATTGTACCTATTGAGGTCAAATCCTCTATGTTAATGCCTGTCGCCTCAAATTTCTTTGCAATATAGACGACAAGACGCAGATTGTGACTTATTATAAGATTTTTTGCTGCTTCGTCGCCTTGCTCCAGCAGTTTAAATGCTTTTTCCTCCTGCGCGGAGGCAAGCGGAGGAGGAAGCATTTGCGGTCCGTTTAAATACATTATCGAGCGTTTCGGAAGCACGCTTTGAAGCATAAGAATAAATTTTTTGAGAATTCTCACGGTTACGGCTCCTTCTTTCACAGACAATCATTTCCGATAATTGCACCTGCCGTTTCGGGCAGTGATTCGAGTGGGTCAAAGGCTATCAGAATATCGCGCTTCATCTTTTTGCTTGCAATAATTCCGTCAACAGGAAAAGCAGGAAGTAGTCCTTCCGAGCCTATTGAGTGAAACGGCACTACAAATATTCCCGAGTGATATTCGGTCAGAGCCGAAATCCCCTCGATGTCAAACCTGTTAAGCAGGTTTTCTGCGTTTTTACCCAAAATGTTACACGCATATTTTCTCTTTACTATCACCACACTTTTTCCGGTCAGCGATTCCTTCAGCCGATTTCCGCTGTCGTATATCGCTTTTGTTTTTATTTTGTTTTTACCGCATATTATTTCTATGTCAATGATACCTCTGTTTTGTTCGTCACCTCCCGAAAATATCTGTACCGCAGTACAGACTAAGTAAACTATACCCATTGAAACGATGAGCAGAACAGGTGAAATATTGAGGTATACAACACCGTTTATCACATCTGCCGAATTGGAATGACATGCTTGCTTTGCAAATATCACCGCACCGGCAAAGAGCACCGATATAACAAACAGACACAGCGAATTTGTAATGCATTTCGTGAGTTTATCTGCGCCGAAAGCCGTAATAGACATTGCGACCGTAGAAACCAACTTTACGGCGGCATCAGCAATAGCAGGCGGATTTGGTACCAAAACCCAAAGTGAGCATATTGCTCCTGCTATGGCTGATATCAGAAAACGTTTTTTTCGTATTTCGCGATGAAGCACAGCGGCCGTCAGTTTTACGGTAAAATAATCGGCAATAAAATTCACTATAAAAAGAATATCCAAATATATTACATTGTCCGTACCAACCACCTCTCGATAATAAGTATATGAAAAGCTTGTGCGATAATATGTCACATTGGCAATTGCGAAACTGATTGACTTTTGAAAAAACACGGAGTAAACTAATTAATGGTTACGCTGCGCCGAATGGTAAGGTGCTTCAAAGTAAAGGAGAACGGTGCTACTGCACTAATGTTTCGGAAAATGAAAAAAACAATCAGAATAATAACTTTAACACTTTTATTTTGTATGTCCGTATCACTCTTTATCGGATGCGGCAAGACTGATGACGGAAATGCAAATTCAGCTGATAATTCAAGCTCCGGTACTGTGGAAAACAGCTCTGTAAATTTCAGTCTGGGTATCGACAGCAACGGCTTGTTCGATGGTATCGAAGCGCTTGACTATGTTACATTACCCGACGGATACAAGGGCTTTGAGGTAAGTGAGTCGCTTCTTACCGTTTCACAGGATGAAATAGACGAATTTGTCGAGACAGTCAGACAGAACAGCGGTGTTCCCCGGGAGGTTACCGACCGTGCCTGCGAGATAGGAGATGCGGTCAATATCGACTATTCAGGAACAGTGGACGGCGTTGTCTTTAACGGAGGTACTGCCGAAGCGGTTGACATTACACTCGGCTCGAGCGGATATATCGACGGCTTTGACGATCAGGTTGTAGGTCACAAGGTCGGAGAGAACTTCGATATTTATGTTACATTCCCCGAAGGCTACGGTGATGCTACCGATGCCGACGGAAATGTTATTCAGATGTCCGGCACCGATGCGGTTTTTAACATTACACTCAACTCCATTTCGGAATACGTTATGACAGATGATAGTGTTGCCGTATATTTCGGAGACGACTATACAATGCTTGACGGCACAAAGATTACGACTATTGCCCAAATAGAGGACTATTTTATTGAGCGTCAGCGTTACAATGCCATTGAGCAGGAAATTTATTACTATCTCGTAGAGAACTCAGAGGTTGCCGAGCTTCCGGAGGATATGTTAGAGCTTCAATATGAAGTAGACCGACAGTATGTTGCTTATTCAGCAGCTCAAAACGGCTATGATGACGTTGATGTGTTTCTTGCCGCTTACGGATATGAGAATATGGATGCCTATATTGAGGCAATTAAGGCTGATGTACTTGAGAGCGTCAGTTGGTCTATGATAGTTCAGGCTATTGCCGAGCAGGACGGATATGAGGCCGACGATGATGTGATGAAGGAATTCTTCGGCTCAGAGGTCGACAATGCCGTAACCTATTACGGAGAAGGATATGCTCGCCAGCTTGCTCTTAACTACATTGTATTACTCGACCTTGCCATGCAAGCTACAATAACAAAATAAATTTTATACCGCCGCGTAAGCGAAATGAGCTCACTCGGCGGTATTATTAGTAAAAATTGAAAAACAGATTTTGATTGATAATAAGAATAAACTAAAAAGGAGCTGTGTCAGCTCCTTTAATCGTCTATTACAATGCAGTTGCAGATGCCGCTTCTCGAGGTACAGGCGTCTATGGCGATAATTCCTTCTGAATAGAACGGAGAATAATCTGCATTGTCGCCTATTTCCGCTTTTCCGTTTCCGTAACGGTAATGACCGTATGAACAATGCCAATGCCCGCAGACTATTGTTTTGCCGATTTCACGAACAGTCCGTGCGGCTTCAATCCCGTTTATCCAGCGTGCACTTTTCCACGTGCTTTTGTCGGCATTTCGCCAATCATAAAGATAGGAGAAGCGATTGACACCTTCTTTTATGCACGGAATCCAGCCGTGTGTAAAAATGAAGTGTTCCGTTTCTAAATAATCCCGCATTTCGGGTATGATTTCGGTAAACAGCGGAGTTTGCATTGCACGTGACATAAGTGAGTAAATATTATCGAGTGCCTGCTCTTTGCTTACACCCGTAAGCTGAGTTGCGGTATCGAGGGTACGGTTGATATCATAGTATCTATATGGGATTTTATCGTCTGCAGCAGCAAATGATTCGTACAAATCCTCGTGATTGCCTTTAATAAATATTACGAGCTTTCTGCGCCATAAATCAAGCAGATAATCCTGCAACAGTGCCGCTTGATTACCGCGGTCAAATAAATCACCGAGAATTACGAGAATATGCGGTTCAGGGTCGGAAAAAAAACCTGCTTCGGTGATTGAATTGACAAACGGCGTACAGAATCCGTGAATATCGGAGCATACATAGTATCTCAATTTAATCACCTCCCTGAAAATTTCAGATTAATATTATAACATACAGTGACAACAAATTCACTGTTTTTGATTTTAAAATACAAATCAAAAGAAAATAATTTATTTTTTGAACGTTTTTGTAAAATTTATACTTCAAATTCGGGCAAATATGTAGTATAGTATATATAAGCCAAAATATTTACCATACAGGAGGCATAAATTATGCTACTTAAAGGAAAACAGGCTAAGGTTCTTCTCCAGAAGGCTCGTGATGAGCATTACGCTTTCGGTGCTTTCAACGTAAACGATTATTTCTCTGTTGAGGCTGTTCTGACTGCTGCTGAGGAGCTCGGTGTTCCCGCTATCCTCCAGACGTTTGACGCTTTCGATCCCAACGCTCCCGAAGGCTCCATGATGAGTGAGTCCGAGGCCGCCAATTTCACAAGATTCACCCTCAGCCGCGCTGAGGCTTCCCCGATTCCCGTACTTATCCACCTCGACCACTGCAATTCCTATCAGGGTTGCATCCGCGGTATCCAGTCCGGTAACCGTTCCGTTATGCTTGATAACTCCATGAAGCCTTACGAAGAAAACGTCGCCACAACCCGCAAGGTTGTTGAGGCTGCTCACGGTTGCGATGTCCTCGTCGAGGCCGAAATAGGTCACGTCAGCGGTCACGCCAACTCTACCGGTGTTGTATACACCTCTGTTGATGACGCCGTTCGTTTTGTATCCGATACCGGAATCGATCTCGTCGCCGTTTCCGTCGGAACCTGCCATGGCGTATATGCCACCGAGCCGCAGCTTAACTATGAGCGCATGACCGAAATCTACAATGCTGTCAGCGTACCCCTCGTTCTGCACGGAGCTTCCGGACTGAGCAAGGAACAGTATCAGGATTCCATCAAAGCAGGTATCTCCAAGGTCAACTTTGCTACCTATGGTCAGCTCGCCGGCGGTAGAGGGATTGTTGAAGCCATCAAGGGTCAGGATAAGGTTCGTTTCGGAGCCGCTGCCGGCGCCGGAAGAAAGGCTATGACCGAGTACTTCAAAGAGCACATGGTCATCTTCGGAACCAAGAAGGCATAAGTCACTATTTGACATTACCGATAAAGGGGAGCTTTACGGCTTCCCTTTATTTTTATCAAAGATGATACGAAGGAAATAGTATATGAATAAATATTTTGCCGATATTGAAATAGACGGATACGGTATCGTTACCGTAGAGCTTGACAACGAAGCAGCTCCCAAAACAGTGAAAAATTTTGTGGAGCTTTCAAAGAACGGATTTTACAACGGCTTGACTTTTCACCGCATTATTAAGGGCTTTATGATGCAGGGCGGAGACCCTCTCGGCAACGGAATGGGCGGCTCCGATAAAAATATAGTCGGTGAATTCAGGATGAACGGATTTGACAATCCGATTTCGCACAAGCGTGGAGCAATTTCCATGGCGAGGTCGATGTCTCCCAACAGTGCCAGCTCGCAGTTCTTTATTGTTCATGAGGACGCGACTTTTCTTGACGGTCAGTATGCGGCATTCGGAAATGTTGTCAATGGAATTGAGGTTGTAGACAGCGTTTGCGATAATGCAAAGCCGGTCGATGACAACGGAACAATCCGTTCTGTCGATCAACCCGTAATAGTCGAAATAAAAATCAGAGAAGAATAATCTGTGTTAAAGACATTTTCGGTAATTATTTATTGTCGTAAATGTCTTTTGAATTTTAATATTTTTTTAATAATTTATCTGCTGTTTTCTTAAAGACGAAGAGATATATAATTCGGAAATACAGGGACATATAAAATATTTTTTTCGGAGTCAATTGTGGAAACAGTAGAAATAGTAAATAAAATTATTACGTCAGTTTTTGCCGTGTGTTATTTTTATCAGTTTGTTTATATTGCGGTTTCATTGTTAAAAAAGAAAAGAATAGAAGATACATCGCGTAATCTCGGAAAATATGCCGTGCTGATATGCGCAAGGAACGAGCAGACGGTAATCGGGGATTTACTCGACAGTATCGCGAATCAGATTTACCCATCCGACTTGATTGTTCCGTTTGTCATTGCAGATAATTGTACCGATGATACGGCGGAAATGGCACGAAATTTCGGTGCTGTTGTATATGAGCGCTTTGATAGTGAGAATATCGGTAAAGGATACGCACTGAATGAACTGCTTGGCTGTATCGGAAGGGATTATCCCGATGAATTTGACGGGTATTTCATATTTGATGCCGATAACGTTTTGTCTCCAGACTATATTTCCGAAATAAATTCAATGCTGGTAAACGGCAGTGATATCGTGACAGGATACAGAAACAGTAAAAATTACGACAGCAACTGGATAAGCGCCGGATATGCACTATGGTTTCTGCGCGAGAGCCGTTTTTTGAATAATGCGCGTTATCTTATCGGGAGCAGCTGCGCCGTTTCGGGAACAGGTTTTGTGTTTAGCCGCAGGATTTTTGACAAGATAAAAAGCTGGGAATATTATCTGCTCACCGAGGATATCGAATTCTCGGTAGATATGATTACGAGCGGGGAACGAATAGACTATTGCGATACTGCCGAGTTGTACGATGAGCAACCGTTTGATTTCAGACAGTCCTGCCGTCAGAGACTTCGTTGGTCGAGAGGATATCTGCAGGTTTTCGGTCGATACGGCAAAAAACTGCTGCACGGTATTACACACGGAAGCTTTTCATGCTTTGATATGACTATGACTACCATGCCTGCATTTTTGCTGTCATCGCTGTCGATTGTACTGAGTCTTTTAATAGGCGTATTCGGAGGGGCTACCGGCGGAAGCATAATGACAGCGGTGAGGTTGATAGTAAAGCTTGCGATTAACGCATATCTGATGCTGTATTCGGTAGGCTTGCTGACTACTGTCAGCGAATGGAACAGAATCCAAACCGATTCACTGCGAAAAATTTTTTATACATTTACATTCCCGATATTTATGTTCACTTATATTCCGATATCACTCGTTTCTCTTTTTTACCGTCCGGAATGGAAACCGATTGAGCACACATTGTCACTGCGGAAACTGAGCGATAAATATCGAGATGTCGGAAAAACTGCACTGAAATAACACTTAATCTCCGATTTGTTATAAGAACGGAGATTTATTGATATATGCAGTCGGAAATTTTTATGCGTTGACCGAACGGCAAAGCGTGATATAATAATCTGTGTATGTAATTTTATGTAACGGAGAAGTATTATGTCACTTTTTTCGGGTAAGACACTTATGATAACCGGCGGCACGGGGTCGTTCGGAAATGCCGTTTTAAACCGTTTTCTCAAGACCGATATCGGTGAAATCCGCATATTTTCGCGAGACGAAAAGAAGCAGGACGATATGCGTCACGAGTTTCAGGCTAAGATGCCGGAGGCAGCCGATAAGATTCAATTCTATATCGGAGATGTCAGAGATTTACAGTCGGTTAAGAATGCAATGCACGGTGTAGATTATATTTTCCATGCCGCCGCTTTAAAGCAGGTTCCGTCCTGCGAGTTTTTCCCGCTTGAAGCGGTCAAGACCAATGTTCTCGGCACCGAGAATGTACTCACTGCGGCAATAGATGAGGGTGTAGAGACCGTCATCTGCCTTTCTACCGATAAGGCGGCTTATCCCGTCAATGCTATGGGCACGAGCAAGGCGATGATGGAAAAGGTAATAGTTGCAAAGTCCCGTACAACCAAGAAGACAAAAATATGCTGTACACGTTACGGAAACGTTATGTGCTCGAGGGGTTCGGTTATTCCTCTTTGGATAGACCAAATCAGAAACGGCAGCCCGATAACGATTACCGATGGGAGCATGACTCGATTTATTATGTCGCTTGATGAGGCTGTCGACCTTGTTTTGTTTGCATTTGAGCATGGAACCGCAGGTGATATTCTTGTTCAAAAGGCTCCTGCCTGCACCATTCAGACACAGGCTGAGGCAGTCTGCGAGCTATTCGGCGGGGACAAAAACAATATTAAGGTAATCGGAATACGCCACGGCGAGAAGATGTACGAAACACTGCTCACCAATGAGGAATGTGCTCATGCAATAGATATGGGCAATTTCTACCGCGTACCGTGCGACAGCAGAGGACTTAATTACGACAAATATTTCATCAGCGGGGACTCTGAGCGCAATACGCTCACCGAGTTTAATTCAAATAACACACAGCTTCTTACGCTTGAACAGACAAAGGAAAAAATCGCTTCTTTGCAGTATATCAAGGACGAAATGAGTAAAGAACAATGAAAATACTTGTTACGGGCGCTAACGGTTTTGTCGGCAGAAACCTTGTCGAAAACCTTGAGAATATAAAAAACGGTAAGAATCGAACAAGACCGAATGTTCAGATTGATGAAATATACTGCTATGATATCAACTCCACAGCGGACGAGCTTAAAGAATACTGCTCACAGGCGGACTTTGTTTTTAACCTTGCGGGTGTAAACCGTCCTACAGATCCCTCCGATTTTGTGAAGGGTAACTTCGGATTTGCATCCACGCTTATTGATACTCTCGAACAGAGTGGTAGCAAGGCGGCGGTTATGCTTTCCAGCTCGATTCAAGCAACCTTGTCCGGACGTTTCGGTGACTCAGAATACGGAAGAAGCAAAAGAATGGGCGAAGAGTTGTTCTTCGACTATGCGAACCGAACCGGAAACCGCGTACTGGTCTATCGTTTCCCGAATCTATTCGGTAAGTGGTGTCGACCGAACTACAACTCTGCGGTGGCGACCTTTTGCAACAACTATGCCAATGATCTGCCGATAACGGTTAACGATCCGTCGGTAGAGCTGGAGCTTTTGTATATTGATGACCTTATCGAGGAAATGCTCGATGCAATCGAAGGCAGAGAGCATCACTGCGGGTTTGACGGAGTGCAAACGATACTGACCGACGGTGGCAGATATTGTGCCGCACCTGTTACTCACCGAGTAACGCTCGGAAGAATTGTTGAGCTTCTTGACAGCTTTAGAGCACAGCCCGAAACACTCGTAATGCCGTCAATACCGTTCGGAAGCTTTGAAAAGAAGCTGTACAGCACTTATCTTTCATATCTTCCCGAACGTAAGGTATCGTTTAGTCTTAAAATGAATTGTGACGCAAGAGGCTCATTTACCGAGCTGATGAGAACCGATGACTGCGGACAGTTCAGCGTCAATATCTCAAAGCCCGGCATAACCAAGGGACAGCATTGGCACAACACGAAGTGGGAGTTTTTCATTGTTGTCAGCGGTCACGGATTGATTCAGCAGAGAAAAATCGGCAGTGATGAGGTTTTAAATTTTGATGTTAGCGGTGAAAAGATAGAGGCAGTTCATATGCTGCCGGGATATACGCACAATATAATTAATCTTTCCGATACCGATAATCTTGTCACCGTTATGTGGGCAAACGAGAGCTTTGACCCCGAACATCCCGACACATTTGGCGAGCCGGTATAAAAAACAGATATAAGGTGAAAAATATGTCCAAGATAAAATTAATGACGATTATCGGTACACGTCCCGAAATAATCCGTCTTTCCGAGGTTATCAAAAAGTGTGATAGATATTTTGACCAGATTTTAGTTCATACCGGTCAAAACTATGACTATGAGCTTAATCAGGTTTTCTTCGAGGATTTGGGACTGCGTGAACCGGATTTCTATCTGAATGCCGTCGGTGCAGATTTGGGCGAGACGGTCGGCAACGTAATTGCCAAGTCATATAAGCTTATGGCTGAGCAGAAGCCCGATGCCGTTTTGGTGCTCGGAGATACCAACTCCTGTCTATCCGCTTACTCTGCTAAAAGACTTCATATTCCCATATTTCACATGGAGGCAGGTAACCGTTGCTTTGACGAATGCTTGCCGGAGGAGACCAATCGACGTATAGTTGACCATATTTCCGATATAAATATGTGTTACTCCGAGCACGCTCGCCGTTATCTGAACAGCGAAGGTGTAGCTAAGGAGCGCACCTATGTTACCGGGTCTCCTATGGCAGAGGTTCTTTATGCCAATCTTGAAAAGATTGAAGCGAGTGATATTCTGAGTCGTCTCGGACTGGAAAAGGGCAAATATATTCTTTTATCGGCTCACCGTGAGGAAAATATCGACACAGAAGAGAATTTCTTCTCTCTTATGAATGCGGTAAATGCGATGGCTGAGAAATACGATATGCCCATTCTTTATTCCTGCCATCCGCGTTCGGCTAAGTTTATCGAACAGAGAGGCTTTGTTTTTGACAGTCGTGTACGACAGCACAAGCCGCTCGGATTCCACGATTACAACAATCTGCAAATGAATGCTTTTGCGGTTGTGTCAGACAGCGGCACACTGCCGGAAGAATCTTCATTTTTCCTTTCTGTCGGACATCCTCTGTCGTCTGTATGTATCAGAACGTCGACCGAGAGACCGGAAGCGATTGATAAAGGCAACTTTATTATCGCCGGAATTACTACCGAGCAGGTTCTCGGTGCAGTCGATACCGCCGTTATGATGACTGAAAACGGAGACTGGGGTATACCCGTCCCAGATTATATTGAGAAAAACGTATCCGTCAAGGCGGTCAAAATTATTCAAAGCTATGTCGGAATAGTAAACAAAATGGTATGGAGAAAAAAATAAGAAAATTTTTGAAAATATTTTTTGTGGCTTTGCTGGTTTTTACTTTGATTTTTATTTGGTCAAACTCGCTCAAAAGCAGAGAGGTATCAAAAGAGCAGAGCGTCAACGTAACAGGCTGGCTGAACAGAGTATTGAGCTTTGCTATAAAAAGTATTCTGTCGCATGAAATAGTTCGCAAGCTTGCACATTTTGTCGAGTTCGGTGCGCTCGGATTTGAACTGATGATTCTTTGCCGTCTCTATTCAATGAAAAAGATTTGGTATGTAAACATCATATTTATTTCAATGGTATGTGCTCTGACCGACGAAACTCTGCAGATATTCTCCGGAAGAGGTCCGCTTATAAAGGATGTTTGGCTTGACACAGCGGGAACGGTTTTCGGAATGCTGTTTGCTTTTGCCGTATGTCTGATTATCTCTGAGATTGCGGGCAAAAACAAGAAAAGGATGAAATCAAATGTGGAATAAGCTGATAAAGCTGTTGATTGTTCTGTCGATATTCGCATTTGTGCTTTCGGCAGTCGGATGTACTCTGTTCAATATCGTCAATCAAGAAAATAACGGACAGGAAGATTATTCATACAACGATTCCGAAAACGAAAAAGCAGACGATATTTCTCTTAGTCCGACGGAAGATAAAAACACCGAGAGCGATGAATCCGAAAATGTTCTCGACGAGCGCGGCATTTATACATCAAAGGACGATGTGGCACTCTATATTCATATTTTCGGTCATCTTCCCGATAATTTTGTCAGCAAGGAAGAGGCGCGAGCGGCAGGCTGGAGCGGCGGCTCTCTCGAGGAATATTTCCCCGACTGCTGTATCGGCGGTGACCGATTCGGAAATTATGAAGGTTTGCTTCCGTATGGACACATCTATACCGAATGTGATATTGATACACTCGGGGCATCATCAAGGGGAGCTAAACGTATAGTTTTCTCAGACGACGGTTTGATTTATTATACCGATGATCACTATGATTCGTTTACTCTGCTTTATGGTGAGGAGTAGTATGGAAATAATTATTCTTGATGGAAATAAGATGACAAACCTTGAAGCTGCTCACCGTTATATTGCCAAAACGATGAGGTTCAGTGAATATTTCAAGCCGAATCTCGATTCACTTGCCGATTATCTGTCGGAGCTGTCGGATGATGTAGTGGTAATACTGACCGACTCTTTTTCCGTGAGCAGAAATCTGGGTATTGACGGCGACCGACTTTTACGGGTGTTTTTCGAGATGTCATCGCGTAAAAATTCGTTTACCTTTATTGTAAAAAACGACTGAAAACAACAAATAAAATATAATTCAAGACACTTTACGAAAAATTTTTTGTAAAGTGTTTTTTTATGCTATAGATAGCAAAACAAACCATATTTTTTAAAAATCATAATATTTTATATTAATTATATATAAAAAATAGTATATTATGATATTTATGAATCAATATATCATTTGATATATTTATTGAAAGGAAGAAAATATGCTCAGACTTGTGACGACCGATTACGGCAAACTTAGGGGATTGGTGGGCAAAGACCCGAGAATAACCGTGTTCAGAGGTGTTCCGTATGCTAAACCGCCTGTCGGAGATCTTCGTTGGAAGGCACCGCAGCCTCTTGAGCCGTGGGAGGGTGTACGCAACTGCTACGAATACGGGCCTATGCCCATGATGCGAATCCACCCAGGCAGTGATGATTCTTTTTATACAAAGGAGCTTCATCCCACATCTGCAGAGTATAAAATGGGAGAGGATTGCCTTTATATGAATATCTTTTCTCCTGCCGAAACGGTTGATGACAATATTCCCGTTTTTTGCTATATACACGGCGGAGGATATCAGGACGGTTATCCGTACGAGGTTGAATTCGACGGCGAGCGTGTCGCTCGGCGCGGCGTTATTGTTGTGATGATAGGCTACCGTCTTGGTCTGTTCGGCTTTTTGGCACATCCCGAGATTACCTCAGAAACCCGCGATGACGAGATTGTTTCCAATTTCGGACTGCAAGATCAATCGGCTGCCATCCACTGGGTATACAATAACATAAAAGCCTTCGGAGGTGATCCGTCGCGCATTACGGTTTGCGGTCAGAGCGCCGGTGCATCGAGTATTCAAATTCAAATTGCTTCGCCTTACAACGAGGGAATCATAACCGGTGGAATAGCGCAGTCATCGGTTACTATGGGTTTTGCCGACGATTATCCTTACGGAAGAGTTTCGACACTTGATATGGCGGAAAAAAGAGGAGTCGAGTTCTTTGAAAAGACCGGAATAAAGAATTTGAGTGAAGCGCGCAGCTTGTCAGCTGACGATTTAATGTGCAGACTTGCCGATGTTTCTCCTGCCGGAGCAATGTTCGGATTTATGTTTAATCCGTGCATAGACGGTAAATTTATGACTGAAAACATTGTTACAAGCTACTACAACGACAATCTACCGTCTGTTCCTATGCTTGTGGGTCACTGTATGGGTGAAACTAAGCCGAACAGTATTTTCGGTGTTAAGATTCCGGAGTACAGCGAATTTGTCAAGAAAAACAGAGAACTCTACGGTGCGGAATCAGATGAATTTTTTAACGCCTGTAGTGTTAAGAACGATACCGATGTTGCTCGATTGTATGAAAAGGGCGATTTTAACAATATGGTTGCCGGAACAAGAGCATTCTGCGAGCTTCGCGCCTCACAGGGTAAGGACGTTTGGTATTATATCTTTGACCACGATATACCCGGTGACGACGCCGGTTCATTCCACGGTTCAGACCTATGGTTTATGTTTGATTCTCTTGCAAATTCTTGGCGTCCGTTTGAAGGAAAGCATTACGATCTTGCAAGGCAGGTAACATCATATTGGACAAACTTCGTTAAATACGGCAATCCTAACGGCGACGGCAAGGATTACAACGGTAACGCTCTTCCCGAATGGAAATCATATAAAAACGGCGAGCGAAATGTTATTCGTTTCATTGATAAGGCAACACCTGATACTTTGCCCGAGGATAAGGTCATAGATACAAGGTTTGAGCTTGCAAAAAAGCTCTATGTCAAATAATGCTTTTAAATCTATAATTAAAGCGATGCACATTATCGGTTTATTCCGTGGTGTGCATTGTTTTATACTACTATGGGATAGTTTTTCAAACAAAAACAGCCGCATAATGCGCGGCTGTTTAAAAAAGGAAAAGAGTGAAGAGGAGAATATATTTTCAAGAGAATTAATTTCTGTAACTATATTGTAATCTAATTTCAGCAATATGTAAATACATTAACGTAAAATAAATGAAAAACAGACAAAATATTTACGAATTAGTTACAATCAATAAACAATGATAGGTTTCGATTATTATAAATGCCGATAAATTAACCCCAAATCTTCTTTTTTAGTTCACATTTCGTCTTTTGCAACAATAAATTACCGTCAAAACACAGTGAAATATTTACAAAAAAGCACTTTAATATTTATACTGTTTATACTATACTATATTATATGATTCTTTAAATCAAAATGATAAAATAAATTCGGGAGGAATGTAAATGAAAAAGGTTGATGTGGCAGTCATCGGTTTCGGAACAGTCGGCTCCGGCGTGGCGGAAATAATTATTAA
>DCGT01000045.1:15438-43277 GCA_002315315.1 Faecalibacterium sp. UBA1771
TGATGACCGGACGAACCGGACTTGTCATCGACCTCAAATACATACTCGATATACGGAATTTTTCAAATCATCCGCTCGCCGACAAATTAGTGAAAAGTATAGATACCATCGCCGATGACCCCGAGATTACCTCTGTTGTCGAGGCTATTGGAGGAATAGAGCCGGGATACAGCTATACCAAGCGTTGCCTTGCTGCAGGCAAGAATGTTATTACTTCAAACAAGCAGCTTGTTGCCGAGCACGGAACCGAGCTGTTGGCGCTTGCCAAGCAGAACGGAGTCAGATATATGTTTGAGGCTGCGGTTGGAGGTGCTACACCGACAATTGCACCGCTTCGCACTACGCTTGCCGCCGGTAAGGTTATTGCCATTTCGGGTATCGTGAACGGAACGACGAACTTTATGCTTACGGGTATGCTTAAAAACGGTATGAGCTATGCCGAGGCGTTGTCGGTCGCTCAACAGCTCGGCTATGCCGAGACTAAGGATCCGTCTGATGATGTCGACGGATACGACGCCGGACGCAAGCTTGCCATTCTTTCGTCGATAGCTTACGGAATGGAAATCAAGCCTGATGATATCCCGACTGACGGTATCAGTGAGGTTTCACTCTCCGATATGAAGCTTGCCGCCGAAAAGGGCGGTACTATCAAGCTTATTGCACATTCGGAGCAGAGCGAAGACGGTAATGTTTCGGCATGGGTACACGCTGCATACGTCGGTGAAAATTCACGATTTATCAGTGTAAATGACGTCTTTAATTCGGTACACTATACTTGCTCTAATGCAGGAGATGTTGAGCTTTTCGGCAGAGGCGCAGGCAAGCTCCCGACAGCGGGAGCGGTTATGGCTGATGTTATCGAGGCTTCCGAAAATTCAGACAACCGTCCCGTTCTTTGGACAAAACAGGAAAATCCGTTCAAATATGAGGTCCCTTACCGCTACTTTGTTATCAAGGCAGACGGTACTTCGGAAATTACAGGGAAAATGACGGTTGCCGAGCGAGATAAAATGCTGTCGGACGGCATTGCAGCTAAGGCATATATTGTCATTGATGAGTGAGGCTGAATATGATAAAGATATCGGTACCGGCTACCTCGGCTAATATCGGATCGGGATTCGACTGCTCCGGCATTGCTCTTGATATGCACAACACCGTTTATATCGACGATTGTGATGAAATAGATATTGCATCGCTTAACGGAAACGATATACCGACCGATGAAAGCAATCTGATTTGCAGCTCGGCAAAAAGGGTATATGAAATTTGTGGAAAAACATTTAAGGGAATCAAGATAAGAGAACAGAATATTATTCCTATTGCAAGGGGGCTCGGCAGCAGTGCCGCTTGTGTTGCGGCGGGAGTTGTGGGTGCAAACGAGCTGTTGGGCAAACCGCTCACCAAGACCGAAATACTCGATGTTTGTTCGATAATTGAGGGTCATCCCGATAACGCCGCACCTGCAATAATGGGAGGCTTTACCGTTTCGGTTATCACCGATGACGGAAAGGTTGTCTGTGTTCGCCACGAAATCAGCGACAGCATTACCTTTATGACTTTTGTTCCGGATTTTAAGCTTAAAACGAGCGTTGCCCGTCAGGCAATACCGGAGCAGATTTCACATATCGACGCCCGCTACAATCTGTCAAGGAGTGCACTGCTCGTCTCCGCCTTTGCGGACAGGGATTATTCGTTGCTCAAGGAGGCAACCAAGGACAGACTGCACCAGCCATATCGTTTTCCGCTTATTCCGGGAAGCAAAAAGATTATGGCGCTTGCAGATGAATACGGCGCACTTGCCACCTTTATTAGCGGCGCCGGCTCGTCGATAATGTCAATAGTCGGAGCGGGTAATATGGTATTTGCCGACGAGGTCGAAAAACGACTTGCCGACGATGAAGAAACAGCGCATTTCAGCTTGTTGAGATTAAAAGCCAACAACGCCGGAACAATTACAGAAAGAGAATAATCGGGGGATATTATGTCATTGATTGTAATGAAATTCGGAGGCTCCTCCGTTGCCAACACCGAAAAAATCTTCAATGCCGCTCGCATAGCCGCCAAGGCTTACGATGAGGGCAACGAGGTTGTAATGGTTGTATCGGCACAGGGAGATACTACCGACGATCTTATCGAAATGGCGGGTAAAATCGACGATAACCCGTCAAAAAGAGAGATGGATATGCTTCTTACCACAGGCGAACAGATTTCCTGCTCGCTGATGGCGATGGCACTGCACAAGCTCGGGTACAAGTCGATTTCGATGACTGGCTGGCAGGCTGGATTTTTGACCGATTCACATTATTCGAGTGCAAGAATACGCCGCATTGATACAGAACGTATCCGCACCGAGCTGGATGAAAAAAATATTGTTGTCGTTGCAGGATTTCAGGGAATTAACCGAAGCGATGACTTGACTACGCTCGGCAGAGGAGGGTCCGACACAAGCGCCGTTGCTCTTGCCGCCGCACTCAACGCCGATATGTGCCGTATCTATACCGATGTAGAGGGTGTTTTCACAGCGGACCCGCGCAAGGTTAAAGGGGCGGTAAAGCTCGATGAAATCAGCTTTGACGAAATGCTTGAGCTTGCATCGCTCGGTGCTCAGGTACTGCAGAACCGTTCGGTAGAGCTTGCTAAAAAATATAATGTTAATATAGAAGTACGTTCCAGTTTAACAGATAATCCCGGAACGGTAGTAAGAGAGGTTACGAAAATGGAAGGAATGCTCATTAAGGGAGTTACCAAGGATACCGCAATAGTTTCTATGTCTATTTTAGGAGTGCCTGATGAGCCGGGTATCGCTTTTGCAATTTTCTCCCGTCTTGCCAAGTGCGGAATCAATGTAGACATTATTCTCCAGTCGGAGGGGAACGACGGTACACAGGATATCACATTCACTATTCCCAAGTCCGATCTCGCTCAAGCTCAGCAGGTGCTTGCCGACGGCAAGGATGCAATCAAGTCCAAAGAAATCAAGCTTTATGACAATGTTGCAAAGGTCTCCATTGTCGGTGCCGGTATGGCGAGTAATTCCGGAGTTGCTTCCCGCATATTTGGTGCTTTGTTTGAGGCGGGAGTCAACATTATGATGATTTCGACAAGTGAAATCAAGATTTCCGTTCTTATCAATGCCAACGATGCCGACCGTGCCGTTGCCGCAATTCACGATGAATTTATAAAATAAACTAATTTAACATTTAAAGTCACATCGCATAATCGCGTGTATTGGTCATCAATTCGCGGTTGTGCGATGTCGTGTACAATGAAGGAATGAAATGAATAGAGGAAAAATTGCAAACGGTGTATATTTTTCATCGCTTGACGGTAATTTCAGAAAATCGCGTCTGATGATTACGCTTCGTACACCGATTAGCCGGGATAATCTTACCGAAACGGCGCTTCTTCCTTACCTGCTTGAACGGGGTACAAAGACTTATCCGGATATGACCAAGCTAAAGCGCCGACTCGATTCTCTTTACGGTAGTGAGCTTTATACATCTGCGTCGTCATACGGTTATTCGAGGATACTGTCTGCTTCCATAGCCGGTGTTGATGCGAAGCTTGTTGGAGTCAGCGGTTTGTCGCTTCGCCGTGCCGAGCTTCTTTATGACATATTGTTTAACCCTTCTGTGAGTGAAAAAGGATTTGACGAAAAGAACACAGCTATCGAAAAAGAAAAGCTTCGTGAAACAATACGCTCCGAGATTAACGACAAGCGTGTCTATGCTCTGCGCTATGCCAATCGATTATTCTTTGACGGTGATTTACGTGCCCTGCCTCCCAACGGTTATGAGGATGATATCGACAAAATCAACGGTGAAAGCTTGTACAAGGCATATAAGAAATTTGTAAAGTCGGCAAGTATAGAAATACTCTATTGCGGCAGTGAGCAGGATAAGGTCAGGGAACTGATGACAAAGCTTTTTGACAGTGAAAAAAACGGTACACACAAAATGATTGCGCCGTCAAAAGCCGTAGGATATGCTGATTCCGTCGACAAAAGACTCGTTATGGACGTCGAACAGGATAAGTTCGTTATGATGATGACGCCGGGCAGAGAGCTTGACGAAAAGGAGCTGCGTTCATTGCAGCTTGCCTGTGCTATGTACGGCGGAGCGCCCATGTCAAGACTTTTCCGTAATGTGCGTGAAAAACAGAGTCTTTGCTATTACTGTGCGGCGCGCGTTTCTACCGAGAGCGGAGCCGTAACCGTAGACAGCGGTGTAGACCACAGCAATGCGGAAAAGCTGAAAAATGCCGTGATTTATGAGTTGGAACAGCTTCAAAAAGGTGAGTTTGACGACGAAGAAATCGAACAGGCGAGAATATATATCATAAATACATTGGACGGAGTTGCAGATACCGCAGAAGGAACTACATCATGGTATCTGAATTCAATTCTGCGTTTGGGCAAGATAATTACCCCGTCAGAGGTTGCGGATACCTATCGTTCCGTTAAACGTGAGGATATAATTTCCGCTTTTAATCTTCTCAAGCCTTCGGTCAGACTTTTGTTGACGGGAGAGGAGGATTGACGATGAACAGAGTAGAATTGCCGGTACCGGGTGAGTGCTACTACGAGTATACTCACAAAAGCGGTCTCAAGGTGCTTGTTTTCCCTACTGTCGGGAAGCGTTCGACATTTGCAATTTTCGGAGCTAAGATAGGCTCGACAACCTCTGATTTTATGCTCGGAAATCGTCGCTGTCACGTGCCTTCCGGAACAGCACATTTCCTCGAGCACAAGATGTTTGAGGGCGAAAAAGGTGATGCATTTACACTATTTGCCGAAACGGGAGCTTCTGCCAATGCCTTTACCTCGTTTGACAGAACCTGTTATCTGTTTGAAACGACGGGTATGGAGGAGCAGTCTCTCAAAACCCTCATTGAGTTTGTGCGTTCGCCGTATTTTACCGATGAAAATGTTGACAAAGAGCAGGGAATAATCGGTCAGGAAATCAGAATGTACGACGATAATCCCGACTGGCAGATTATGATGGGCCTTTTCGGATTGCTCTATCACAATCACCCGATAAAATATGACATTGCAGGTACGGTGGAAAGCATATCCGAGCTTACGCCCGAAATACTTTATGATTGCTATGATGCATATTATCGACCCGATAATATGGTCCTTGTTGTTGTCGGAAATATTTCTCCCGAGCGTGTTGAACAAATTTGCCGTGAAATGCTCGATATCGGCAGAAAGGCAAGCAAAAATAAGGTTCGACCGATTAAAATAGATGAGCCTGATACAATTGTCGACAAGGAATTTGTTAAGAAAATGGATATTTCCATGCCGCAATTTATGTTCGGATATAAGGAAAAACCGATTGATAACGACATATCAAAAAACGAACTGCTCTGCGATATGCTTTTGACCCTTATCGCAGGGGAGACAAGCCCTTTATACCGCAAGCTTTATGACAGCGGTCTTGTAAATCAGTCCTTCGGCTTTGAATCGTCATCCGGCAACGGCTACTTCTATACGGCATTTTCGGGAGAGAGTCGAGACCCTCGCGCCGTTGCCGTTGAGATTTCAAAGGCAATAGCCAAAATGAAAAATAACGGTATCTCAAAATCGCGTTTTGAGGAATGCAGACGCCGTTTTCTCGGAGATATTTTGACTTCACTTGACAGTCAGGACAGTGTCGCTTCAAATATGTCGGCTTTTTATTTTAAAAATTACGATTTTTGTGATATAATAAATTCCATAAAAACGGTTACCGCCGATGATGCCGAAAAGGTGCTCGCCGGATTGTTCCGCGAGAATATGTCGGCACTGTCGATATTAGAACCGATTGATAAGGAGATTTGACTTATGACCGATATTGTCAGCTTTACCGGACTCGGACTGTCGTTCGAGATAAACCGAGTTGCTTTTTCCATCGGTAAATTCGATGTTTATTGGTACGGATTGCTCATCGGACTCGGAATGCTTATTGCATTTGTCTATGCGATGCAAAACGCAAATAAGTTCGGAGTAGACGTTGACAGGATGCTCGACGTTGTTCTGGTAGGAGCGATTTTCGGGATTGTAGGCTCAAGGCTGTATTATGTTATTTTCGCCGAAAAGGGTGAATTTACGTCGTTTTTCGATATTATCGACATTCGCAACGGCGGTCTTGCTTTTTACGGTACGGTAATAGGTGCCGCTGTTGCCGCACTCATTATGTGTCCGCTGCGCAAGGTTAAGCTTTTCCCGATGCTCGATATCTCCGGTATAGGTCTGCTTATCGGGCAGTGTGTCGGACGTTGGGGCAACTTCTTTAATCAAGAGGCATTCGGCTGTAATACCAATCTGCCGTGGGGTATGACGAGCAGCACCGTTGTGCGCTATCTTACATTCAATGCCGATACTATTGCCGAGCATGGTATGTCCGTCGACCCGCTTGCCGCCGTGCATCCTACCTTCCTGTACGAGTCGATTTGGTATCTTATCGGTACGATAATTTTGGTGAAATATGCAAAGAAACGCAAGTTTGACGGAGAAATCGCTCTTATATATCTTGCGTGGAACGGAGCAGGCAGAGCTGTATTTGAGGGACTTCGCACCGACAGTCTGTATCTCGGCAGTATAAGAATTTCACAGCTTTTGGCAATACTCGGATTTGTTGCATCGGTTGCCGTGATTATTATCGTGAGAACAAAGATTAAGAAATCCGATGAACCGTCCCGCTATATCCCCTACGGAAACAGCGAGGAATGGGCAAAGGAGCTATCGGAGCTTAATGCCGAAAGAGACGGTAAAGCAAAAGCCGATGATGCCGGAATGCAGACAGAGCAGAATGATGTCTTTGATGATGAAGCGGAACGGGAGTTAGAAACAGATGAGTCCGCAGAACCCGCACAGCCCGAAAGAGAGCTTGCCGAGTGGGAAAAGATTGTCGAAGAATGGGTATCTCTTGCCAAGCTCGTAACAGTTGTCGATAACGATATTCCGACAAATCCCGAGGTTAACAAGGATACATTTTGGTCGATAGTCGAGGAATGGATTAAGCAGTAATAATTATTTGACAAATACCGCAATATGTGGTATCATATCTAAGCCGCACGAATCAGGCTTTTTAAGCGACAATTTGTCCGCCTGTGACGGCGAGTCTGAAAATATAAGAGGTATAAGCAATGTTCGCAGTTATCGAAACAGGCGGCAAGCAGTATCGCGTAAGCGAAGGCGATGTTATTTACATTGAGAAGCTGAATGCCGAAGCCGATAGCGAGTATGTCTTTGACAAGGTTCTCGCAGTCGGTACCGACGATAAGACTACCTTTGGCACACCGGTAGTAGACGGAGCCAAGGTTACGGGCAAAATCGTCAAGCACGGCAAGGCTAAGAAGGTCGTCGTGTTCACCTATCGTCCCAAAAAGGATTCCAAGCGCAAAAAGGGACATCGTCAGCAGTTCACTAAGGTGGAAATCACCGCTATTAACGCATAACGGAGGTACCGAGAATGGCTCATAAAAAAGGTGTCGGTTCAACAAAGAACGGTCGTGATTCCGAGTCCAAGCGTCTCGGCGTCAAGCTTGCAGATGGTCAGTTCGCGGTAGCGGGCAACATCATCGTTCGTCAGCGTGGTACACACATCCACCCCGGTGTCAATGTTGGCATCGGCTCGGATGATACTCTTTTCGCCCTTGTCGACGGTAAGGTCAAGTTCGAGAGAGTCGGAAAAGACCGCAAGAAGGTCAGCGTTATCAACTGAACCTATTATCCCGAGCTTTAAACGGCTCGGGATTTTTTAAGTAATACAGAGGACAATATGCAGTTTGTCGATAAAGCAAGAATTATTTTAAAAGCAGGTGACGGAGGAAACGGAGCGGTAGCTTTTCACCGAGAGAAATTCGTCGCCGCAGGCGGTCCCGACGGCGGTGACGGCGGGCGCGGTGGCAACATCGTTTTTGTTCCCGATGACAATATGTCTACCCTGCTTGATTTCAGATATAAAAGAAAATATGAGGCTCCAAACGGTGCTAACGGTGACGGCGGAAACAGGAGCGGTAAGAGCGCACAGGATTTGGTGATTCGCGTTCCTAGAGGCACTGTAATCCGCGAGTTTGAGTCGCAGGATGTTGTAGCGGATATTTCCGGCGATGAACCCGTTGTTCTGCTGAAAGGCGGAAAGGGAGGATTCGGCAACGCACATTTTGCCACGCCGACCCGTCAGATTCCGAGATTTGCAAAGCTCGGTCAGCCGGGAGAAAAGATGGAAGTTACACTGGAGCTTAAGCTGATTGCAGACGTCGGTCTCATTGGATTTCCTAATGTAGGTAAGTCTACGCTTCTGTCGGTGCTGAGTGCCGCCAAACCTAAAATAGCCAACTACCATTTTACAACGCTTACCCCTATGCTCGGAGTAGTAGCGGTATCACAGGGTAATTCCTTTGTTCTTGCCGATATACCCGGACTTATTGAGGGTGCAAGCAAAGGCATAGGTCTCGGACACGATTTCCTGCGCCATATAGAGCGCTGTCGTATGCTCGTCCACGTCGTTGATGTTTCCGGCAGTGAGGGGAGAAGTCCCATTGAGGATTTCGATACCATTAACAGCGAGCTTTTTGCTTTCAACGAAGCTTTAGCGGCTCGACCTCAGATTGTGGTCGGCAACAAAACCGATGTTGATACTTCGTTTGAGGCTGAGTTTAGGTCTTATGTCGAGAAAAAGGGTTACACATATCTGTCGCTCAGTGCCGTAACTCGTAAGGGAACGCAGGAGCTTGTCAATGCGGTTTGGCTAAAGCTCAAGGAACTTCCCGCTGTTGAAAAGTTTGAGGTTACCTATACCAAGCCTCTGCCGCAGATTGGCTCTAAGTTCACCGTTGAGCGTACCGATGACGGATTTTCCGTTGATGCTCCGTGGCTCGAAAGAATCCTCGGAACAACCGATGTTGACGATTACGAGTCGCTTTTGTATTTTCAAAAGGCTCTTTCGGACAGCGGCATAGTTGCCGAGCTGGAGGCGCAGGGAGCAAAGGACGGAGATACTGTCGAGATAGGAGATTATCAGTTTGATTTCATCAGATGATGCCGCTTCGGTACACGAAATAAAACAAAAGGGTGCGCTCGGACTTGCATTTTTGGGCGATGCTGTTTATGAACTGTTGGTAAGGGATTATATCATCACACATTCAAACGCTCACCCGTCACAGCTTCACCGCGACGCTGTTTCTTATGTGTGCGCCAATGCGCAGCAAAAAGCACTTGAAAGTATTACTTCGGTGCTTACCGAAGATGAGTTGGCTGCGGTAAAACGCGCAAAGAACTCGTCTAAAATGTCTATTCCCAAAAATTCCGAGCCGAAGGATTATCGAGCTGCAACAGGTCTTGAAGCACTGTTCGGATATTTGTACCTTGCGGGACAGGGAGACAGAATATCGGAGTTGTTTGAAATAATTATTTCTTCGTCTGACAGTAACAAGGATGCCGAATAGTCGAAAGGTGATTTTATCTGTTCTGCGGCACTGTTGCAGAACACGAGATTACACTGTATTGCAATAATGCCGCATATTTCATATTCAGTCTTTTTCGGACTTAGAGGAGCAGTTCTTGCTTTCACCGGATTTCTTTTCGGACTTGCTGTCCGTGGACTTGCGAGATTTTGCAGTGCTTTTCTTTTCGGCCATTTCGTTTCACCGCCTTTCTTTATTACTTCGGAGATTATACTCCGTTGTCAGATATTATCCTCAAACACATTTAAATTATGTCTGTAAATATCAGGATATATTTATAAATTACTTTTCAAATCGAAAACGGCGGTATATAATAAAATCAATTAAGCAAAAGGGGAAAATACAATGTCCGGACATTCCAAATGGAACAATATTAAACGCAAAAAAGAGAAAACCGATGCTCAGCGCGCCAAGATTTTCACAAAGATGGGACGTGAAATTTCGGTAGCGGTTCGTGAAGGCGGACCCGATCCTACGGTTAACAGCAAGCTTCGCGATATTATCAACAAAGCCAAGGCTGCGAACTATCCCGCCGAAAATATTGACCGCATTATCAAAAAAGCGAGCGGAGACGGCAAGGACGAGTACGAAACCATCACCTACGAGGGTTACGGTCCCGGCGGAATTGCCCTTATGGTAGAAACACTGACCGATAACCGCAACAGAACGGCTGCCGATGTACGTCATTATTTCGACAAGTTTGGCGGAAATCTCGGAACAAACGGCTGTGTTTCCTTTATGTTTACTCAAAAGGGCGTTCTGCTTGTTGAGACAGATGAACGCAGCGAGGACGCCGTGCTTGAGGATTGCCTTGAGGCAGGCGGCGATGAGATGAACTACGACGAGGAAGAGTGTGAAATTGTTACCACTCCTAACGATTTGCGCGCCGTAACAGATTACTTTGAGGGCAAGGGTTATAAAATCATATCCTCCGAGCCGGAGTATGTTCCGTCCAACTATACCCGCTTAAGCGATGAAGAACAGCTAAAAAAGATGGGATTGCTCCTTGAACACTTAGAGGATAACGATGACGTTCAAAATGTCTGGCACAATCTTGAAAATGAAGAGGATCTTCCCGAATAATTTATTCTAAAGCTTTAAAAGCCGTGTGTTTAATAAAAACGCACGGCTTTTTGATACCTTTTTGTTGAAAAAATACTATTTAAATGATATTATTATTTTGTGCAGGTATGCTGAAGTTTTTTTACATTTCACATTGATTTCACATTTTTATCAGCTGTTGATGTGATAATTGACGGTAGAGTGAAACATTCGCTTTAGGTATGCTTGACTTTATATAGGAGGAAATAACTTTGGTTGAAATAGTTGACCTCGTTAAGGACTACGGTACTCACAGGGCGGTCGATAACCTGAATCTGACTATCGAAGACGGTCAGATTTACGGATTTTTAGGACCGAACGGAGCCGGAAAATCCACTACTATGAATATGATGTGCGGATATATCGGAGCTACGAGCGGTGATGTAAAAATCAACGGTCACAGTATTTCCGAGGAACCGCTGGAAGCAAAAAAGCTTATCGGATATCTGCCGGAGATTCCGCCGGTTTACCCCGATATGACACCGGAAGAATATCTTGACTTTGCCGCCGGTATCAAGAGAATACCCAAGGCGGAGCGCAAGGAGGCAATCGAGCTTGCTATCAAAAAAGCGAGAATCGAGAATGTCAGAAACCGACTGATAAAGAATTTGTCCAAGGGTTACCGCCAGCGCGTGGGACTTGCGCAAGCTATTCTCGGTCTGCCGCCGCTCATTATTCTCGATGAGCCTACCGTCGGACTTGACCCGAAGCAGATTATCGAGATGCGCGAGCTTATCAAGGAGCTTGGAAAAGAGCATACCGTCATTCTCAGCTCACACATTTTGTCTGAGGTCAGCGCAGTTTGCGATAAGGTTATGATTATATCTGCAGGCAAGCTGGTTGCAAGCGATACTACCGAAAATCTCGAACGCAAGCTCAAGGCATACAATAAAATTCAGCTCACGGTAAGAGGAAATAAGCGTCAGGCACAGAACGCCGTTGAACGCCTTAACAGTGAGTATGCGGTGACATATCACGAGGACACTGCTCACAACGAGTGTACTATGGTTGTAAGTACCGATCAGGATAAAGACATCAGAGACGAGTTATTCCTTGCTTTCTCGGGAGCGCATCTGCCGATCATCGGAATGCAGTCGGCGGCATCGTCGCTCGAAGAGGTCTTTCTTGAGCTTACTCAGGACGGAAGCACCGGGATAAATATGGACAACAATATAATAACGGATAATATTGATAACGATGGGGAGGATGCTGAATAATGGGTGCGGTATATAAAAGAGAACTCAAGGCATATATGAATTCCATGACAGGTCCGCTTTGCATCGGTGTTTTTGTTGCTCTTGTGGGACTCTATTTTTACGGGAGCAATATTCAGACAGGTTATCCTATTTTTTCCTATTCACTCATAAGTGCATGGTTTGTTCTGCTTTTGCTTGTTCCTGTAGTCACCATGCGCTCGTTTGCAGATGAAAAACGTCAGAAAACAGATCAGATACTGCTTACATCCCCGCTCAGCATAGCCGATATTGTACTCGGCAAATTCTTTGCAATGTGCAGTGTGTTTCTTATCCCGATGATTCTTTTCTGTATCGCTCCTTTGATAATCAAGAGCTTCGGCAATGCTTCACTGCTTACCGATTATACATCTATGCTTGCATATTTTGTTATGATATGCGTTTTTGTTTCAATCGGGATGTTTATCTCTTCTCTGCTCGAAAATATTGTAATAACGGCGGTTTGTACCTTTGCGGTACTGCTTGTGATTTACCTTTGGACTTCTATTGTTTCGATTATTCCAACCGATTCACTTACGTCAATTATTATTCTTCTCGGTGTAGTTACATTGATAGCATTGTTGTTCTATGCCGTTACTAAGAACTGGATTGCCGCGCTTGCGGTAGAGCTTGTAGGGTGCGGTATTCTTATCGGAATCAATCTTTCAAATCCTTCAATGTTCGAGGGTTTTTTCTCAAAATATACCTCTGGACTTGCTCTTTTCAATGTTCCGATAAACTTTATTTATTATCAGATTTTTGACCTTGCCGGAATGATCAGAATGCTGCTTATTATCGTTGTTATGCTGTTCCTCACGGGAC
This sequence comes from Faecalibacterium sp. UBA1771, assembly GCA_002315315.1. GTDB lineage: Bacteria > Bacillota > Clostridia > Oscillospirales > Ruminococcaceae > UBA1771. Next base: position 28,044 of record DCGT01000045.1, read on the forward strand.
AATCGCTCCAGAAGAGACGTTGGAGCTGAGGAGGATAGGAAAATGAATAACGAAAAGAACGATTTCAAAGCTAAGGCAGGCGGTATGTTCTCGTCCAGAACATATAAAAACGGAGTGTACAGTGTCGGATTGACCGCTGTTGTTATTGTGCTTGCCATAGTTGTTATGCTGTTTGTCAATATGCTTCCCGACAGCTTGAAGCAGATAGACACAAGCAATCAAAAGCTGTACAGTATAGGCGACGAAACACGACGTTTGCTCGATGCCGTAACCGACGATATTACCATTGTAGTTGTTGCCGAGGAGTCCACTCTTGATAAGAGAATAAGCAAGCTTGCCGATCAGTACGATGAAAACTGTGACAAGATTACAACTATTCATCTTGACCCCGTTGCCAATCCCGTCGGACTCACCACCTATGATACATCTGCGGACAGCATTGTCGTCAAAAATGAAGTGACGGGCAAGATGATGAGCGTTAGCTTCAGTGATATAATCAAATATGATTATGTAACTTATTCTCAGACTGGAGTTCTCAACGAAAAGGAGTTTGACGGTGAGGGTCAGATTACCGGTGCGCTTTACTACGTAATTAACACCGATACTCAGCAGGTATATTATCTTACCGGACATAATGAGGAAATCGTAGTCAGCTCACTGCGCACAAGATTAAAGAAAATCGGTATCGAGGCATCAAAGCTCGACCTTATGACTGCCGGTTCCGTCCCCGATGACTGCAAGCTTCTTATCATCAACGGACCTACCATTGACTTTGCAGACGATGAGCTTGCTTCTATACGCGAATACTGCAATAACGGCGGTAAGCTTATCTACCTCAGCGGTCTGCCGGGAGCGGAGATTACAAATGTTGAAGCTTTGCTGTCTGATTTCGGTGTAACCGTTTATGACGGAACACTTATAGATTCGGATGCAGGAAGTCATTACCGCTACAACAACACCGATTATTTCAACTATATTCTTCCTACAATCCAAAGCCTTCCCGAAATCGGACGCGTAAATGATAAGCCTGTTTTGATGTTCAACAGTGTCGCATACGGTATAGACCAGTCAGATATGTCGCTGAGCACCGAATATTTTATGCAGACCTCGGCACTCAGCCAGCTTGTTACCGCAGATTACAACCAGAATACAACTCCGAGTATGTCGTACACGGTAGGAGCAGATATTGTTCGTAAAAACGACAACGGCACCGAGAGCAGCATTGTTTTGTTCGGCTCTTACAGCCTTATAGATAACGACAATATCCTGTCTGCATTCGGAAACCTCGGCAATGCAGATATGTTTGTCAATGCTGTTTCATGGTCTGTCGGTGACGTCGATGCCGGATTCTCCATTCCGTCCAAGAGCCTTGCCGTTGTTTATAACAATGTCAACTCCAAGGCAGCCGCATCGAGCATAGTCTTTATTGTTGCCATTCCTGTTGCGATATTTGCCGCAGGAATGACGGTGTGGATTAAACGCCGTCGTCGGTAAGAGGGATGAATATGAAAAACAAATCTCTCTTAAAGGTTCTTGCGATTGTTGCTGTCGCTTTGATTGTATGTTATATGCTGATTAACGGTATCATTAATAACCGTTCGAGAACCTCTGCCGCAAAGCTTGAAAGTGAGCTGACGGTCACCGATGCTTCCGATACTGTAAAGCTGATTTACACCAACCTCTCAGGTACTCTTTCGTTTGAAAAAGAAGATAAAAAATGGTATTGCCTTGAATATCCCGATTGGCCTATTGTCCAGTCGCACATCAGTTCGATAATCAGCTCCGCTGAGAATATCGTTGCTATTCGTGCATTAAACGAATATGAGAGTCTTGAGGAATTCGGTCTTGAAAACCCCGATTTTTCGGTTGAGCTTATTGACAAAAACAGTAATTCAACCGTAGTTTATCTCGGTATTACCAGAAGTGCCTGCTATGCTATGGCTGAGGGAAATGATAGGGTATTCGTTATCGGTGCCGACCTGATAAGCGAGGTAGTCAACGGTATTCAGGATATTGTAAAATACGACAATTTCCCGACGGTTACCGAAAAGAGGATTACCTCGATTACCGTTGAAATCGGCGGAAAGAGCTATGCAATAGTAAAGAACCGCACGGAATACGACGGAGAATCGGAGTTAAAAGAAGGTCAAGAGAAGGAATCAATAAGTGATATTATCTATGTTATCGACTATGAATGGCAGATCGATGGTGTAAAACAGAGCTCGGTAAACGTCAATAATGCCGCTACAGCATGGAAATATCTCACCTATGTCCCGTTCGATAAGTGTATTTCGTATGTTGCGACCGACGATAAAATGCAGGCATACGGTCTTGCCGAGCCTTATGCGACACTTACGATGACTTATATGAGCGTCGACGGTGACATAATTTCGACTAAACTTGATATAGGAAACGTTACATCGGACGGTGAATATTATTACGCCGAGCTTGATGATAACGGAAGTATAGTGATTACCGATTTTGATATCATTAATCAGATTATGAATTCAACATCTCACGGTGCAATAGTCGACGGAAAGCATTTATAAAAAAACCAACCCCCGAACGAATTTGTTCGGGGGTATTTCAATGCAATTTGTAATTTAACGTCGACACCGTATATTTGTTATTTGAGTATTTGTTCAGTCACCGGCAGAGGCTTCTTCGGCTGATTTTATTTTATCCTTTTCCGAAACCTTTTTTCTGACCCATTCACCGGCAATATAGTAAAGCACGGCAAACAGCGGAACACCGAGAGCCATACCTGCAAAGCCCCATATTGAGCCGAAAAGCACAATGGATACCAATACCCAAAGTGGAGACAAACCGGTCACATCGCCGATTATCAGCGGTATCAGCAGGTTTGCTTCAATTGTGTTGAGAATCATAATGAAAATTAAAAAATATAACGCTTTTATAGGGGTGTCTATCAAAATTATTAAGGTGCTGAGTAATGCTCCGAGATATGAACCGAAGGATGGAATTATGTTGGTACATCCGACTATTATCGAAACGAGCACGGCATACGGTATTTTCATAATCAGCATCCCTACGTAACAGGACATTCCGAGGATGAACGAGTCAATCAAAGTTCCTCCGACATATCTGCTGAAAATTTCACTGCCGTGAGCGACAACGGAGCGAATGCGGCGATAAGTGACATCCTTGGTGAATGCTCTGCAAACTACTGCGGCGGTGTGCAGAACGTGTTCACGATCGATGAGAATATAAACGGCAGTGATTATTGATATCAGCAGGTCGACAATTCCGGTGCCGAACTGAATTGAAAGATTTATGAGCGATGGAAGCAGAGACTTTGCCCAATCGGAAATGGAACGAAAAATATCCTTCCATGAACCGATAAAGGTAGAAACGATTTCCGAGAGTTGTTCACGGCTCTCTACAAACTCGGTCAGTATCCCTGTGCCGTTGATATAGTTCTGAATATTACCGACAAGCAACGTGATGCTCTCGGAAATCTGCGGGATAATCGCGTTGACGAGTGTGACAACGATTCCGATAAAAAACATCATGCACAGCAGAGCCGAGAGAATACGTCGTAGCTTAGGTCTTTTTATCCACGAGAACATATATTTTTCAATCGGTACCATAAGCAGGTTCATAATATAGGCAAGAACGATTCCGGTGCTGAACGGTGAAAATATGCCGAGAGTTTTTTTACAAAACGCAGCTATGTCGGAAAGGTTTAACAGAGCAACGTAAAGAAGAATAATAATAGCGCCGACCATTATCCATGTTACCGTTTTTTTGGAAACAACCGAATGATATTTCTTCATCTCCGCAATCTCCAATTTATTTTTATAAAAATGTTATAATTAGTATACCACATAAAAGTGTTAAATTCCATAAAGATTTATTTAATTCAAGTGACAAATCTGTATAACGCTTCCGATTGACAATGTTTTTTTTATTTGATATTATACATATATATTCAAAAAACACTAAAACACTGTGAATGGGAACAGTAACCCTGCCGAACGAAGACAGAGAGCCGTCGATACGCTGAGAGACGGTTTCGACAGACAGAGCGAACTCGCCCATGAGTGTCCCGCTGAAAGCTTGTGCAATTAGGCTCGGACGGAGCGGCTCCACGTTATAGGAGCACGCCGTTATATGACGGCTTAGAGCGGATACATATATGTATCAAATTGAAGTGGTACCGCGGAATTTTATGTTTCGTCTTCGATTATCGGATAATCGAGGGCTTTTTTATTTGCCGAAAAGAGGGTAATAAAATGGAGCTTATAAACAAAACACTCGGTCAAGTTCTGCATGAAAAGGCTCAGCTTATGGGCGACAGGCAGATGATAAAATACACAGACCGTGATTATACACGCACATGGCGCGAATTTGACGAGGAAACCGACCTTGTCGCTCGTGCCTTTATCGCTATGGGTGTGGAAAAGGGCGACCATATCGCAATTTGGGCGGGTAATATTCCACAATGGATTATAACGCTGTACGCGGCTGCCAAGATAGGTGCAGTGCTTGTTACCGTCAATACCGCTTACAAGATATTCGAGCTTGAATATCTGCTCAGACAGTCCGATACCAAGGTACTCGTAATGGACAAAAAATACCGTGATACCGACTATGCCGAAATAGTAACCGAGCTTTGTCCCACCTTACGCGACTACCGTGTGGGCGAATACTGCGACGCTGCACTGCCGTTTCTCGATACGGTTATCACCTGCGGCTCGGAGCACACGGGTATGCTGTCCTTTGAACGTCTTTACGATATAGGAGAAACAGTACCTGAAGCTGTCTTGATACAGCGTCAGACCGAATTTGACGCTGATGATGTTGTTAATATGCAGTATACCTCCGGCACAACGGGATTTCCTAAGGGCGTTATGCTGACACATAAAAATATTATCAATAACGGATGGTTTATAGGGGAATGCATGAAATTTACATCCGATGACCGTTTGTGCATTACCGTGCCGTTTTTCCACTGCTTCGGTCTGGTGCTTGCAATGATGGCGGCGCTGACGCATTGTACATCTATCGTTCCTATCGAATATTTTAAGGCACAGTTTGTTATGGATGCAATTCAGAATGAGAAATGCACCGCCGTACACGGTGTGCCGACGATGTTTATTGCTATGCTCGAGCACAAGGATTTTGCAAAATATGATTTCAGCACCCTGCGCACGGGAATTATGGCAGGTTCTCCTTGCCCCGTAAAGGTAATGCAGCAGGTTGTTGACGAGATGGGTATGAGGGAGATTACAATTGCATACGGTCAGACAGAGGCTTCGCCCGTATGTACCCAGACAACCGTCGATGACAGCATCGAAACAAGAGTAAATACCGTAGGACGTCCTCTTCCTATGATAGAAACAAAGATAGTAGATCCCGAAACAGGTGAAGAGGTCGGCGATAACATTGCGGGTGAATTTTGCGCAAGGGGCTATAATATTATGAAGGGATATTACAAAATGCCGGAAGCAACCGCAAATGCAATAGATTCCGATGGATGGCTACACTCCGGAGACCTTGCAATGCGTGACGAAAAAGGGTATTATAAAATAGTAGGTCGTATAAAGGATATGATAATTCGCGGCGGTGAGAATATATACCCCAAAGAAATCGAGGAGTTTCTCTATACGCACGAGTCGGTCAGCGACGTTCAGGTTATCGGAGTACCGAGCAAAAAGTACGGCGAAGAGATAATGGCTTGCGTTATACTCAAGCAAGGTGCTAAAATAACAGAAGAAGAATTGAAGGATTTTGTTGCCGCCAATATGGCACGCCACAAGGTCCCGAGATATATCAGATTTATCGACAGCTTCCCGCTCACAGCAAGCGGAAAGATTCAGAAGTACAAAATGCGTGAATGGGCAGTTGAGCTGCTCGGTCTGCAGGAGGATGCCGACATAGAAACAGCATAATTTTTGAGGTGTAATTGATATGAGCGAAGGCAATAAGCTGTGTATGAGCTGTATGAGCGAGGTGCCCTCCGATGCAAAGGAGTGTCCCACCTGCGGCTATAACGGGAGTCAGAAGAATCCCGAACTTTACCTGCCGATTGGCTTCCGTCTTGCCGGCAGATATGTTGTCGGCAAGCTGAGTGATACCAGCGGTGACACTGCAACATATATCGGTTATGATGTTCAGGATAACAAGAAGGTTCAGATAAGGGAATTTGTTCTCGAGAAAACCTGCAAGCGCAACGAGGCAACCCATGCTCTAATACCGGATTCGGGTACAGAGCTTCATTTCAAGACCTGTCTTATGGATTTCTGCGATCTTTATCGCAATCTTGCCAAGCTGTCGCAGGTAGACTCACTTATCCATACGCTCAATTTCTTTGAGGCGAATCATACCGCTTATGCCGTTTTGGAAATTTTTGAGGGTATTACGCTTCGCGATTTCCTGAATTACAATGGCGGATTGGTTAAACTTGAGCAGGCAATTATGTTGCTCGAGCCTATTTTTGATGCCGTAGATTCAATTCACAGCGTTAATCTTATTCATCGCGGAATAAGTCCCGATACAATTCTCATAAACAGAAGCGGAGAAATAAAGCTCGGAGGTTTTGCCACAACATCTGTTCGCACTATGGGCGATGAGGTTGAAAATGCTCTTATCAGCGGCTATTCCGCACCGGAGCAGTATTCGGAAACCGGTTGGCAGAGCACAGCTACCGATGTTTACGCACTTTCCGCTACTCTGTATCGCTGCATAACCGGAATAGACCCTCAGGAGAGCGGTCAGCGCAAAAATTTCGACAATGTTGCGCCTATTGAAAATATTGTCGACAACATTCCGGATAATGTTGCGAGCGCTATTAATCTTGCAATGCTTATCAACGCTCGAGAGAGATTACAGACCGGTCTCTCGTTCCGCAAGGTTCTTTTCGGAGAGGTTAAGCCGGAAGAGGTTGCGCCGATGTCCGAGCTTCACCGTCAGCCTCAGAATGACATCGAATCCAATGAAGTAACGGATAATGTAGGATATAACAAGATGTTTTCTCTTTGGAAGCTTCTGTCGATTATTTCCGCCTGTCTACTTGCGGTAACCTTTATCGTTTTTATAGTCAGCTCTGCTGTCCATAACAACAAAAAGTCCGTATCGGAAGATGAAGAGGCTACAGTATCTCAAACTGTCCTTACCGTTCCGAATTATGTCGGCGAAAATATCGACGGTGTTGTTCTCGATGTAATCAATTTCAATTTTGAGATCGAAACAACATATAAGGCGGGGAGCAAGGAGGGTGACATAGTAGTTCAATCTCCCGGTGCAAATTCTACTGCAAAAAAGGGTGACACTATTAAAATTTTTGTCCATAAAGAGACAATAATCAAAATGATAGATTTCACAGGATTTACCAAAGAAAATGCTGAGATGAGGTTGCATGATTTAGGCATTCCGAAAACAAATTATAAGTTTGTCAGCGAAGAAACAAGCAGTGAGATTCCCAAGCTTGTATTTAAGCAGAGTGTTGAAGAAGGTATAGAATTTAACGCCAATGTCGATGAGTTGATTTTAACTATCGCCACTGCAAAGGTAGATGAAGAATAGAAAGCGGGTGAGCTTGTGAAGCTGAGTTTTTCGACGGTTTGCTGTTCCGGTTGGGGATTCGATGAAATATTTGCCGCCGCCAAGGATTTCGGATTTGACGGAATTGAGCTTAGTCGTATCGGAAACCGTGGTGATGTGACAGAGGACAGACATTTTCAGTCTCAAAATGTCAAGTCTACTGCCGAACGATTGACAGACGGCATGATTTCGGTTCCGCTTATTTCAATCGGTATATCTCTGAGTAACGACACTGAGCAGTCACCGAATGCTTTTAAATCATATTTTGAGCTTGCAAAACAGCTTAATTCTCCTAATATCAGAATAGGAGTTGTTTCCGATAAGGATTTTAATCCTGATTTCGCTTCCGCAAATTATGAATGTATTTGCAGAGAAGCTGAGGATTACGGGGTATCCGTTCTCATTGAAACGGCGGGATATTTCGGCAACAGCAAGGTTCTTGCGGATTTTCTTTCGGGAATTAACAGTACGTCAAAGGGCGTTCTATGGGATATTTGCTACCCGTATGCTCTGCACGCAGAAAAGCCGGAAGAAACCTATGCTAATATCGGAAGTTTTGTTAAGGCTGTTCATATTAAAGATGCTATATTTGAAGACGGAAAAATTACATATAAGCTTCTCGGTCACGGCGAATTGCCGATTCTCGAGATAATGACAATACTTGAAAGAGACTTTTTCGACGGTTATGCTTCTTTTGAATGGCAAAAAAAATGGAGCAGTGATTTTGACGAACCCGGAATAGCTCTTGCACATTATGTTAGCTATATGCGCAGATTGCTCAGAACAATATGAGTCAATATTAACATTCAAATTAAATTTGATATAAAAAATCCCGACTTTGTTCAAGCCGGGATTTATCTTTTTCTTGCAATTTCCGATTAGTCATCGGTGTAGGGCAGAAGAGCAAGCTGACGTGCACGCTTGATAGCGGTAGTCAGTTCTCTCTGATGTCTGGCGCAGGTTCCGGTTACACGACGGGGAGTAATCTTACCACGCTCAGAGATGAACTTGCGAAGTCTGCCGGCGTCCTTGTAATCAATGGTTCCGTTTCTGTCAACGCAGAACTGGCAAACCTTTTTACGACGCTGATGCATATTATTGCGTGCAGGTCTTTCGGCTGCATTATTGTTTTCCATAACAGTTTATCCTCCTTATAAAGTTGGAACTCAGAACGGAAGGTCATCATCATCGCTGATGACGGTGAAATCATCGGAATCACCGGAAGAAAAAGAAACATTGTAATCCTGCACGGGAGCAGGTGTACTGCGACCGTAGTCCTGACTCGGAGCGGAGGGAGCGTAACTGCTTCCCTGACTGTTCTGACGGCTCTCGGTGAAATACACATTGTCGGCAAGGATTTCAACTACCTTACGTTTTTTTCCGTCCTTATCGTCATAGGTTCTGGTTTGAATTGATCCCTGAACCGCAATCATCTGACCCTTTTTGAAATAACGGCAGATGAAATCAGCGGTGTTGCGCCATGCTACTACATCGATAAAATCGGTAGCACGCTCGGCGCCCTGTTTGACATAGGAGCGATTGACCGCTACCGTAAAGGTAGTAACGGCAATGTCGGACGGGGTGTGACGCAGCTCGGGATCTGCAGTGAGTCTACCCATAATCGCGACTGTATTCAACATATTTGCTCCTCCTTATTTGTCCTTGCGAATAATCATAGAACGCAGAACACCATCGGTAATCATAAGGATACGATTAAGCTCGGCGCTGAAATCAGGCTCTGCGGAGAAGTTATAAACGGTGTAGTAACCCTCACGCTCGTCGTTGATCTCATAAGCGAGTCTGCGTTTGCCCCATTCGTCAACAGCCTCGACAGTACCGTTTGCGGCGATGAGATCAGAGAACTTCTGAACCATAGCGGCGGTAGCTTCTTCGTCGAGCTTGGTGCTGTAAACTATTACGGCTTCATACTTATTAGACATATTGGCACCTCCTTTTGGACTTATGGCCGGCATAGAGCCGGCAAGGATTGTGTTTTGACATAAAACAACTCAATAATTATATATACAAACGCTTGAATTGTCAAGCAATAACACCTGCAAAAAGCAGATTTACAGATTTTTTGCAAGCTCGACAAGATATTCACGGAAATCATTGCCTATTTCGGAGTGCTTAAGCGCAGTTTCTACTGCAGCCTGCATTATTCCGAGCTTACTTCCCATATCGTAACGCTTACCATAGAAATCAACGCCTATTGCTCCGTCGCGCTGTGCAAGAACTTTGATTGCGTCGGTAAGCTGAATTTCTCCGCCGGCACCGGCGGGGAGATTTTCAAGAATCGGGAAGATATCGCTTGTCAACAGACATCTTCCGAGTATTGAATAGAGGGACATTACCTTGTCCGGTGTGTCCGGCTTTTCTATCATATCGGTAACGCTGAAAAGGTTATCGCGAATCAGGTCGACTTTAAGTGAAGAATATTTGTGTATGGCGTTTTCGTCAACTGATTTTATTCCGAGACATATTTTGCCGTATTCGTTATATGCGCGAATGAGCTGACCGGCTACGGGGTCGTCTGACATAATGACGTCATCTCCGTAAAGTACGACAAACGGGTCATCACCTACAAATGACTTGGCGCAGTAAATTGCATGACCGAGACCTTTTGTTTCTTTTTGACGCAGGAAATATATGTTTGCAAGCTCCGATGATTCCATAACACTGTCATAGAAATCACGCTTGCCGGATTTCATCAGTGCCTCCTCGAGAATAGGAGTGCGGTCAAAATGGTCCTCAATGATTCCTTTGCCGCGGTTGGTAATAATGAGAATATCCTCGATTCCCGCGGCGGCGGCTTCCTCTACGATGTACTGTATTGCCGGCTTGTCAACTATTGGCAACATCTCCTTCGGCATAGCCTTAGATGCCGGAAGCACTCTTGTTCCGAGTCCCGCTGCGGGAATAACGGCCTTTGTAACCTTTTTCATTGTTTCACTTCCTATTCGTCTGGATCAGATTATTGTCGTAAAAGCAGACATAAAAGACACCGCAATGCTCAGCACTGCGACTACGGCAAGAAGAATGATAACGGCGGTTTTGGACGGACCGGAAGCTTTGTTTAGTCTTTCGAAATAACCGTTTTCATCGTCTTTGAACTGTTCACGGAATTTGTAAATTCTTTTTGCCGATGCACGGCGGTAAAGTGTAACCGCAAACAGTGCCCACAACACATTGATGCCCCATACGGCAATTTGTGATATGGTGGACAGTGTATTGAGAACATTAATCGAGATTCCGAAATCAATACCGAGATAGGCATTTAGCATATACAGAATATTTGGAATGGAGCTGACCCAATTGATTATCGCCGCTATTGCCGCGACACCCCATACCTTACGGTAAAGGAAATAGATAAACGGAAAAAGCAGTGCTCCTATTGTAAACGAAGTCTTTTTGCCGGTTTCATCCTGATGCTTGAAGCTATAGATGTAGTAGCCGTAATTCTGACCGATATAGGTTTTCCACTCCTTTATTGTAATTCCGTCTATTTCTTCGTTATCGTCAAAATCGGGTTCTGTGCTGACTGCTTGGAAAACGGGATTGCTTTGCTCATCCTCGGTTGGAAAAGCACCGAAAACCGGTGTTCCGCAATAACTGCAAAATACACTGTCGGAATTGATTTTATGACCGCAGCGTCGGCAGAAAAGGCGGGGTACATCGGTATCCGAAGCACTTTCCGGATTGGTATTTTCACTGTCGGAAGACTCGGCGACACGCTGTACGGAGGCGCTCCAGGTATAGTCGCTGCCGTGCATGGAAACATTTGCACATTCACCGTGCTGTTTCCAACATTCTCTGTGATGCGGAGTTCCGCATTCGGGGCACACGACCACATCGTCGCCCTCTTTAAAGATTTCGTTACAGAACGGGCATTCCGTTCCGAAATAGTTCTGCATTATTAATCCTTTCTTTCAAAACAAAGAAGAGAGATCGATTGTTTTTGTACGAAATTTAAATCAAATATCGAGTCTGTAATGTTAATGATATTTAATTTACCTATATTGTAATACAATAAAGAAAAAAATGCAAAACATTATGCTTTACAAAATGCAAAAGGTCTGTGTATAATAATATATATTCTATAAATCTCGATAAAGTGGAATAATATACTATGATTTTACTTGATGACTACAAAATGAAAATGTCCGAGCTTAATTCGGATATAGAAAAAATCGTTGAGGCAGCAAACCTCGATGCCGCAAATAAAGAGCTTTCTGAAATAGAAAAGACCGTTGCCGAACCCGGTTTTTGGGATGACGGCAATAACTCGAAGGCTGTCTTTGCAAGACAGAGCGCACTTAAAGCAAAGGTCGGAGAAATAGGTGCTCTTATCTCCTGTCGTGATGATGCCGCTACTCTTTTGGAGCTTGCAGAGGAGATGGGAGCGGATGAAATGGAAAGTGAGATTGTCGAGGAATTCGATAAGCTTGAGAAGCTTACAGCTTCGTCTCGCATCTCGATGCTGTTCTCCGGTGATTATGATGCAAATAATGCCATTCTGACCTTCCATGCCGGTGCGGGAGGAACGGAGGCGCAGGACTGGGTTGCCATGCTGTTCCGTATGTATCAGAAATTTGCTGCAAACCACGGCTTTAAGGTTACAACGCTCGACTATCTTGACGGAGAGGAAGCCGGCATAAAGAGTGCATCGCTCCTTATCGAAGGACACAACGCATACGGTTACCTTAAATCCGAAAACGGAGTTCATCGTCTTGTCCGTGTTTCTCCTTTTGATGCATCGGGTCGCCGACATACATCGTTTGCCTCGCTTGAGGTAATGCCGGAAATCAGCGACGATATCGATGTTGAAATCCGTGAAGAGGATATTAAAGTAGACACCTACCGTTCGTCCGGTGCGGGCGGTCAGCACGTAAACAAGACGGAATCGGCTATCAGAATTACGCATATTCCGACCGGAATTGTCGTAAACTGTCAAAATGAACGCAGTCAGGTGCAGAATCGTGCCGTTGCCATGAAGATGCTCAAATCCAAGCTTCTCAAAATCAAGGAGCAGGAGAATTTGGAACGTATAGAGGATATCAAGGGTGACCAAATGCAGATTGCATGGGGCTCACAGATTAGAAGCTATGTGTTTATGCCGTATACGCTTGCCAAAGACCACAGAACAGGCTATGAGCAGGGAAATATCAATGCCGTAATGGACGGAGATTTAGACGGATTTATCAACGCCTATCTGATTATGCAGACCAAAAACAACGCTAATTGACGGTCTGAAAATTGATGGCTGGTAAATAAATTCTCGATTATTTTCGGGGTACAATTAAAAATATGGAGGAAAACTAATGAACGGCTTTTTCGACAAGCTGATTGACGGTATTTCCGCCGTCAACACCAGACTTTCAGATATACTCGGAAGTATGGTGGTATGCGCTATTTTGGTTTTGGTAGGAATTTACCTGACCGCACGTACCGGATTTTTCCAAGTTTCCAAGCTGAAGCTGTGGTGGAAGAATACTACTGCTTCGATGTTCAAGGACAAAAGCGTCCGTGACAACAAAGACGAAAAATCCATTTCTCAATTCCAGGCACTTGCAACCGCTCTTTCCGCCACAATCGGTACCGGCAATATTGTCGGTGTTGCCACGGCTGTTTATGCAGGAGGTCCCGGTGCGATCTTTTGGATGTGGGTTGCCGCATTTTTCGGAATGATGACAAAGTTCGCCGAAATTGCATTGAGCATGAAGTATCGCTATAAGAACGAAAAGGGCGAATGGATCGGCGGACCGATGATATACCTTGAAAAAGGTGCTAAGAGCAAATTCCTTGCCGTTCTTTATGCCGCATTTTGTGCGTTGGCTTCATTCGGTATCGGTAGCTCCTCTCAGGCAAACTCTGTTGCAACCGCTATCTGTTCTGCAATCAATGTTTCGTCAGATTCATTGGGTACGGTTAAGCTCATAATCGGTTTTATTCTCATTGCCGTTGTCGGACTTGTTATTATCGGCGGTATCAAGAGAATCGGTAAAGTTTCAGAGATTGTAGTTCCGTTTATGGCTGCTCTTTACATACTCGGCGGAATAATAGTTATTATCGTTAATATCAAGAGTATCCCCGGTGTATTCGCTTCTATTTTTGCGGGAGCTTTCCGCTTGAAAGCGGCGGGCGCAGGTATTCTTGGGTTTACAATCAAAGAGGCCATTCAGCTCGGCGTAGGCAGAGGTATTTTCTCCAACGAAGCCGGTCTCGGTTCGTCTTCCATCGCGCATGCCGCTACCAACACCGAACAACCTGTTAAGCAGGCTATGTGGGGTGTATTTGAGGTGTTTGCCGATACAATCGTCGTTTGCTCAATTACCGGTCTTTCGATACTGACAACCGCGGTAAATGTTACAACCGATGCGAAGGGTGTTGATTTGACATCGGCAGCATTCGGCAGTGTATTCGGAAACGGCTTGGCTTCGATATTTATCGCAGTTTCCGTAACTCTTTTCGCTCTGTCAACTATGATAGGTTGGGCGTATTACGGAGAACGCGGATTTGAGTATTTGTTCGGCACTAAACTGACAATCCTTTACAAGATTCTGTTCCTCGGAGCAGTCCTTATCGGAACAAGCACCGAATTGGATATTGTTTGGAAGGTTGCTGACACATTCAACAGTATGCTTATGATCCCGAACCTTATAGGTTTGGTTATCCTTGCGGGTGAGGTTGTTAAAATGGTTAACGACTATACTAACGACCCTGCCAATGCAATAAAAAAAGCTCACAAATAATTCCGAAAAAGGTCTGCTTCTTTTACAGTAGCAGACCCTTTTTGTATATAATAAGCGGCTCGAATCAAGAACGATTCAAGCCGCTTATTTCATATTACTTTTATAAAATATCTCCTATTTCTCGGACCGTCAAACTCACAGAAATATATATCCTGCCATGTTCCTAAAACGAGTCTGCCGTTTTCGACAATCACCGTAACACTGCTGCCGATAACCGAAGCCTTTAAATGTGCGGTGCTGTTGCCCTCCATGTGCCTAAACTCCGGACGGTCGGGGAATGTCTTATCGAGTGCAAGTAGTAGATCATGAACAACATCTGGGTCGGCGTTTTCGTTTATGGTAATACCCGCCGTCGTGTGCGGACAATAGACAATACATACACCATCCGTTATTCCACTTTCTTCAACTGTTTTTGATGCAGATTGTGTTATATTGATGAATGCCTCTCTCGGAGTATTAATATCAAATTTTTTTATCATAGATTCACCGTCAAACTGTTTTGTCAATGTAGGGAATCATATTTGTATAATTACCGTCATCTTTATATACATCGTCCATAAGCATAACATAGTCATACAGACCGGCGCGCAGAACATCGTATCCTAAACGGAATTTGTTCATTTTTACACCGGGTGACAGCGATTCGCATATATAAATGTATTCATCGTCAATGCCTGCGACGATTGCAATGTGTCCGTCCTGACCGATAAGGTCTCCTGCCTTGATTCTTCCGCTTTCCATAAGTTCTATAGTTAGCGGAACCTGTTCACCGAGGTCACAGCAGTCGTTTTCATACCACGAGTCTCCCGCACCGACATCACCGACATCGAACCCACCGTTGATAAGACACCATGTCACAAATCCGCTGCAATCAAGACCATTTGGATATTGTCTGCCGGAAACAAAGTAATATTTA
>DCGT01000045.1:43290-66432 GCA_002315315.1 Faecalibacterium sp. UBA1771
ATTTTGTTTCGTAATTTGTCAGAGATTCTCCCCAAATTGCCGGTCCGGCGACCGACAGCTCCAAATCGTCATATTTGTCAGCCGACAGATACAGTCCCTTATGATAGTACCTACCCTCGCCGTCACAGCGAGGTCTTCCGGGGTGATTGCCGAGACGCCCGTTTTCAAAGAAATACGGTATTTTGTACGGAAATTCAAGCGTTAGAAAACGCGCGGCGGCGGCAACTCCCGCTCTTGTTCCGTAACCTGCGGCGGCAATTCTGCTTTCCAAAATATCATCGAGAATATGAGCTTCCTCTTCGGTATAAACAAATGCGGGTATTGTTGTTTTCTGTGACACAAGTGTAGGTGCAACAATAAGGTCAGTGACAACGATTTCCTTTTCATCGCTCATTCCGTTAGCCGCTGTGGCTGTTATAACTGCGTTACCGACCGATTTTCCCGTAATGAATCCCTCGGAGTCGACAGTTGCAACAGTGCTGTCCGATGATGTCCATACAACATTGGTGTCAACATCTCCTATGGCAAATACATCGGCAGACAGTTGTCTTGTCTGCTCTAATGCAAAATAAACGTCATCTAAAGCAACGGTAACGTCGACAATTTCGTTGATTTCCACAGACTGTGAGCCGGATGAACCGACATTGCCGAGACTATCGGCAGTGAAAATATAATAATCGCCGGAATTGACGGCAAATTCCGCGACACCGTTCTCTGCGGTAACCCACTCGTTGTCGGTTACCAGTGGAGCGTCGTCGTTATCCTTTATCATTATTTTAACGATGTTGTCCGAACGGCGTACGATATTTTCCGCCGTTACCGATAGAGTTTTGGTGTAGTCGTCATTGAGCGACTCGGAAATACTTACGGATGATATTACCGGCGGTGTGTGATATGTAAATCTGCTGTCGGAGGTTGCCGCAGCTATTGCACTTCCCACAGCGGCGGATACGATAACGCCATTGATAATTTTTCGTTTTAAAGTGTCCAATTCAAGCTCTCCACATTTCCATACATAACTAAAGTAATTATATGAAATAAAAAAAAGTTTGTCTACATAATTAGAGGCTTTTCGACAATAAAATTGATAAAATTCGAAATAATGACAAATAAAAAGGGAATAAGTATTTCAATCCGTTGAAAGACTATTGCCTTATAAATTATTGTATTATGGGAAACAACAGCATAACCTTAAACAAATCTCCGTCGACCGTGATTTTCATCTCACCGCCCTGCAGCTCGGTGAGACTTTTTGCAATAGACAGTCCCAAACCGTTTCCTTCGGTTTTGCCTCTCGACAAATCACCTCTTACAAACCGCTCGGTCAGTTCATCGGGATTAATATTAAGCTCATCTCTCGATGTGTTTTTGAGCGATATTACCGCATTTTTGTCGGATTGCTCAAGAGTGAGGTAAACCCTTGTTCCCTCAAGTGCATATTTTGTCGCATTGCCGATAATATTGTCGAAAATCCGCCACATACGTCTGCCGTCAGCCATAATGTAAAGCGGTTCCTCCGGTTGCCTTGTGATAAGTATCAGATTTGATTCCGACAGCTTGTCAACATATTCGCCGTCGACTTGAGTTATGAAAATTCCCGCACTGCAGGCAGTCAGTTCTACGTCTAAGTTTCCGCTTGATGCCTTGGAGGCTTCTACCAAATCCTCGGTAAGGCGTTTTAACCGCTCCGACTGCCGTACAAGCACATCGGCATATTCTCTTGAGCTGTCTGTCAGCTTTTCATCCTTACCAATTAGTGTGGCATAGTTGATAATAGATGTCAGAGGTGTTTTGATATCGTGCGATACATTGGTGATAAGCTCGGTTTTCATACGCTCACTCTTTACTTTTTCTTCGACGGCAACAGCCATACCGTCCGATACGCTGTTGAGTCTTTCTCCGTGAAGCTTTAGCTCTCCGAACATTTTATCAGTTTGTATTTTGTAGCTCATATCTCCTTCGGACAGCTCTTTTGCACCTTTTTGCAGCTTTCCGAGCTGTAATGAAATATATACGACGACGGGAACTCTGATAATGTTGACTGCTGTCCAAAATATGAAAAGAATTACTCTTGAGTAAAGCGAAGACGAGTAGACCAACAGCTCGGTAATACTTATTATTGCGAGAATGAGCAGTGTTTTCCACATCATAGGTATATGTGATATGAATTTTACTGTCAGCTTTGATACGGTAACGGCAGATTTGATTATATATCCGCAAACAACCGTTATCAGCATAGTTTTGAAAAGAGTTTTTAATTTGATTCTTGAAGCACAGCAAACGGCAAGTGCAACAATAATTGTCGAAACCACAATTCCTACCGCAATGCATATCACTATTCCGAATAAATCATCGTTAAAATCGTGAAGCGCACTGTCGGTTAAACCCGAAATAAAAACAACAGATATTGCAGATAGAACAAATATGACGTCAAAGGGAATTTTTGAAAACGTCCCGGCGTGAAGCTCATCGTCGACGGGTCGCCGCGCAGCCGTGTTTAAAAGCAAAACGGAGGATGCAATAAGGACAACGAGTGATGCTGCAAGTATTGCGTAAATTCTGTAGCGCAGATAAAACGCCAGCGAAACGATATTTGAAATTAATTCGTTATTCTCTGCAATGACTGAATTGTTCGGAACAAAGTAGTAAAATGTGTACGGATCACCATATTCGGCTTCATATTCCGGGTCTACCATAATAAAACTGCCATTTGCGTAAACTTCAGCATTAAAATATATTTTTCCGTTCCACGAGCTGCCAAGCGTCAGTTTCCTGTAGGTTTCGGCTACGGCGTTATTATCCTTGTCGCGAATTTCGAACACAAGACCCGAATCTTCTGCTTTGAACTGTGTAATACCGTTATCGACATATTCGGCAATATAGTTATAGCCATACGGTATAACTTCTCGCTTTATCATCATATCGGAAAATGATTCTTCTGAGCTTCCGTAAATATTCTCGTTGAACATCATTACAATAGCAACGATGCTTGCCGCAGACATTACCAGCGAAACGACACATAGGATGAACGATACTGTTTTGCAGAATACCGTTCTCAAGAAACGTTTCATTCTTTTCTACCTTTCTCAAACTTGTAGCCTTGACCGAACACGACCTTAATATATCGCGGCTCAGCGGGGTTGATTTCTATTTTTTCACGAAGATGACGGATATGAACAGCTACCGTGTTTTCCGAGCCGAACGGCTTTTCATGCCATACCTCGGAATAAATCTCCTTAGGTGAAAATACCTTGCCCGCATTGAGCATCATAAGCCTCAAAATGTCAAATTCTTTCGGAGTAAGCGAAACCGCATTTCCGTCTGCTCTGACTTCCTTGGTATTGTCATCAAGCTCAATTCCTCCGATTTCGGTAATTCCGCTTTCGGTAATTCCGGAGCCGAGCATCAGATACCTGCGAAGCTGTGAGCGTACCCTTGCAACAACCTCGAGCGGACTGAACGGCTTGGTAATATAGTCGTCGGCTCCTATATTAAGACCGAGAATTTTGTCGGTGTCCTCACTTTTTGCAGTCAGCAGAATTACCGGAATGTTGCTCTGCTCCCGTATTTTAGCAAGAGCCTTGATGCCATCCATTACAGGCATCATAACATCAAGCAGTACAAGATGAATGCTTTCACGGCTTACGGTTTCTACCGCTTCTTTGCCGTTATACGCTTCAAAAACGGTATATGACGGGTCGGACAGATATATTTTCAACGCATTGACGATGTCTCTTTCATCGTCACAAATAAGAATATTCGGCATAATACTACTCCTCAAATCTATAATAATTTTTCGAATATTAAAAATAAAGATAACGATTATTTAAGATTTAATGAAGAAACGGCGGCTTCACACGGAAACCGCCGAAATGATTGTTTTAAATTAAATCTCACCCAAACGAAAAGCATCCATCATTCGAGTGGTCAGGCTGATTTTGCTTGTCCTGTTTTGAACCATACTACGCTCTACCCATATAGCCTCAGAAAGCTCATCCTCATCAACAGTGATTTTATCATCGCCATCCGGCTCGGCATAAAAGCCCGCAAGAACGGTTCTGGAAAACCCCCACGGCTGACTTCCGTAATATTTTAGATTTTTTATTTTAAGTCCTGTTTCTTCCATTACCTCGCGACGGCAGGCGTCCTCCAACGTCTCACCTATTTCGCAAAATCCCGCAACAAGCGCATAGTCACCGAAGCCCCTGCCCTTGTATTTTGTAACTACAAGTCGGTTGTTGTCGTGAACTCCCACGATGACGCACGGTGATATTTCGGGGTACTTGGTGTTTCCGCATTCGGGACAAATCATTGCGCGCTCTGATTCGGAATGAACCATCAGATTGCCGCAGGCGCCGCAAAAACGATTGTGACTGTACCAATAGCTTAAATGATAAGCGGTAACAAGGACAAACTTCATATATCCGCTGTCGGAAAATTCTCTTATCTGTTTGTATTCAACCTCACCATCGGGAGATAAGTCGTTTCCTGCGAGAAAGAAACCCTCTCCGCCTATCGAAAAAAGATATGTAAAATCTCCGCTGCTTATCTGTGAAGGTGTAAACAGCGGCGGTCTGCCGTCTTTGCATACGGCAACCTTATCCTCGCGGAAAAACAACAGACGGTCAGTCCAATCTTTGACTTGACGCGGTTTGTATTCGCAATGATATATATATTCTCCGATGTCCTGAATCATGTTGCTCCTCCGAATAGCTACATTCATTACTTAATATATTATAATCTACATATTATGAAAATGCCACATATTGAATAAAATTAAAAATAGTGTTAGCAATCTTATAATAAGACTGCTAATATTAATAATTTGTTAATAAATAAGACATAATTTATTAATAAATAGATTGTAAAATTCAAATTACAGTAATGAATGGAAACAGCGGATAAAACCGCATTACTGAATATAAAAAGCTGGAGTGATAGTATGAACGCTCAGAAATACACTCAGAAGGCTCTTGAAGCAATACAAAGCGCACAGAGCATAGCAGCATCGAATTCAAACCAGATGATAGAGCAGCTTCACATAATGCAGGCACTTCTTGAACAGGAGAGCGGATTGATTCCGCAGCTTGTTATTAAATCGGGAGCTGACGGCGATATTCTGAAACGTAGGGTAAGAACGGCTGTTGATAATCTGCCGAGAGTAGGCGGAACCGCTCACGAGGTAGGCAAGGTATATGTTGCTGCCGATGTCGATTCAGCCCTTAACATTGCCGAAAAGACCGCAGAAAATATGAAGGATGAATATGTTTCGGTCGAACATATTTTTCTTGCACTGCTGTCAGCACCGAGCAGTGAACTGAATAGGATTTTCTCCGACTGCCGTGTTGACAAAAATGCCGTGATGAAAGCACTTGCCGATATCAGAGGAAATCAGAGAATCACAAGCGATACCCCGGAGGATACCTACGACGCGCTGAAAAAATACGGATACGACCTTGTAGAGAGAGCAAGGCAGGGCAAGCTTGACCCGATTATAGGACGCGATGACGAGATAAGAAACGTTATTCGTATCCTGTCCCGAAAAACAAAAAACAATCCCGTTCTCATAGGCGAGCCGGGCGTAGGTAAAACGGCTATTGCCGAGGGACTTGCTCAACGCATAGTAAGCGGAGATGTGCCGACCTCGCTTCGAGATAAAACAGTTTTTTCTCTTGATATGGGTTCACTTATAGCAGGTGCAAAGTTCAGAGGAGATTTTGAAGAGCGTCTGAAGGCGGTGCTGTCCGAGGTCAAAAAGAGTGACGGCAAAATAATTATGTTCATTGATGAGCTTCACAACATTGTCGGAGCAGGGAAAACCGAGGGTGCAATGGACGCCGGTAACCTGCTCAAACCGATGCTTGCAAGAGGTGAACTGCACTGTATAGGAGCTACTACGCTTGACGAGTATCGGCAGTATATCGAGAAAGATCCTGCGCTTGAACGCCGATTCCAAACCGTTTTGGTAAGTGAGCCGACAGTTGAGGACACAATCGCGATTTTGAGAGGTTTAAAAGAACGTTATGAGGTTTTCCACGGTGTCAAGATAACCGATCCGGCTATCATTGCCTCCGCAACGCTGTCTGATAGATACATTACCGACCGATTCTTACCCGATAAGGCAATTGATCTTGTAGATGAAGCCTGCGCACTTATTCGAACCGAAATGGATTCGATGCCGACCGAGCTTGATGTAATTCAGCGAAAAATAATTCAGCATGAGATTGAGGAAGCCGCTCTTAAAAAAGAGAGCGACGCTCTTTCCAAAGAGCGCCTTGCCGAGATTCAAAAGGAGCTTGCGGAAATGCACTCCGAATTCGATTCGATGAAGGCAAAATGGGATAACGAGAAGGAGTCGATAGGAAAAGTTCAGAAGCTGCGCGAACGGCTTGAGACACTCAATGCCGAGATTGAAAAGGCGCAGCGTGAATATGACCTCAACCGAGCTGCAGAGCTGAAATACGGTGAATTGCCTAAGGCGCAAAAGGAGCTCGAGGAATGCGAAACGGCTATTCAACAGCATTCCGGAAACGACAGTCTGCTTCGCGACAAGGTGACCGATGAAGAGATAGCGAGGATTGTCGAGCGTTGGACGGGTATTCCGGTTGCGAGAATTATGCAGGGTGAGCGTGAAAAGCTTCTCGATCTCGGCAATATTCTGCACAAGCGTGTTGTCGGTCAGGACGAGGCGGTGAACTCTGTTGTTGACTCCATAATCCGTTCGCGTGCCGGAATAAAGGATCCCAACAGGCCTATAGGCTCGTTTTTGTTCCTCGGTCCTACCGGTGTAGGTAAAACCGAGCTTGCAAAAGCACTTGCCGAGAGTATGTTTGATGATGAGCATAATATGGTTCGTATTGACATGAGCGAATATATGGAAAAATTCTCGGTATCACGTCTTATCGGAGCGCCTCCGGGATATGTGGGGTATGAGGAAGGCGGTCAGCTTACCGAGGCAGTACGCAGAAAGCCGTACTCGGTCATTCTGTTCGATGAGATAGAAAAGGCTCATCCCGATGTGTTCAATACGCTATTGCAGGTTTTGGACGACGGACATATCACCGACTCGCAAGGCAGAACGGTAGATTTCAAAAACACCATCATTATTATGACATCCAACATCGGATCGCAGTTCCTTCTTGAAGGAATCGACAACAGCGGAGAAATCAGTCAGTCGGCAAGAGATGCGGTTACGGCGCAGCTCAAGAACTCATTCAGACCCGAATTTCTGAACAGAATAGATGAGATTGTGTTCTATAAGCCGCTTACAAAAGAGAATATATTCGATATCGCACAGCTCCAAATAGATGCTCTCAATAAGAGACTTGCCGAACGTCAGATTTCCTGCACGCTGACCGAGATGGCAAAGGATTATATTGTCGAGCACGGTTATGACCCGATTTACGGAGCACGGCCACTCAAGAGATTTATTCAGCAGTCGGTTGAAACCCTTATAGGCAGAAGGCTGATTGCCGATGAGGTTGTACCCGGCGGTGTGATAACGGTTGACGTCACCGATGACGGTGAAAATTTGATTGTGAAATAATTCGGATAATGCACGGCAGTGTAATTTTGAGGAAATACCTCGGATTACATCTGACCGTGCATTTTTACCTGTTGATTCTGCCGATATTTTCACATTATCATATTAATGGTATAATACCGAAAGAGGTGTAGACGATGAATTACGATTTTAAAAGCTGTACCCTTTGTCCGCGTATGTGTCGACGTGACCGTACTGTCTCAAAAGGATATTGCGAAGCGGGGGATAAGATAAAGGTTGCAAGAGCGGGGCTGCATTTTTGGGAAGAGCCGTGTATCAGCGGAATTGACGGAGATAAGCTTACTCCGCAAAGGGGAAGCGGTACGGTTTTTTTTTCCGGCTGTACACTCGGCTGCAGATTTTGTCAGAATCATTTGATAAGCCATGAACGTGTTGGAAAAGAAATAACCGTTGAACGTCTCACCGAAATATTCGAGGAGCTTAAGGAGAACGGAGCATATAACATTAATCTTGTAAGTGCTACACCGTATATTCCGCAGGTAATAGAAGCTCTTGACGGATTTTCCGGAGGTATTCCGATTGTATGGAATACCGGAGGCTATGAGACAGTCGAATCACTTGATATGCTTAAGAACTATGTGGATATTTGGCTTCCGGATCTGAAGTTTTTCGACATTGGTTTATCTGCAAAGATGTGCGGAGCAGGTGATTATTTTGAAACCGCATTTGCCGCAATTAAGAGAATGGCGGGTTTTGTCGGAAAGCCGCGCTTTGACGATGATGAGATGATGTTGAGCGGTGTTATCGTTAGACACCTTGTTTTGCCGGGACATATTGAAGATTCATTAGAGCTACTGACACGACTTGACCGTGAATTGTCCGATGATGTTCTGGTGAGTGTAATGAGTCAATATACGCCCATGCCTGCTGTCGCAAACGACGATAATTTGTCACGACGTTTGACGCAGGAGGAATACGATATGGTAATGGAAACAGTAGATAATCTTGATTTGGAAGGATATTTTCAAGAGCTGTCGTCTGCTCAAGAGGAATATGTTCCCGATTTTGATTTGACAGGAGTTTGACGTTTGTCTGCGAGGAGATAGAATGGCATTTAAAGATATTCGTATTGATAAAATGACAGCAGACGATATCACCTATGAAAAGGAGCAGGGAGCGGACAGGCTGATTTATGCTCCGCCGATTGCACCGCGGGATGATATTGAAGCTTTTATGGAAAAAAGAAATTCGGTATCGGGAGGAAATATTGAAATATCATATTCTTTTTCGGTAAATCTTTCAGATTTTAATGCAGAAGAAACGGAAGGTATGGTACACAGATTATCGAACGGTGTGGTCTTTATAGTTATGAACGCGGATGAGCTTGATATTGCCGCCGACAGGTTTTCCGAACTGCGCGAGCGGGGCATTAATCCGTTTGTTGTAATTAACGATATTTCGAATTTGAATTTGAGAGACAACAGACTTTTTGAAATAGTGAACGGCGGAACTACACTTGTTACGGAAGCTTCATCGTTTAAAGAAAAGGTTTCCAAAAAGAATGCGTTAAGGATTATTCAGCACAATCTTTCGTCTGTATTTGTTACGGGCAGACCGAGCGAAATAAAGGCTTCCGATTTTCGTAAAGCACTTGCTTCAAGATACGGAGATGATTTTTTACCGCGATGCGATAAGGTTTTTGAAAACTGTTTAAACAGAATTAAACCGAAGGAATACGAGCCGATCAGATTTTCAAAATTCGATTTGTTTTAAATAAAATAAAAGTCAGGATTCAATTTGCGGCAAATTGCCGTGACAGTATCCTGACTTTTTGTTTAATAATTATTTTACCAAGCTTCTGCCGACTTCCGTATTGCGGACAAAATGGAAAATGTATTGCTGAGCGATACCTGCATAGGGCAGTGCGCATTCGGGTAAACCCTGCGGGAAAAGTGCTGACATTGCTTTTTTCATCCAAATATCAATCGGAAAAGCGTCGGGTCTGTCAGCTCCGAAAAGCAGAACGCAGTCGGCAACTTTAGGACCTACGCCGACTATGGTCATAAGGCTTTTTCTTGCCTGCACTAAATTCATTGTAGATATTTCCTGTTCGCTCACTTCACCGCGGGCGACTTTTTTTGCCGCGTCGATTATGTACCTTGCTCTGAATCCGCATCTGAGCGCCGCTAAATCCTCCGGCTCAAAATCGGCAAGCTTTTCGGCAGAAGGGAAGGTGCACAATTCGCCGTTTTGCTCTCCGAAGCTCTCGCACAGTCTGCCGATTATGCCTTTGATTCTCGGTATATTGTTGTTTTGAGAAATGATAAAGCTACATAGTGTTTCCCAAAACGGCTGTTTCATAACTCTAATGCCGCTGCCGTATTTGATTGCCGTTGCGAGTATCGGGTCTTTGCTGAGCTCTTGTTTGATTTGATCGTATCCGTCAACGAGAGAAAAATGCGTTGAAAATACCGAACAGAACTCGTTTTCATCAATTCCCTCTATTGCAACAAAATCGTTTCCCTGCTCGAGCACAAGTCTTTTATCACGGGCAATGTATTCGTATTTCCCGTCATCAAGCTTAGTAAAGCGGAAGCATTGACCGCATTCAAGCGTTTGTGCAACCGAAAAATCCTCCGGGGTTATTTTGAACGAATAAGACATTGTTTTTCCCCTTTTTGAATAATATTGCCGAAAATTCGGATTGATTAACAATTATTTGAAATTGTGTTTTCTTAATCTAATTTATGAATTATTCCAACCGAAAAATCAAGTGTTAATTATGACGAAAAACAGCTTAAAATATACTGCAATATAGGTAAAAAGGTTCTAAATCAGTTTGTTGTTTTACAGTCTGTTGTGTTAAAAGTTTTCAACACCCGGTTGAAAACTTTTAATATTCAATATTATTTTCATCTGAAAAAGCTGAAAATACGGACCTTTAAACATTTTCAACAGACTTTTGAACAGTAAAAACCGTATATTGTTCACATAACTCACAGTATTAACAGCTTGACACGAAACGTGAATAATTGCTTTTTTGAAGTGTAAGTTTATTGTTGTTTGGTGTTTCAAAAATTAATCAAGTGTGATATAATGCTAACTGCGAAATTATACAGAATCGAAGCAAACGCTTTGTGAACGGAGATATAAGTGAAAGAGCAGAAAAATTACGGAAAAAAGAACGGCACCTCCAATCGCGGAGATTTTCATCAGCGCCGCAGCAACGGCATCAAGCCGCAGTACGGCAGAAAGAATGCGGGTAAGGCTGAAAATGCCGTGCAGGATAAATCGGTTCATCGGAATAATTCATCGTCTGATGAGCAAGATTATATAGTAAACGAAAATCTCGTCAGCGGCAGAAATTCGGTGACTGAGCTGCTCAAAAGCGACCGTCAGGTTGATGTGGTATATGTGTCGTCGGAGATGCTGCCGAAAGAGATGTCCTATTATGAGGCTCTCGCCCGAAACAAAGACGCGATAGTTAAGCGTGTACATCCGCTGAAGCTTAAAACAATCTGCGGTACCGATTCTAATCAGGGAGTTGCCGCAATAGGTGCTGCCGTAGAATATTGCGAGGTAGAGGATATTCTGCAGACTGCACACGACAGAGGAGAAGACCCGTTTATTGTTATTGCCGACGGTATTGAGGATCCGCATAATCTCGGAGCGATTATCAGAACCGCCGAGTGTGCCGGAGTTCACGGCGTGATTATCCCAAAGCGAAAGGGAGTCAACGTCACCGGAACGGTTGTTCGCTCCTCTGCAGGAGCGACAAGCTATATGAAAATCGCGCGTGTTGCGAATATTGCTTCTACAGTACGGGAATTGAAAGAAAAAAACATCTTCTGCTACAGTGCCGATATGGACGGCGGAAACTGCACCGAATGTGACTTGACCGGTCCTGCCGCGCTTGTTATCGGCTCGGAGGGGTTCGGGGTTTCGCGTCTTGTAGGAGAACTCTGTGATGCAACTGTTTCATTGCCTATGGTCGGAAATGTTTCATCGCTCAATGCCTCGGTTGCGGCAGGAATATTGATTTATGAGATAGTAAGGCAGAGAAGGAAATAAATGTTCAATTGCGACAACTTTAAGGAGGTGACGTCATGAGCGATTACAATCTTGATTCGAGAGTCAACGATATATTGAATCAGCTTAAACAGCGCAGTCAGTCTGAGCAGAGAAGTTACCCGAGCTTTGACAGCAATATTTCGCTGTCCGAATCGGATTTTTCTCTCTCCAATACCGAATCGGTGAAGTATGCCGACAGTCTGGAAAGAGCAAGACCGAATTATGTCACTACTGCCGACGATTACCGTTACCGCACACAGGCTTTTTCACTGCCTGATAACGATTCGGTGCCGTATACACCACCGATTCAGCCGTCCGCTCCGTCAAACCCTTGGTACGATACACAGCGTCAGTCGATACCCTATCAGCAGGCACTGACAGATGCGGGACGCTATTATACACCGTCCGGTTTTACTTCCGACGATTCAGACAGAATATACCGTCAGACACTTGCTGCGACGCAGTCTTTTGCCGCAATTAAGGATATTTCGACAGAAAATCCGAATACAAGCTTTTCATCGCTATATGAACAGCTTGTGGGAAACAGCAGTTATCAGGCGCCGCCGAGCAAGCCGGCTTATCCTGATAGAAAGTCAGAACGATCCGTTCCAACGGCAGTTCGTGCGGAGGCAGAACAAACACCGGAACCGAGATTTACTCAGTTCAATACTCAAAGCATAGATTATACCGGTGTGGAGCCGATGTATAAATCTCCCATTCAGAATCCGCCTCCGAGAAGAGAGCATGTCATCTCCACCTTTACCGAGGAGGTCAGACAGGCGCCTCTCGCTTCGGCGTTTTACGATGCAAACAGACCTGCTCCGGAACCCGTTCGTACTCCGATTTCGACAGCAGAGCCGATATATGATTATGCTACCGTCAAGGAACAGACGGTCCTTGATCCTTCGGTCGAAACGTTTAGATCCTATGAGCAGTCACTCGATACGGATCGTGCGTACCGTCAGCCGTTACCCGAGCAGACGACTGTTCCTGATAACGGATTTGTCAAAAATCAAAATTTCCCGGGATACGCAGAGCAGGCATTTGAGACGACCGTTCAAAACACAGTTGAAGACGCTGTCGATAATTCGGAGCAGGAAGATAATTCGTCAGCATCTGTCGATGAGTTGATTGAAAAGACGTTCGGCGAAATTGATACTGATAAGGGATTTGCCGAGATTGTACGCACCGAGAAACCGATTGAGATTGAAGCTTCAGACAGAAACGGTTACAAGAGTGTACTCAATTTGGCGGAAAATGTCGGTGAAGAAGAATTCAAAAGCTTTTTCAGCGATAATGTCATAGTCAATGATAAACGCGGAGTTAAAAAGAAAAGCAGTGCTCCCAGACAGAAGCAAAAGAAGATTTCCGATTTTGTTGTTTCGGATGGTGAAACCGACGGCGGACCCGTTTTTGAAGAAAACGACGATGAGCAGATTTCTGAGTATTGCAGTCCCTCAGATACCGAGCAGGTGCTTTCGGATCTGCTTCACAACAAGGCCGAAGCTCTTGTTAAACTGCTTATTACCGCTGTTTTGTCTGTTATACTTGTGTTTGTCAATGCTTCGTTTACGGCAGGTCGTGGTGTTTTTGCCGTTTCCAACTCGACAACGGTAGCTGTTATTAATCTGATTGCCGCTGTCGGTGTTATTGCAGTAAACCGCTCTCGGATACTCAAGAGTATAGGCAAGCTCTTGCTTTTTAAGGCTGATGCCAAGTCGTTGGTGTCGCTGTGCATGATTATGGGTCTTGTTGACCCGATAGCTGCCATTGTTGGAGGTGATGACCGTCTCAAATTCGGATTTATGTCCTGTGTTGCGGTAACCTCCGTCGCACTCGCCGATTTAGGAATATTCCTTAAAAGCTGTCGAATACTAGATAATTTCCGTACCATTACCGGTGAGTATGACAAATTTGCAACCGTTGCTCAGGAGAATACTCCTTTTACGCGTAGCATTTCGGAACAGTCGGAGCAGAACAGAGTTAAGGTGCTTTTGAAAAGAAAGACCGGTTTTACCGAGAATTTTCTCTCGTATTCCGATTCGTCATATAAAGGTATTTCGACATACACTAAGCTTTATCCGATAGCGGTAGCGGTTTGCATTGTTTGCGGTGTGGTGGCGATTATCAGGACAAAAGATTTTTCCGCAGCAGTTAGATCGGCGGGAATAGCTTTTGCCTTAGCTTCTCCGTTTGTTTCTACGCTTGTAAGCGAATTTCCGATGCTTTTGCTTCAAAAGCGTCTTTCTCGTGTCGGCTGTGTTGTACCCGGATTCAGTGCCGCCGAAGAAATAGTTGATGCCAATAATATTATTTTTGAAGGCAGAGAGTTGTTTCCCAACGGAAATGTTTTGTTAAGAGGAATAAAAACATTTAATCGTGAGCGTATCGACCGTGCGATTCTTTACGCCGCATCTGTTCTGATTCCGTCCTGCGATACAATGTCACCGATGTTTCTCAATGTTATACAAAACAAGACCGATATGCTTTACAGCGCTGAGAATATCGAGTGTGAAAAGGGTCTCGGCTTTACCGCATGGGTGGAGAAGAAAAGGATTGTTATCGGCTGTCGTGAGATGCTCGAAAAATATGGTATTCCGGTGCTTACCCACGAGGCTGAGGATAAATATACCGTCCCCGTTGGCGGAGATGCGGTGTATCTTGCTGTCGGAGGAAAGCCGTTCGCAATGTTTGTTGTCAGCTATACGGCAGCATCGGAGGTTGAAAAAATCATAAACGGCATTGTCCGTGAGGGCATTAACGTTATTGTCCGCACAAACGATTTTAACATTACTTCCGATAAGATTGCAGGAGTTTATGCCGTGCGTCGTTCGGCTGTTGTCGTTTCGTTTGAGGACGACAGAGACGATACTCAGCCGGATCTTTCATATGTTGCTTCATCAACTTCTCTTATGACTCATTTAGGATCTGTGTCATCGTATTTCGGCGGAATTCTTTCCTGTCATCGACTCAGCTCTTCACTGCGCATTGCATCGGTAATAGAGCTTGCGAGTGTGCTTGTCGGTGCTACTCTTGCCGTTGCCGTTACCGTGTTCGGATCGGGAATAGGAGCCGTTACGGCACTGCTTTTCCAGCTTGCATGGTTTGCGGCATTTGTCGCCACTATGCTTTTTATAAGATATTGACTTATTGCACAAAAAAACAAATTAATAATTTGCAATATGTCACCTTTTCAGCTTTTTAAAGATGTGGTATATTTAAGTAGTATTGCTGAAATACCGGTTATCCGTAAATAATATTAGGGGGAAACAAAACTATGGCCTATTCACCGGATAAGATTCGCAACATAATGATTGCGGGTCACAGCTCCAACGGAAAAACTTCTCTGGCGGAGGCTTTGCTTTACATAACAAAGTCGTCCGACCGCCTCGGTTCCGTCGCCGATGGTAACACCGTCACCGACTTTGATGCCGAGGAAATCAAAAGAAAGGCATCAATTTCCACCGCTGTTGCTCCGTTTGATTATGACGGTGTACACGTGAATCTTATCGACATTCCCGGACTGTTCGATTTCGAGGGTGGTATGTACGAGGGCGTTATGGCTGCCGAATCGGTTCTGACAGTGGTGTCGGCAAGAGCCGGAGTTTTGGTGGGTGCGCTTAAAGCCAATAAAATTGCCGTAAAAAACAATAAGGCAAGAGCTTTCTTCGTGAGCCAGATGGCAGCCGAAAATGCCGACTTCGACAAGACTCTTGAGGGGCTTAAATCAGAGTTCGGCGGCGCTGTTTGCCCGATCGTTTACCCCGTAGTCAAAGAGGGTCAGCCGACAGTTTATGTCGATTTGCTCGAAATGAAGGGATATACCTATGCCAACGGTGTCGCATCCGAGGTTGCAGTGCCCGACACTAACGGTAAGCTCGAAGAAATCATAGGTGAAATGAACGAAGCCATTGCCGAGACCGACGAGGCTCTTATGGATAAGTTCTTTGCCGATGAACCGTTTTCACATGATGAGCTTATTTCCGGACTTCGTACCGGTATCCTTAACGATCAAATTGCTCCCGTGGTCTGCGGTGATGCTCTGACTCTTGAGGGACTCGATAAGCTTTTGAAGCTTATTACCACAATGATGCCTGCTCCGACCGATGCAAAAGTCGAGGTTATGAACGGTGAGACCGCCGAAGTTATTTCCTGCGATGCCAACGCTCCGCTTGTTGCCTATGTGTTTAAGACCGTTGCTGACCCGTTCGTGGGTAAGTTGTCTTACGTTAAAGTTCTTTCCGGAACATTTAAGGCTGAGTCTGCGGTTATCATCGCCAGAACCGGCGAACCTGAGCGTCTTGGCAAGCTGATTTCCGTAAAGGGAAAGAAGCAGACCGATGTTAAGGAAATCGGAGCCGGAGATATCGGCGCAGTAACCAAGCTTGCCGAAACCAAAACGGGCGATACGCTTTGCACCGTAGAAAAGAATGTTGCGGTTAAGTCTATCGTATTCCCGCTCCCCTCTATGTCTATGGCGGTTACCCCCAAGAAAAAGGGTGACGAGTCCAAAATTTCCGGTTCTATCCAACGTTTGCTCGACGAGGACCCCACCTTGTCCTACTCCATCAATGGTGAAACCGGACAGCAGCTCCTTGCCGGACTCGGTGAACAGCACCTCGATGTTATTGTAAGTAAGCTCAAGACGAAATTTGGTGTTGAAGTCGACCTTGTTGCTCCGCGAATCGCTTACCGCGAAACCATTCGTAAAAAAGTTAAGGTTCAGGGTCGTCATAAGAAGCAGTCGGGCGGTCACGGACAGTTCGGTGATGTTTGGATAGAGTTTGAGCCGTGCGACGGAGACGATCTCGTATTTGAAGAGAATGTATTCGGAGGTGCAGTACCGAAGAACTTCTTCCCGGCAGTTGAAAAGGGACTTCGTGAGTGTGTAACTCACGGTGTGCTCGCAGGTTATCCCGTTGTAGGTCTTAAAGCAACTCTTGTCGACGGTTCTTACCACCCGGTAGACTCTTCCGAAATGGCGTTCAAGACCGCTGCAAGCCTCGCTTACAAGGCAGGTCTTGCCATTGCAGGTCCCACACTTCTTGAGCCGATTGCCAACGTAAAGGCTCTCGTACCCGATACCAACACAGGTGATATAATGGGCGAGATTACCAAGCGTCGCGGTCGCGTTCTCGGAATGCACGCCGATGAAGACGGACTTCAGTTAGTAGAGGCTGAGGTACCGATGGGAGAAATGAGCGACTTTACAACATATATTCGTTCTTCTACGCAGGGTAGAGGAAGCTTCACGATGGAATTTGAACGTTATGAGCCTCTGCCCGGCAACCTTGAAGCAAAGGTTATCGAAGAAGCTAAGGCTCTCCAGGCTGAAGAAGATAAATAAGATATTATACATGATGGGGCTTTTGATTAAAGCCCCATCTGTTTTTGTAGGTATTTTTATTCGGAGGATTTATGCAGTTTTCCATATTGCTTTTCTTGCTTTTGACATCAATTTTTCTGTTGATTGCAATTTTAGTTCTGGTGCTTAAAATTTATAATTCACATAACGGTGATACAGATAATCGTTTGACCGAAGAGATGAGAAATTCACGGCGTGAAACTATTGAGGTTACAACTTCAAATATGAGAGCGATGGGTGAAATGCTTCGTTCGTCACAGGAAACGCTCCAAAAAACGGTAAACGATTCACTTATGAGCATTGACCGCGGCTTCAGAGGCTTTGCGGCTCAAAATGAACAGAAGCTTGAAAATATTCGCGCTACAATGGAAAATCGACTAAATGATATCCGAACCGGCAATGATAAACAGCTTGAAGAAATGCGAAAAACTGTCGACGAAAAACTGCAAAAGACGCTCGATGACAGAATAAGTCAGAGCTTCAAATTGGTTAGTGAACGTCTTGAACAGGTTTATAAGGGTCTTGGAGAGATGCAGACACTTGCAAACGGCGTCGGTGACCTTAAAAAGGTTCTCGGAAATGTTAAGACAAGAGGTATTCTCGGAGAGATTCAGCTCGGTGCAATACTCGAACAAATGCTGTCGAATGAACAGTATTCAAAAAATATCATTACAAAAAGCGGTTCACGTGACCCGGTCGAGTATGCGGTCAAAATGCCGACCGAAGAAGGTGGTTATATTTATCTGCCGATAGATGCGAAATTTCCTCTTGATGCTTATTCGGCGCTGACAGATGCTTACGATACTGGTGACCAATCGTTAATTGAAGTTGCGGCAAGCAACTTGGTTTCGCGTATAAAACGTTTTGCAAAGGATATTAACGACAAATATATTGACCCACCATTCACAACCGAATTTGCGATAATGTTTTTGCCTGTCGAAGGGCTTTATGCCGAAGTTGTACGGCGCGGAATGGTAGAGGTGCTTCAGCACGATTTTAAGGTAAGTATTGCCGGACCGACTACTATGTCGGCTCTGCTCAACAGTCTGCAGATGGGTTTTCGCAGCCTTGCCATTCAAAAGAGAACGAGTGAAGTATGGAATGTGCTCGGTGCAGTTAAAACCGAGTTTGAAAAGTTTAATGATGTTTTGCTGATGACGCAGCAGAGAATTAATCAGGCGAATGATGAGCTTGATAAGCTTGTCGGTGTCAGAACACGTCAGATTCAGCGCAGACTGAAAAATGTTACAAAGCTTGAAGATTCCGAAGCAAGGTATAGTTTGTCGGATTACGATGAATAATAAACAGCCGTGTCGAAATTGAATTCCGATACGGCTGAATTTTTATTACATATTATCTGCTGTGCTTGTAAAGATTTTGCTGCATTCTTTTCTGTTTTTAACTACCGTCAGCATACAAACGACTAATGAAATGATTCCACCTATTGTCATTACAATGCGGTAATCGAGAATATCACCAAGCCATCCTATTAATGGTGCCAATACTGCGCTGAACGTGAGAAAAAATACTGATTGCATAGCGTTAAGTCTTGCACGCATATCTTCGGGTATGTACTTCTGTATCGCCGCATATCGCAGTGTTCCGCTTTGTATTCCAAGATATCCGCAGATGGCTCTGTTCACAAGCATTAACGGATATGGAAGCCACAGTAAAACCGAGTCCATAGTATCGTAAAATAGGTAGATAAAGTTGACAAATCCGTTTTTCTTTTCAGGTTTTATACGCACTTTATAGCAGATTGCACCACCTATTGTTCGTCCTATTACATCGGCAATAGTGAAAAAACCGTACATCGTAACCGACAGTCCCGGCATAGTGGAAAAGAAAGCGACAAGCAGAGATTCATAACCGCCGTACATACCGTTGCACGTAGAGGAATACAGTGTCATTGACAGTATTCCTTTTTCTTTTTTTAGGTATGCTATGGCTTCCTTTATATCGCCCCACCATTGTCTTATTGAGAAATCGGTTCCTTGCTTTATTTCTTCCTGCAGTTGTATTCTGCTTTCAATTAACGTCGAAAGCAAACATAAAAATCCTTGAATCATCAATATGTTTGCAGCACCGATTGTACGATACAGAACAGCGGCAAGAGGAGTCATTATCAGCGTAATGACAGGGTAGAGCATCGACGCTGCCGCATAACCCTTTTCCTCATAACCGCTCGGCAAAAGTTTGGGATAAATCGAATTATATGTCAATTCATCGAAAGAACCGAAAGATGCGATAATCAGTGAAAAAATCAAATAGTAGATGTAGTTGAATTCATTGCTTTTGAGCCATAGTCCGGCAACAACATATACAACCGACGCAGCTGCATCACAGCCTACGAGAAACGGCTTTCTCGGTAGTCTGTCCATAATTGGAGCGACAAAAAGAGGAATAAAAAAGCCCGGTATCACCCTGAGTGCTACGATTATTGCCGCGGCGAGGGTAGAACGGGTTTCGTCAAACACGAGAAAGGAAAGAGCAAAGCCGCCGGCGACATTGCCGAGCATTCCGAGCGCTGAAGCAAAAATAATGGTTGTGAAATTTTTGGTCCAAAGACCTTTGTTCATAGATACTCCGAGTATGCATAATGAAATTTGAGTGGAACAGCATACCCCCCAAAAAAATTATATTTCTCTTTTTTCTGCTTGTCAACAATATTAAAGTTACAACGCTATTGTATGATTGTATTGATAAGTATCCTTTGTTTTTCTCTTGCTTATTACCATTATTATGCGATATAATATAAGTGAAATTAGACAAAGTTTTTGCCTTGTTTTTTAAAATATAAGGCTTAACGACAAAAACGGAGGATTATTTTATGGCTAAGGTCACACCAAAGGAAAATTTTTTGAAGCTTGCAAACGGCGAATTTCCGTACTATGTTCCTTTTTACAGCATAATGGGCGACCCGTATTTGGGAGAATGTGCCGTAAAGGATGCGCGTGTCACATTTTTTGAGGATACAAGCTTTCAGGGTGGAATTGATATGTGGGGCGTCCCCTATGCATCGCCTTCTACCGGTATCGAGGCAGCTATGCCGGATACCCGTATAAACATCCTTGAAGAAATCTCCGACTGGTCAAAGGTTGTAAAGTTTCCCAAGCCGCTGGATGTTGATATTGACAAGATGTATGCCGAAAACCTTAAAACCATCGACCGCACACAGACCTGTCTTTCCTTCGGACCTCATTTCGGACCGTTTCAAGAGCTGGTAGCACTTATGGGATTTGAGGGGGGACTTATTGCCCTTATGGAGGATCCCGATGAGGTTAGTGCGATGCTCAATGCTATGGTTGACCACATTATGCCTCATTATAAAAAGGCTTTTGAAGTAATTAGGCCCGATTTTTGGCGTATGTTGGATGATACCTGTGCCAAGACAGCTCCTTTCTTTTCACCTGAAATTTATGAAGAGGTTTTCTTGCCTATATATATGAGGCTTTCCGAGCCGGCGAGAGAGGCGGGAGTACCTGTTTTGTTCCATAATTGCGGTAACACTACCCCGTTCCTTGAATATATGTATCAGTTCGGTGTGCGTGTAACAGAGCCTTTCCAAGAAAGCAACGATATTAGGAAATGTCAGGAACAGTTTAAAGGCAGAATGTCCTTTGTCGGACATTGGGGTTGGGGTCAGCATATTCCCGGAAATTATCCCGATTTCGACGAAGAAGAATTCCGTCAGGACATTAGAGATACGATTGACGAATGCTCTGTCGGCGGCGGATATGCTTTTGCCGGCTTCCCTATCGGATTGCCAGGCGACCCCGGAGTGAAACGTGCATATAATATTATGC
The DNA here is from genome assembly GCA_002315315.1 of Faecalibacterium sp. UBA1771. GTDB lineage: Bacteria > Bacillota > Clostridia > Oscillospirales > Ruminococcaceae > UBA1771. The sequence goes on from DCGT01000045.1 coordinate 64,037, forward strand.
GCGACGAAGTACATTGGTACGGAAGAAAGGTTTACGGATATACCGAATGAACTTCCTGATTATCGGCGGCTTCCTCGGCTCGGGTAAGACAAGCCTTCTTCTTCAGCTTACCGCATATATGCGCAATAAGCTCGGAATAGAGAAAACTGTTATTTTGGAAAATGAAATTGGTAAAGTCGGTATTGATGACCGCGTCCTTTCCGGCACCGGATATAATGTGCAGGGAATGTTTGCGGGATGCGTTTGCTGTACAATGGCAGGAGAGCTGTCGCTGACGGTTAAGGCTATTGAGCGTGAAATCAACCCCGAATGGATAATTATGGAAGCTACCGGAATGGCTTTCCCGCAGAATGTTAAGGAGAACTTAACCGATGCTCTCGGAATAAACGCCCGTATATGCTGTCTTGTCGACGGTAAACGTTGGCAGCGGTTATTAAAGCCAATGGGGCATTTGCTTCCGCTTCAGCTTAACGATGCCGATACCGTATTAATCAATAAAATCGACCTTATTGACAGTGATACTCTTGATTTTGTATGTGCAAGCGCAGCGGAATTCTGCAAACCGAGCGTTAAGCTGTTTAACGTAAGTATGAACAGCGAGCTTGATGTCGGTATTTTTAACAGTATCCTCGGGAGGAAAGACTAATGACTGAGCACGAGCATCATCACCACAGCCACGATGATAATTGCTGCTGTGAAAAATGCAGAGGAATAAGCATTTCCGATCACGAGGGTGCGCTCATCTGTACACTTGAGGGTTATATTCCCGCAAGCAATATAGAAGATGCAAAGGAGCGCATAAGCTGCGCTATGAAACAGCTTGCTTCTCGAATTGTAGAAGCAGGCGGAATTATCGGACATATCAAGGCGATAGTATCGGAAGAAGGCAGAGGTTATCAGATTTCGGTAACCGATGATGAAGCCATTGCGCGTATTCTGCCACCGTCATCATATAGTGGAGATTGTGCCGTGATTGTTTTTGCTGTTGAAGAGAATGTTTTGAGAAAATATATTCAGGATACCGTTGGCGGATTAATTGTTTCGGATAATACCCGTCACGGTGATGACTGTGGATGTGAGCACGAACATAAATAAGAATAATAAGGAGAGTATTTATGCTTACCAAAAGACAAAATATGATTGAAACAATTCGCGGCGGTAATCCCGACCGTTTTGTAAATGGTCACGAAGCGCTTGCGATGATTCGTAATTCGCCATACAACACGGAGTTTCCTAGACCTGTACCGGGCGGCCCCAATGTCGTAAACGGTTGGGGCGTAACAAATCAGTTTCCTATCGACGCTCCCGGTCAATTCCCGGTGCACGATGCGGAGCATATCGTTCTTAAGGATATTGAGCATTGGCGTGACTATGTAAAGGCTCCCGCTTTGAATTATACCGAGGAAGATTGGGCAGAGGCTGCCGCCGAAGCCGCCGCCATTGACAGAAACGAGTATTTTGCCACCGTTATGGTCGCTCCCGGTGTTTTTGAACAGTGTCATCATCTTATGAGCATGGTTGAAGCACTCGCTGCTTTCTGCGAATATCCCGACGAAATGCATGAGCTGATTGACTATATCACCGAGTTTGAGCTGAAGTACGCCGAACAGATTTGCAAATATGTTAAGCCGGATGCAATTCTTCACCACGACGATTGGGGCAGTCTGACAAAATCATTTATGTCTCCTGCAATGTTCGATGAATTTATCGTTCCTGCTTTCAAGCAGATTTACGGCTACTACAAAGCTCACGGAGTCGAGCTTATTGTTCACCACAGCGATTCTTATGCTGCCAATCTGGTTCCCGGTATGATAGAAATGGGAATTGATGTATGGCAGGGTCCGGCAAGTACAAACAATGTCAAAGAGTTGATTGACAAATTTGGAGAAAAGATTACTTTTATGGGTGAGGTTGACAATACCGTAGTCGATATTGAAAACTGGAGCGACGAGATTTCATACAATCAGGTCAAAAAGGTTTGCGAGAAAAACGGAATGAAGTATTTTATTCCGTGTATACTCGGAGGAACTTGCAACAGAGGTGTTTCGGAATCTGTTATCAGAGCAGTAGATAAATACAATATGGAAAGATTTGGAATCTGCTGATTTATCTTTCCTTTGTAGATGGAATTTTTTGCAAAAATAAATCCACGGACAGGAAAATATGTTCTCTGTCCGTGGATTTTTCGTTAATATTCAGGAATTCAGGTTTTAGCAACGTATATTATAAAATAAAAGGGACTGTAAAAAAAGTCCCTAAATGAAATGGCGGTAGCTCCAATCAGTGGATGCTACCGCCATTTCGCATATCTGTGGAAAACTTTCCTGAAAATTGAGTACAACAACCACAACCTCCGCTGAAAATAGCCGAAGTTGTGGAAAAGTATGCTGTTTTTC
>DCGT01000038.1:0-1062 GCA_002315315.1 Faecalibacterium sp. UBA1771
CCCAAAGCAGGCGCGCTACCAACTGCGCTACACCCCGACAAAAAATATGATTGATTTTATAACCCCGCAGGTTATCAATCTGCGGCATCCTCGGCTTCGCCGCCTCTTGCGGTGCCCGAAATTTGTCAGCCTTTCGGCACAAATTTCGACCGCTGTGCCATCGCTGCCTCGCTTCACCCGCCGCAGGCGGCGCTTCGGCGCTCTGCCCAAAGCAGGCGCGTCGTGATTATGTCAGCTTACAATTATAAATTGTATCATATTGGTGTTACAAAAGCAAGGCGGAACATTCATAAACGGGTATTTTATATCATTATTTTTCCGACTTTTTGCATTTATATAAAATCAATTTCGTTTTATTATGTACTTTTTGAAAAAAATAGGTTAAAATATATTTTATCATTTGAAAATTTATATGGGAGAACGGCTATGAATATTTCCGAAAAAACGATGGATAAAATCGTTGCCCTGTGCAAGAACAGAGGCTTTGTTTATGCAGGCAGCGAAATCTACGGCGGTCTCGCCAATTCCTGGGACTACGGTCCTCTCGGAGTCGAGTTCAAAAACAATGTCAAAAAGGCATGGCTGAAAAAGTTTGTGCAGGAAAGCCCCTATAACGTGGGTCTTGATGCCGCCATTATTATGAACCCCCAGACATGGGTCACCACCGGTCATGTTTCCAGCTTTTCCGATCCTCTGCTCGACTGCAAGTCGTGCAAGGCTCGTCACCGTGCCGATAAGCTCATCGGAGAGTTCCATCCCGAAGCAAACGTAGACGCTATGAGCTTTGACGAAATGGACAAGTTCATAGAGGAAAACGAGGACATACTCTGCCCCATCTGCGGCAAGCACAGCTTTACGCCTATTCGCAAGTTCAACCTTATGTTCAAGACAGCTATCGGCGTTACCGAGGACAGCTCTTCTATCTGCTATCTGCGTCCCGAAACCGCTCAGGGCATATTTGTCAACTTTGCCAACATTCAGCGCACCACCCGCAGAAAGCTTCCGTTTGGTGTCTGCCAGGTAGGTAAGGCATTCCGTAACGAAATCACTCCGGGCAACTTC
>DCGT01000038.1:1093-7090 GCA_002315315.1 Faecalibacterium sp. UBA1771
CCTTCCGTACCCGCGAGTTCGAGCAGATGGAGTGCGAGTTCTTCTGCAAGCCGGGCACCGACCTCGAATGGTTTGCATATTGGAAGGATTACTGCATGAAGTGGCTTCTCGCGCTCGGAATCAAGGAAGAGCATCTGCGTATGCGCGACCACGAGCCGGCAGAGCTTGCCTTCTATTCCCGCGCTACCACCGATATCGAATACGCCTTCCCGTTCACCGATTTCGGCGAGCTGTGGGGTATTGCCGATCGTACCGATTATGACCTCGGTCGTCATTCCGAGGCTTCCGGCAAGGATTTGTCCTATTTCGACCAGGAAGCCAATGAGCGCTATATCCCCTATGTCATTGAGCCGTCTCTCGGCTGTGACCGCGTTGCCCTTGCATTCCTGTGCGAGGCTTACGACGAGGAGCAGGTCGGCGAGAACGATACCCGCGTAGTTATGCACCTGCACCCCGCTCTTGCACCGTTCAAGGCGTGCGTGCTTCCGCTGTCCAAAAAGCTGTCCGACAAGGCGGGTGAAATCCGCAACGAGCTGTCAAAGTATTTTATGATTGACTATGATGAGTCCGGTTCTATCGGCAAGCGTTATCGCCGTCAGGACGAAATCGGTACGCCGGTCTGTATTACCATCGATTTCGATACTCTCGAAGACGGCTGTGTTACCGTTCGTGACCGTGATACCATGGAGCAGCAGAGAATCCCCGTCAGCGAGCTTCGCAGCTACATCGAAAAGGTTATCGAGTTCTGATAATTCAATATTGACTTCAAGGCAATACCGCAATTAATCACTGCGGTATTGCCGTATATTAACTGAGGTAAAAAATCAAATATGTCACTGCTTAAACCTATTCTGTTCAGAATACGAAATATCAGCCTGAAAAGATTGCTTATGTGTGCCGAGGCTGCTCATAAGCGTTACGGAAAAGGCGTGATAAGGGTGCTGTTTGATATGTGCGGCTGCGGCATCAAATACAAAACCGGCTATCTCGATTATCTCACCTTCGGCTTTGCCGCTCAGAATGCGGAAAACAGAGCGACATTTGTTACCATGACCGACAACTACCGTATCGTCGACCGACTCAATAACGACGAAAACGGTCGTGAGATCTTCCGAAACAAAATCAAATTCAACGGTCTTTTTAATCGGTATCTCGGCAGAGACTACCGCAATTTGAACGAGATAAATTCGGTTGATTTTGCCGAATTTATACAAGGCGAAAAATATATATTCGCAAAAAATCCGAACGGCTACGGCGGTCTCGGAGTAAAGCGCATTGAGCTTGCCGAGTGTGACCCCGAAGCACTTTATATCGAGCTGAAGGCGGGTGGATTCACGCTTGTCGAGCATCTCATACCCCAGCATTCGGCTTTGAGTGAGCTGTCGCCCGGCTCGGTCAATTCGCTCAGAATATGCACCGTGCGTAAGGACGGTGAAATTCATTTTCTGTATTCCTTAATCAGAATGAGCAGTGACGGGTCAAGCGTCGACAACATAACGAGCGGCGGTATGTATTCGCCGATAAAGGACGGAGCGATTTCCGCTCCCGCATATTGCAGCCGTACCGGCAGATACTACTTTACACACCCGGTATCCGGCACGGAGCTGGTCGGTTTCAGAATTCCTTTTTACAATGAGGCGTTGGAGCTGATAAGAAATGCGGCTGTTATTGTCGACGGAATAAACTATGTCGGTTGGGATATTGCCATAACGCCGGACGGCCCCGTTTTGATTGAGGGCAATACCGTTCCCGGCTACGACGTAAGCCAGAACTATTTTCATCTCGGTGACAGCAGGCGTGGAATTAAGCCCGATTTCGAGAGAATATTCGGTAGCGGATTTTTCGGCGGCAGGCGCACCGTGCGTTCATAGAAACAAGTATTAACACGGAGTAATTATGTCTCGTTTAAGTACGGCGATCAACAGAATAAAGACGATGAGCTTAAAGCGTATGTATATGTACGCCAAAGCGTCGGAAAAGCGCTACGGCAAGCCTACCGTGCGGGTTTTGGCAGATATGTGCTACTGCTATATAAAATACAAAACCGGCTACCTTGATTATCTCACCTTCGGCTTTGCCGTGCAGAGCGCTGCCAATCGCGCTACCTTTATGACGATGAGCGACAATTATCGCCTGGTCGAAAAGCTCAATGTCGGCGAGCACGGCAGGGAGATATTCCGCGATAAAATAGTTTTCAATACCGTTTTCCGTGATTATATAGGGCGCGAGTTCCGCGACCTTGACAGCATTGACGCCGAAGCCTTTGCCGATTTTGTCAGTGACAGGGAATATATTTTCGTAAAAGCACCCGACGGCTACGGCGGTCTGGGAGTAAAGCGCGTTGACATCGGCGGCACGGAGCCGGAGCAGTTGTATTCCGAGCTGAAAAAAGACGGTTTTTCACTTGCCGAGCAGGCAATTATTCAGCACCCCGATATGAACAGGCTGTCGCCCAGCTCGATTAATTCAATTAGAATTTGCACACTGCGTGCGGATGGCAAGGTTCATTTTATGTACTCACTCGTGCGCATGAGCAGCAGCGACAAGTCGGTCGATAATATTTCGAGCGGCGGAATGTACTGCCCGATTCACGACGGTGTCATTACCGCTCCGGCATATTGCGATAAAACCGGCGACTATTATTTCTCTCATCCCGTCACCGGTACCGAATTTGTCGGGTTTAAGATTCCGTATTTTGACGAATCGGTCGAGCTTGCCAAAAAAGCCGCCGAGGTGGTCGAGGGCATAAACTATATCGGCTGGGATGTTGCCGTAACGCCGGACGGCCCCGTGCTTATCGAGGGCAATACCGTACCCGGATATGATATGTGTCAGAATTATGTCCATCTGCCCGACGATAAGCAGGGTATGCTGCCCAAATTCAAGAGCATAGTCGGGAATGTTTTTTAAATACGGTTTTTGTCGAAAAACATAAACATGACTGCTATGTTTTCCCGCCTTGCCGCGAACGGTAAGATTTCTCCGAGGATTAAGTGTTCGATTGATATGATTTTTAATTATCCGAACCGTTATAAAAAAGCCCGTGAATCTTTCCCCGTTTTCCGTCATTCGGTAAACACTCGATTTCCCCATTCGCAGGTGTCATCAAGGGGATTCTTAACCGCTGAATAAGCCGCTGTCCCGTCGGACGGCGGCTTTTGTCCGTTATTGCAAATTAATCTTATCGGTGATAACATAATAATTGACGGGATATGCGTTTTTGCATTATCCTGAGTGTTTTTGAAATAATAATTTACTGTACCGCTCGAGCGGGCGATACGTTGAGAAAGGATAAAACTTATGCTTCAACTTGAACATATAGCTTGGGAAACGCCGGAGGGCGTCAGCGTTCTTAACGATGTAAGCCTCACCGTTCCCGACAACAAGCTGGTTGTCATAACCGGTCCCAACGGCGGCGGCAAAACGACGCTTGCCAAAATTATCGCGGGACTTGTTCAGCCCACGTCCGGCAGAATTATTCTTGACGGCACCGATATTACCGGTGCAGACGTCACCGAGCGTGCCAATATGGGCATCAGCTATGCGTTTCAACAGCCTGTTCGATTTAAGGGACTGACCGTTCGTCAGCTTCTCGAACTTGCGGCAGGCGGTAAAATCGAATACAGCGCAATTTGCGATATCCTTGCCCGCGTCGGACTTTGTGCACGCGAGTATGTAAACCGTGAGGTTAATGCGACGTTGTCGGGCGGAGAAATCAAGCGTATAGAAATCGCTTCGGTAATTGCGCGCAATACCAAGCTGTCGGTTTTCGATGAGCCGGAAGCCGGCATTGATCTTTGGAGCTTTTCCAATCTTATCGATGCTTTTAAGAAAATGCGGGAGGATATAAGCGGAACACTGCTTATCATATCGCATCAGGAGAGGATTCTACGCATAGCCGATGAAATCGCCGTTATCGCCGGCGGCACGGTAAGTGCTTCGGGTGATTCGGATACAATGATGGAACGTCTTATGTCGGGCGGAGACTATTACGGAGTATGCTCAAAGCAGGAGGAGCTGCTGTCATGAACGAAACCACGAAAATGCTGCTGAAGCAGATTGCCGATTATGACGGCGGAGAGCTGTCCGGCGCTTTTAATATCCGCGAGGACGGTGCCTGCGCCGACCGCAAATCGACCGAGCATATCAAGATAGACAACCTTGAGGATAAGCCGGGTTTAAAAATTACCGTTTTGCCCGGAACCAAGGGAGAAAGCGTTTCCATTCCCGCCTGCGTTACACACGGGAATATTGATGATTTGACCTATAATGATTTTTATGTGGGCGAGGATGCCGATGTTGTTATCGTTGCCGGATGCGGCGTTCATACCGAAACGGGTGAGCCTGCACGCCACAACGGCATTCACAGATTTTTCCTTGCCAAAGGAGCAAAGGTTAAGTATATAGAAAAGCACATAGGAACGGGTCACGGTGACGGTATACGCTCCATCGACCCCGTTACCGAGGTTTTTCTCGACGAGGATTCGGTGCTCGAAATGGATACCGCTCAAATCGGCGGAGTCGATCGCACAACGCGCACTACCCGTGCCGAGCTGAAAGCCCGTGCCAAGCTCCTTATTCGTGAGCGAATTCTCACGGAGCTTGAGCAGACCGCAAAGACCGATTTCAGCGTAGAAATGAACGGAGAGGGCTCGGGTGTTGACCTTATTTCCCGCTCCGTTGCCCGTGACAACTCCGTTCAGGCGTACCGTTCCGTCGTTACCGGCAATGCGCCCTGCACAGGACACACCGAGTGCGATGCGATTATTGTCGGCAACGCCAGGGTCGATGCCGCGCCCGAGCTAAATGCTCATTGCGCCGACGCCGCACTTATCCACGAGGCAGCTATCGGCAAAATTGCAGGAGAACAGATTATGAAGCTTCGTACCCTCGGTCTTACCGAGCAGGAAGCAGAAGCCAAGATAATCGAGGGATTCCTTGCCTGAATAATTCTCACGCCGTTCCGAGCAGGATTCGGGGCGGCGTGTTTTAAGTAATATAATTTATATTGGGGTTTTGCTATGAAAGATTACTTCGGCTGTAATGCCGACTGCCTTAATGACAAAAAGCTGTTTCTTTTCGATATGGACGGCACAATATATCTCGACAACGACCTTTTTGACGGAACTTCCGACCTGCTGTCGCTCATTTCCGAGCGGAGCGGAGAATACGTCTTTGTCACCAATAATTCTTCAAAGTCGGTCGATACCTATATTCAAAAGCTGTCACGAATGGGAATCGAAACCGAAAAGAGAAATTTTTTTACATCGGCACAGGCAACCGTTATGATGCTTAATGAAAAATACAGCGGCGTCAAGGTGTTTTGTATGGGGACAAAAGCACTGATAGATGAGTTGAGCGAGGGTGGTGTAAATGTCACAGAAGATGTCGAGGATGATGTCGGGCTGGTGCTTATCGGATTTGATAATGAGCTGACCTTTAAAAAGCTTGAGAATGCCTGCATTTTGCTCAAAAGGGATATTCCGTATTACGCAACAAACTGTGACCTGCGCTGTCCTGTAAGCTTCGGATATGTTCCCGACTGCGGGTCTTTTTGTATGATGCTCAAAAATGCCACCGGCAGGGAACCTGTTTTTATCGGTAAGCCCGAGCCGACGATGATTTACGCCGCTATGGAACGCTACGGAGCAACTGTCGAACAAACGGTGGTTTTCGGTGACAGAATTTACACCGATATCGAGGCGGGATTAAACGCGGGTGTGACTTCGGTTTGCGTGCTCTCCGGCGAGGTTACACTCGATGATATCGCTGCAAGCAGACGAAAACCTACACTTGTTTTTAAAAGCGTAAAAGAAATTTACCGGGAAATGATCGGCTGATTTACTCTTTGACTTAAATTCAGTAAAATTTTTTTCGGAGCGTATGATTTGTCGAAAAATCGGAATATGCTCCGAAAAATTTTTTCGTGCATGATGGTGCATATTGTGGTTAACTATCAAGATTATAACAACATCTGGTGTTTCGTAATCCCCTCGA
>DCGT01000048.1 GCA_002315315.1 Faecalibacterium sp. UBA1771
ACTCGCGCTATCCCAATTGTCAATAGGTTTTCGAAAAAAATTTAAAAATTTTCAAAAAACTTTTAAAACGGTGCAAAATCGGGCTTTACGAGTCTTTTTATATCCTTTATTAATCATCAACAGCCGTCATTTGTATTTCGCGTCTATTACATTTTATATATGGGTATGGAGTCATTTAGCTCGGGCTTTTCGCTTTCGGGCTGCTTGCGCTTATTTGAATCCGTAAACGTTTCATTCTTACTATGTGAGAACATAAATGCTCCGAAAAGCGCTGTTGCGGGTATTGTAAACAATATCGTAAAACCGCCGACAAAGGTCTGCAGCAGCTCTATGACTATCATTTCGAGATTGAGCAGCTCAAGCACCGAGCTTTGATAAGCAACAAGCAAAAGCACAACCGACAAAGACGAACCGATGTATGCAAGCACGAGCGTTCCCGTCTGAGCGCCGAGTATATCTCTGCCTATATTTATACCGGAGCGAAACAGTGCCGCAAATCCGGTATCGACAGCGGTATTTTTCATTTCCCAAACCGATGTGGCGATAGACATAGAAACATCTATTGCCGAGCCGAGCGCACCGATAAGCACCATCGAAAAAACAATAGCCTGCATATTGATAACGGGGTCGGTCATTGACGAAAGAAACAGCGAGTCGTCGTCGACTATTCCGGTAATGTACAAAATATCTGTCATTATCACCGTTAGCACTCCTGCAATCGCAACACCGCCGATACACCCAAGCTGAGAAGCATAGCTTTTGGTGTTAAATCCTCCTACAAAAAGCGGATTGATTATAATAGTATATATACATATCATAATCGTCCATAGATATATATTGTGTCCCGACAGAATGGCAGGCACAAATACAAGGAAAATTGCCGATACCGACAGCGCAAGTGAGACAAGTGTCGCAACACCTTTTCCTCTGCCGAAAAGCATCAGCAAAATCACGAATGCAAGCGCAAGCAGTGCCACTGCCGCAAGTCGTATTATTCCGCCGACAACGTATTCTCCGTCCTGCGTTTCATAGACAAAAACATACATTCCTTCAGACACCGGTGTCGTATCACCCGAGGTCAGATTGTTATAGCTCTGTGCGGCGACAATAGACTCGCCGTGCCGTTCACCGAACACCACCGTACCAGAAAAACGATTTTCGGTCAGTGTCATAGTCGTACCGTCCGAAAAGGATGCGGTATCGACATCGGTGCCGATTACCAAATCCACTCGTACAATGTAGCGCGCCGCAAACGAATCTGCCTCGCCGGTCAGCACCTTTGACCCTCTCATTGCGTACCGACTTCCGAAAAAAATAAGCGAAGCGGCAAAAACAAACAAAATCAGATAAGAAATAAAAACATTCTTCTTTTTCATAGTATCGTTTCTCAATCTTGTGTGAATAAATATTGAATTACCAACAGTTTATGTGTTATATTAATATTAATAATAGCTTAAATATCTTAAACTGCAATTAATGAGCGAAAACGCTCGGATAAAATATTATAGCACACGAAATGTTAAACGAAAAGCCAAATAAACAGTTTACAGCCGGAGGGATCACAAGTGATACGACTTACCAAAAACGAGCTTTCCTTTCTTTCAATGGCTTTTAATGCTCCTACCGATATCAGCCCATTTGCATCGGTAGACGGTACTACGCTGGGCAATGAGTATTCATCTCTTACCGAAAAAGGAATAATCGTCAATGACAGCTATTCCGACGAAGCGGCAAGATACCTGAGAGTATTGGAGGGCGCACAGAATCGTGCCGATATCCTTGTTGCCAACAACATAGGCTCTTTCCGTATGAGCAAATACAAGGCGGATAACGATGTTATTCGGGTTGATTTTGAAAACGGCGAAATGGTCGTTTCCGATTACGGCGAGTTTGATTATGCTTTGCTCAATGACTATTTCCCATTCTCCACAACCAAAATCACCGATATCGTTGTAAAGCTCGACCCCGAGTGCTTTGCGGCACTGCTCGCGGTATTTGATTTTTTCCGCAGAAACGAGCTGTTGTCGCTCGCCGGAATAAGCTCATCGGAGGTAATGTATCCCGATGATCTGCTGACATCGTCTATGCCGTGGAACAACGGCTTGTTTACGCGCATAGGTCGCAGAATGTCACTGCCCGAAATCCGCTCCGACCGCGTCGACCGTCTCATCGGCAGACTTTTTGAGGAGGGGCTCATAGAACAAAGCGGCAACGGCTTCAGACTCGAAACGTTGCTCGACGAAACCGCAACGGGCTCCGTAATAGTCGATACCGAGGTAATGCTCAAAAGCGGCGTCAGCGGCAAAAAGAAGGCTTCAAATACACACTATTTCCTTATCTGCGGTACCAACAATACGCTCGGAATAGTTTTTGACGGCGTCGATTACACTCTTACCACAGCTTCCGGCAGTGATGTTGCACGCGAAATCGAGCGTACACTCAACGCCGGAGAGGGCATCGTGAGCAATTCGCCCTCCGAGCCGGAGCCGGACATATATCCCGATGACGGTATGGTGGATACCGTCTGGAATTCCAATGCCGACGCCGAATCGGGTGTGCGTTGTCCCTCCTGCGGTGCCGTTATGACCGGAAAGGATATGTATTGCCGCGTATGCGGTTCACCGATGGCACTTGAAAAAATCTGCATAAACTGCGGAACACACGCAAGACCCGATGACCGCTTCTGCCCCAAGTGCGGAGCAAAGCTTGACGCCGAAAGCTGAAGGAGTATCGGTCTGTCCTACTGCTTTACGCTTGACAATATACATATAAAAGCCGATAATAATACAGATATACTTTTCTGCCCGACCTCGGGCAAATTCAGATAGAGCTACAGGACGCGGTCTATGGAAACAAAGTCTTGCCCGGTATGCGGAAAAACCGTCTTCGCATCAACGGTATACTGTCCGCTTTGCGGATTTCGTTTTCAGCCCGACCCCAAAACGCAGGGTGCGTTGGGTTCGGGTGCTAATTCTCTGCGCTCTTTTCGCTTTGACAGCTCTGAGCCGGAGCCGCAGGTGGTTATGCCAATCACTCCCTCCGCTCCTTCGTTTGCATCTTCATCGTCCGCATACGGAAGCGGCAAAACCTCCGTTCGCGAGCTTGACCGTTATTTCGACGGTGTTTCCGGCGGTTCAAGCAACATATCCGATGATTATATAATCCCGAGAAGCTCATATAATGCGTCGGCAGACTCCTCACGCGGTGACGGCTTTGTTATGCCTTCCGCTACAGTCGTAGAGCCGCTTCCCTCGTCGTTTTACGAGCCTGTCAAGCCGGTCTCTCAGCCGCAGACACAGCAGGTGCGGCAGCAAACGCAGAGTTACGTCTCCGACAACCGTAGCAGAGGGATAACTGATACGCTGAGCGATGAGATTATCCGTCCCTCCAAGCCGGTAGCAAAGCCGGTTGGTCAGACTCAGTCATTCCGCGCACTCAGTCAGACACAGGCATTTGTGCCCGTTTCATCTTCCCGCAAGTCCGTCCTCGAGCCTGTTTGGCACACGGTAAGCCGCGACGAAACACGACGTACCGTTCAGGAAATTTTTGAGGATGTCGAACGCAGAAATTCCGTCCGCAATACTTCTGCGGACTACACACCGATACAGCAAAATCAGACAATTAACACTTCATCCGAGCGTACTCCCGCGTACCGTCAGCAGTCATCCGTCGCGCATACGGCGGAGTTTACCATACCGTCCAAGCAACGCACACGCGAGATTACACCCGTATCAGACCGAACAGTCAGAGAGACTGCTTCACAGACACAGCCGGCGCGCCAAGTACAGTCGGCACGTCAGTCTCAGCCTGCCGCCGGTACCAAAAAAGCGTTTGATTGGCAGACCTCGTCGCCATCTCTGCGCGATGAGAACTATTATGAGCCTGAGCGCACGCAAAGACCGGTAAGAGCGGACAAGATGAGCAACACGACGGCAATCGACATTGCCCTCGGAGAGTTCCGTGCCAACACCGACAAGCTACGCGCGGCATCCAAGGCAAGCGCCGTTTCAACCGTGCGAAAGAGCACCGAAAAGGAGACCTACGCCTCTCTCAAATCCGCAGTCAACAACGCGTTTGAAAATAAATATACTTCATATAATAATGAAGCACCGGTTGACACCTCTATTGTACTGACGGGTCACAGTAAGCTTGATTTTTCCAATCTGCCGATGCCCGACATAAAGCCCGCCAATATTACTGCCACCAAGTCGACGGCAAAAAAACAGGCAGAGCCTAAAACAAACGAATTCAAAAATCTGCTCGCGGTTGCCAACAAAATTTCACGCGTTGCCGATGAGAACGATATTCATGTTAAGGCAAGACGAGTTGGAGACCCGCGCTTTGTTGCATTGCTAAACGCCGCCGACTCTATCGACGGTCAAAGTCTCGATGTCCCGAGGGCGCGTAAGACGTCGACCGCCGTACCTAAAAAGCAGGAGCAATATGTTCCCTCGTTTGCCGAGGTCAGCGGGTACGAATATCATTACATCAAAGACCAAGACCCGTACTATGACGAACAGGAATATCTTAACCGCTACCGAGATGACTACGACGCCGACAATGCTAAACCGCAGAGCACTACGCAGTTTAACGCAGTACGCCAAAGCACGGTACAGTTCGGTGCAGTACAGGCGGATAATCAGCAAACACGCCGTCAGCCGATACGCAACCCGTTTGACGACTCCGACAGTTATGACTATGCAGGCGGTACGACATCAGAACCGGTTTCGGTCACACCGCAGTCATTTTCAACTACTCAGATAAGCCCTGCTGCAATGCAGAATACCGCTCAGATTAACGCGATTCAGCCGCAAAATACAATGCAGCTTAATGGTATTCCAATGCAGAACACAATGCAGATAAATGCCGTTCAGCCGCAAAATACGATGCAGCTCGGCGGTATTCCGATACAGAACACGGTTCAATTCTCATCTGTCCAAGCACCCGATGCTGCACCGTCGTTCCGTCAGCCGGTGGCAAATCCGTTTGACGAAAGCGACTATGAGATTTTGTCAAACCGTCAGCCAATGCAGAACGACCCGTCATATACCACACCAACAGCGGAAGAATATGCACCCGCTTTCGGCAGATATAGCGGAGGATACGGTTTTGACGCCGGTTCGGAATATATAAAGGATCCCATTAACGAGAGCCGACAGGGTATGAATTCGCAGACTCCCGTATATGGTTACAGCGGAAGCGATTTCAATTTTAAAAACCCTAACCCGCCACGGCAGAGCGAGAAAAAAACGGAATACACCGTCGACGCTCCGCACAGCAGTGACACACATGAGCAATCGAGCCGTGGCAAAAACTCCCACGCAAACAAAAAGAGCATATTTGCAGCCTTGCAGACCGCACTTTTCGGTTTCTTTGTAAAGCAGGAGGAAAAATCATACAAAGCAAGCCGAGAGGATAATCCGAAAAAACAAATTGATCCCGAAATTGAGGAATCGCGCAACCGACCCGCTACTGCGGCAATGATTACCGGGGTTCTCACAGTTCCGTTCATCTATCTTTTGGAGATTATTCTTGAGAGCTTCCCAACCTTCTCACAGCTGCGCCGCCAACAGCTCGCGCTGATTTACAGTCCGCTGTTGACGATAGGTTGCATCATAGGCATAGTTTTCATCGTTCGCTCGTTCCGATTAATTGCTTCCGGGAAAAGCGGTTGGGGGCGCACCCTCATTGCAACAGTCGGTGTAACCTTCTCGATTCTCTATCTTGTTTCCATGCTGGAGCTTGTATTCGGATTTTAAATTTAAAACCTATCAGTCCGCCTTCACTGATGTGTCGGCGGGCTTTGTCGTTGAAAAGACACTGCCGCAAAATGAAGCAGTACGGATACGGCAATAATTTTTTATGTCGTACAGCAAAAAATCAATGTACTGTGACCTCTGAGGTAATAAAAAAGAGATGCCGACCTTTGCAGGGTGACATCTCCGATTTTATTATTATGATTATTTCTTTGCGTGCAGAATCTTGGCACGGGTGACGTTGCTCAGCTCGGCTTTTCTCATACGCAGAGACTTAGGTGTTACCTCGATTAGCTCATCATCGGTGATAAACTCGATGCAGGCCTCAAGACTCATTTGCTTGGGAGGAACAAGGCGCAGGGCTTCATCTGAGCCTGCGGCACGCATATTGGTAACGTGCTTTTTCTTACACACGTTTACGACAAGATCGTCGGGCTTGGGCGACTGACCGACTATCATCCCCTCATAAACCTCAGTGCCGGGGGTAATGAACAGCGCACCACGCTCCTGAGCGTTGAACAGACCGTAGGTCACGGCTTCTCCCGCTTCAAACGCAACGAGAGAACCGGTGTTGCGGTGACTGATTTCGCCCTTAAACGGAGCATAGCTGTCAAAGACGGTGCTCATAATTCCCTCACCTCTCGTGTCTGTGAGGAACTCGGCTCTGTAACCGAACAGACCTCTTGACGGAATGAGATATTCGAGACGCATACGGTCACCGACCGGGGTCATCGAAACCATCTCGCCCTTGCGTGAACCGAGCTTTTCCATCACGGCTCCCATTGCCTCGGACGGAATATCGCACACAAAGCGTTCGATAGGTTCGCAGGTCTCACCGTTTATCTCAGTGTAAAGCACGCGGGGCGCTCCAACCATAAACTCATAGCCCTCACGGCGCATATTCTCTATGAGTATCGACAGATGCATTTCACCTCTGCCCGAAACACGGAAGCTCTCAGTGGTATCGGTTTCGTTGACGCGAAGTGAAACGTCCTTTAAAAGCTCACGCATAAGGCGCTCACGCAGATGACGGGAGGTGACGAACTTGCCCTCACGACCCGCAAACGGACCGTTGTTGACCGAAAAGGTCATCTCGACGGTCGGCTCGCTTATTTTTACAAAGTCAAGCGGCTCGATATTGGTGGAAACGCAGATGGTGTCGCCGATAGTAATGTCGGTAATTCCGGAAATGGCGACAATTTCGCCTGCCGTGGCGCGGTCAACCGGCACACGGTTAAGTCCCTCGATGGTATAGAGGTTGGCAACCTTGGACTTGTAAACAGCGTGAGAATTATGGTAATCACAGACGGTATATTCTACATTCTTTTCGATACTGCCCCGCTCTATCTTGCCTATACAGATTCTACCGACGTAATCGCTGTAGTCGATAGCGGAAACGAGCATCTGAGCGTCGCCCTCAAGGTCGACCTCGGGCGGGTCAATCGTCTCGATAATCTGCTTAAACAGCGGCTCGAGGTTTAAGAACGGTCCGTTCTGGTCGAGCGAAGCGATGCCGTCACGTCCCGAGCAGTACACGACGGGAGCCTCAATCTGCTCATCGGTAGCATCGAGAGCTATCAACAAATCAAGAACCTCGTCGATAACCTCGTTGATACGTGCGTCGGGGCGGTCTATCTTGTTTATGACAATGATGACGCGATGACCCATTTCGAGAGCGCGCTGCAGAACAAAGCGAGTCTGCGGCATAGGACCCTCGGCGGCGTCTACCAGCAGGATAACGCCATTAACCATTTTGAGTACGCGCTCGACCTCACCGCCGAAATCAGCGTGTCCCGGAGTGTCGATTATGTTTATTTTTACACCGCCGTGAACGACGGAGGTGTTCTTGGCGAGAATGGTAATTCCACGCTCACGCTCAAGGTCGTTGGAATCCATAACACGGTCGACGACAACCTGATTCTCACGGAAAATATTGCTCTGCTTGAGCATTTCGTTTACGAGAGTTGTCTTGCCGTGGTCGACATGGGCTACAATGGCGATGTTGCGAAGGTCGGTTCTTTTCATCAAATAATCTCCTTAACAAACAAAAAAACTTCGACTTCTGCTCAAGTCAAAGCCACATTATTTCATTTTGACCTATAAAATTATAAACCGACTGTATAAAGCTGTCAAGCAAATATCTTCTCATAATACGGTATTGTAAAAAGTTTTATAATTCTTTGTGAAATACAAGACAAACCGAAACAAATATTGTATAATATGATTATTCATATTCGGTTAACCGGCAAAGGAGCAACGATTTGAACGACTCGCTTCCTCTTTATATACAAATTTACGATAAAATTTCGGATAAAATTTTCGTAGGCGAATATCCCGCACAGTCCAAGCTGCCATCCCTGCTTGATATCTGCGATATGTACGACGTTTCCCGCATCACCGCCCGCGCCGCGGTGCAAAAGCTGAGCGACGACGGTCTTGTGCATATGCAACGCGGGCGCACGGCGACCGTTGCGACCATAGACGAGCTGAGAGAACGGGGCAGATACGATGTATGGCTTTCAAGGCGTTACCCGTCGATTCACCAGCTCTGTGAAATAGACCGTCTGAGTCTGCCCGATTTAGTTGTTTTTCTCGCTCACTGTGCCGACAAAAGCTTCGTCGCCGAGGCAGATGCGATACTTCGCCGCTATAAATCCGCAAATGCAAGAGATTGCTGTCGCGGTCTTTCGGAGTTCTATATCCTGCTCGCCAAGACGTCGGGCAACGAGCTTATCGAGTCGCTTGTGCGCGACAAATTCGACTTCGTCACAACTGCGGTTGTAGCCATTTCCGATTTTGACGAATTCATAAATTCACAGTTTCATGGTGAATTTACGTTGCTGCGGCGCATTTTGGGTCTTATTGTTTCGCAAAGCTACGACGAGCTTTATGATCTTCTGACCGAAAGCATAGGTTTTTTCGGAGATTTGTTCAACGGTTACGCCAAACCGTTTTACGACGGAATCGGCAGCCGCCAGTACGATTGGAAGATGAAAAAGAACAACAACTTTTACTATTCCAAGTTTTCCGACGATATGATTATCCGCATTGCCTGCGGATTTTTCAAAAACGGAGACCTGCTGCCGTCCGAACAAAAGCTGACAGAGCGGTACGGCGTTTCACTTATTTCGGTGCGCAAGGGCTTAAAGCGCCTGTCCGAGCTGGGCGTTATCAAGACAGTAAACGGCAAGGGATCATTTGTCACCTACAACGAGGCTGTCGGTCCCGAGCTTGAGCCGGAGCGCCTTGAATTCGTCTCGCGCCGTATGACGGAGGCGATACAGTGCCTTGCATTGCTGATAAAGAGCTTTTCGGCAAAGGCCTTCGAGAACAGCTCCGACTCGACGCGTTCTGACCTCATCTACCGAATAAAACAAATTTCCGCACTTGAGAAAAGAACATACATTCAGGTTCCTATGATTATGTCCGACTTTGTTTCATATTTTATCGGATATGATATAATGGGCGAAGCGATGTCTCAGATGGAAGCCCTAATCTGCCGCTGGGTCTACTACAACTCCGCAACCAGCAGCGTTGTAGATAGCAGATACCGCGAACGCATTTTAGAGCTTGACGATATGGCGGTAAAATCGCTGAGAGATGCCGACTCAGATACGTTTGCAAAGGCAGGTATAGGTCATTTGAGAATCCTTATGGAATATCTGACCGAATTTCGGCAGAACAGCGGTTTTGATAATAAAATAGTGTTCCCGTTTGAGGAATAAAACCGACATACATTATCTGCAAAATTATGTAATGTATAGTTCGGAATACCATTCCCATAAAACATATAGACGCGGCGCAATAAGTCCGCACAGGAGGTAGTTTATTTATGTCCAAGAGATGTTGGAGAAAGGATCACCCCGACGTTAAAACCAATGGCAGGAGAGGATTTTTCGACGTTCCCTACGGCACCGTTTCACCGGCACAAAAGTTCGATTTGTGGCTTCCCTCAAAGAGCGATGTTCCCGGCAGAGAAAACGGACCGTTCCCCGTTATTGTTGCGATACACGGCGGCGGATTTTCGGGAGGCACCAAGCGTCGTGAGGATATGCTGCTGCCTATGCTCAACGGACTTCGCAAGGGATATGCCGTTGCTTCCGTCGAGTACCGAATGACAGACGAGGTCACCTTTCCCGATCCGGTCCGTGATATCAAGCGAGCCATTCGTTTTCTGCGTGCCAACGCCGCCAAGCTTATGATAGACCCCGAAAGAATCGTGACGTGGGGCGGGTCGGCAGGCGGTTATCTTACCTGCATGAGCGCGGTTTTCGACGGTGTTACGCTGTTTGATGACCCGACCGACCCCAACCTCAATGTTCCCGCATACATCGCCGGAGCAGTAGGCTGGTATTCGCTCACCAACTGTGTGACTGCCGATTATTTCCTTGAAATGAACAGCTTTGTGACGTCGGCGCTTTACGGTGATACTCCCGACGTAGACAATGACTACTGCTTTGCCGAGCCGGTAGCCGAGTATACCGAGTTCCCGTTTATGAACCTGCCCGACAGTATTCTCCGCCGATTCCTCGGTGATTACTGGTCGGTCGACCGTGCCGGATTTGCCGACCCCAATACCTATATCAACGAAAACACCGCTCCCATTTTGCTGCAGCACGGAACACGCGATGAGATTGTACCTATGCAGCATTCCATAGAATTTGCCATGAACATCAATCACATCTGCGGCGACAACAGAGCGATTTTGGAGCTTATCCCCGATGCTATTCACAGCTCGGTGCTTTTTGAAACAAGTCAGAATATCAACAGAGTATTCAACTTTATCGACAGCATCTGCGGAAGGTAAACGGATATGAAAATATTGGTTTTAACCGGCAGTCCGCACGCCAACGGAACCACGGCTGTACTCACCGAGCAGTTTATCGGCGGCGCGGCGGAAGCCGGTCACGAGGTCACGCGTTTTGACTGTGCCAAGCTGAATATCGGCGGCTGTCTTGCCTGTGATGCCTGCGGAAACGACGGTGAATGTGTTCAGAAGGACGATATGTCGAAAATAGTCCCAGCTCTGCTCGAAGCCGAGCTGGTCGTATTCGTCACCCCGCTTTATTATTTCGGTATGAGCTCTCAGCTCAAAAGGGTAATCGACCGGTTTTATTCGGTCAACACCCGCCTTTGCAATGACGCAAAGTCTGCAATGCTGATTGCCGCCTGCGGAGACGAGGATGTTCGCGTGCTTGAGCCGCTTGTTATGCAGTACCGAGCAATGCTTGACTACCTCGGTTGGCGGGAAGACGGAATGGTGCTCGCCAATGGTATGGAAACCCGCAGCGACGTAATTAAGTCATCGTTCCCCTCGCTCGCATACGAGCTGGGACATTTTGCCGGAGACAATTAAACACTTCCGATAAAGACATTTTCTTTTCATATATTTGCTCCTTTTACAAAAAGCTCCCAAAAGAGGGAGCTTTTTGTATTTCGTAAAAATGCGGCTGTTTGCTGCAAATTTGCGACTTTTTATTTGAAATACGTTGTTGTATAATAGCAATTATAGGTTTTATTTCATTATCGACGAAAGGAAATAACAAATGCGTAAGATATTGATTGTCGTCTTTGCCCTGTGCATACTGCTTTGCGGCTGTTCTCAGGCAAGCTTGAAGATAAGCTCACAGAAAATTTCACTGCCTGATAAAACCGAGTCCGATGTGCCGGAATCTACGCTGACCGAGCCGGAAGAGCCGACTGAGGAAAACGAGGAAGAAGCGAAAGAGCCGGAACAGCAGTCCGCCGAAATAAAATACAATCAGCAGACCGAAAAAACGGAAGCCTCTTCAAAGGGCGTCGTACCCTATGTCGGCGCCGACGGCGCATACTATATCGACCTTGAAGGAGTGACGGTACTGCTCGTAAACAAGGAATATGCTCTGCCGTCCGATTTCGGCGGTGAAAATGAGAAAGCTAACGCTGCTCTAAACAATATGTACGGTCACGCCTACGATGACGGAATCATTCTGTGGACAGCCTCAGGATACCGTAGCTACAGCTATCAATATGACCTTTACAATTCATATATTGCCAAATACGGTCAGGAATACACCGACACCATCTCGGCAAAGGCGGGACATTCCGAGCACCAGAGCGGTCTTGCCTTCGATATAAACAGTCTGTCCGATAGCTTCGCCAATACCAAGGAATATGCGTGGCTTGTCGAAAACTGTGCCGACTACGGGTTTATCCTGCGCTATACACCCAACGGCAAGGAATCTACGGGATATATGTATGAGCCATGGCACTACCGCTATATCGGCGACGCCACCCTCGCCCGTCACATTATGGACAGCGGTCTGTCACTCGAGCAGTATGCCGGACTTGCTTAATCCGAACCGATTATTATTTTTAAACCTCGTAAATACCGTTATGTTCAATTGCCCTCTCCGTTCGTTTGGGAGGGCAACTGAAAAACGGATTTGTCTGACAGCGAGATTTGGCAAAAAGGCTTGACGAAAACAATAAATATGCTATAATATATTGTGCTGAAATAATATTTGGATAGGTATCGAAGTGGTCATAACGGCCCTGACTCGAAATCAGGTGACGGGCAACCGTCCGTGGGTTCGAATCCCACCCTATCCGCCATTAAACAAGGTGCATCCGCTGAGATGTACCTTGTTTTTATTAATGATTCGCACTTTTCACTACACAACGTATGTGATATAATTATTATGTAATATTATGTATTTACAGTCAGAGGTTAAACCATGCAGATTAACAGTCCCGCTTTTATGCTGTTTTTTGCGGCGGTCGCGATAGTCTACCTGCTGCTTAAAGGCACGGCGCAAAAGATATTTTTGCTCGCCGCTTCCTATGTTTTTTATGCTTTTTCGATGCCGAGATACCTTGTGCTTGTCATCGTTACCGCGGTGCTCGGATATTTTGCCGCAATTTGCATCGAGAAAAAAGGCAGGTGGAGCAAAGCAGTTTTCGTGCTGTCGGTTGTTTTGCCTATTGCTCTGCTTCTGTTTTTCAAATACAGCGGTTTTATAATAAACCTGTTTGCCGATGAACCGCAGACGGGTTGGATTCTGCCTCTCGGTATGAGCTTTTATACCTTTCAGCTTGTCGGAGCACTCATTGACATTAACGGCGGCAAGGTCAAGGCGGAACGCAATATCATTGTCTGGCTGCTCTATATAAGCTTTTTCCCGCAGGTCGTTTCCGGTCCTATCGGACGCGCCGCCGAGCTGCTGCCGCAATACCGTGAAACACAGCGCTTCGACCGTTCTCGAGTTACGCTCGGTTTGCGCCGT
This sequence comes from Faecalibacterium sp. UBA1771, assembly GCA_002315315.1. Lineage (GTDB taxonomy): Bacteria > Bacillota > Clostridia > Oscillospirales > Ruminococcaceae > UBA1771. The sequence continues at coordinate 13,022 of DCGT01000048.1, forward strand.
ATGCTGGAGGGAGCGTTTCGCAAAATCGTCATTGCCGATTCTCTCGCAATGTTTGTTAACACCGTGCTTGCCGACGTAACTGCCTATAAAGGTTTTACGCTCATTGTCACGGCGCTCGGCTACGGTCTGCAGCTTTATTTTGACTTCTCCGGTTATACCTCGATAGCTGTCGGAGCGGCTCAGGTTCTCGGTATAGAGCTGCGCGAAAATTTCCGCGCTCCGTATCTTGCCGACAATATATCGACCTTTTGG
>DCGT01000023.1:0-16480 GCA_002315315.1 Faecalibacterium sp. UBA1771
TCGAGGGGATTACGAAACACCAGATATTGTTCTAATCTTGATAGTTAACCGCAATATGCACCATCATGCACGAAAAAATTTTTCGGAGCATATTCCGATTTTTCGACAAATCATACGCTCCGAAAAAAATTTATCTGATACCGAGTTTTTTTTGTACTCTGAGCAATGTTCCGGCGGCGATTTCGGCTGCCTGAGCAGCACCGTCCGCCATACATTTGTCAAGATACGCCGTGTCAGCGAGCAGTCTGTCATACTCCGTGCGGATAGGAGCAAGTATGTCGGCAACCGCCTCACCTACGGCAGTCTTAAAGGCACCGTAGCCCTTACCGTCGAACTCGGCTTCAACCTCGACAGTTGTTTTGCCGGTAACGGCGGAATAAATCGAGATAAGATTGGAAATACCTGGCTTATCGTCTGAAAAAACGATTCTGCTATCCGAATCGGTAACGGCACGCTTAAATTTTTTGACGATAGCTTCGGACGAATCCTTCATCATAATTCTTGCGTTTTCGTTCGGGTCGGACTTGCTCATCTTGTCGGAGGGCTGCTGCAGCGACATAACGCGGGCGGCAACCTTGGGGAAATATCCCTCCGGAATTACAAATGTATCGCCGTAAACGCCGTTGAAACGAATGGCAATATCACGGGTCAGCTCAAGATGCTGCTTCTGGTCAGCTCCGATGGGTACGAGGTCGGCGTCATAAAGCAGAATGTCGGCAGCCATAAGCACGGGATAGGTAAACAGACCAGCGTTGATATTTTCGGGATGCTTTTGCGACTTATCCTTAAACTGAGTCATTCTCGACAGCTCACCGAACTGCGTATAGCAGGACAGCAGCCACGACAGCTCCGCGTGCTGTGCAACATGACTCTGAACAAAAACAATTGACCTCTGCGGGTCGACTCCGGATGCAAGCAGCATGGCATAAGCCTCGCGAATCTGCTTTTTGAGCACCTCAGGGTCATTTCTAACGGTCAGCGAATGAAGGTCGACGACACAGTAAAGGCATTTATACTCATCCTGCAGAACACCCCAGTTGCGGACGGCTCCGAGATAGTTTCCGAGTGTAAAGCCTCCGGTCGGCTGTATTCCGCTGAATACTCTCTTTTTGTCTGCCATTGTTTTTTACCTCATCATTTCCTTAGCGGTATCGCACATTATTTTTATGCCGGTCACGATTTGCTCGTCTGTCGGGCAGGAGAAGTTTATTCTTACCGAATGATATTCCGCGTCGGTGTCAACATAGAAGGTGCTGCCGGGTACTACGGCAAGCTTTTTTGCAATGGTTGCCTTGCAGAAATCAAGCGTGGCAATGCTGTCGGGCAGAGTGCACCACACAAACAAACCGCCTTCGGGACGGGTATAGCCGAACGCACCGTCGCAGTTGTCATCGAGTGTTTTGAGCATTAGGTTCAGCTTGTCGCGGTACAAATCGCATGATTTGGATATATGCGCGGCAACATCGGACTCTGTAAGGAAACGATAACAGACCATCTGATTGAGCATAGGTGTATGTACGTCATTGAATTGCTTGGCAAGCGCCATTTTGTTGACGATTGCGGCATTGCCGGAAACATAACCGACACGCAGACCGGGAGCAAGAATCTTACTCATAGTACCGAGATAGAGAACGCGTCCCGTTTTGTCCATACTCTTTATGGTCGGCTGATGCTGACCGCTGTATCTCAAATCACCGTATGCATTGTCCTCGATAATGTAGAAGTTATATTTTTCGGCAAGTAACAACAGCTCTTTTCTGACCTCTGCTGTCATTGTCAGTCCGGTCGGGTTCTGGAAATTGGGGATAACGTAGACGAAGCGCAGATTTTTCGCCGCCTTGACCGCCGCTTCTACCTCGTCGATATGCCATCCGTCGGCGTGTACGGGAACCTGCTCGACGGTAACACCGTAGGAGCGGAAAGCGGAAAGCGCACCGACAAAGGAAGGACCCTCGGCGATAATGGTATCGCCCTCGTTGCAGAGAATCTTGGTTGCGAGATCAAAGACCTGCTGTGCGCCGGTTGTTATGATAAGCTCGTCCGTATCGGCGTCAAAAGCATCGAAAACCTCGTGGGTGCGCTTTTTGAGTGCATCGCGGAGAGGAATATACCCTTCGGTAACACCGTACTGCAAGCCCTGCGCCCATTCCTGCTCGAGAGATTCGGAAAAATATTTCTCGATGTCCTTTGCGGGGAAGCAAAGCTTGGACGGATTTCCCGCCGAAAAAGCAATGATATCGGGGTCAGTGGAGTTTTTGAGAATCTCTCTGATTGCCGACGGCTTGAGTCCGTTCATTCTGTTTGAGAAAATATCGTTCATATATCTGTTCCTTTCGTCTGCAAAGTATATTATACAAAAGATTTTGTTTATTATATTACTTTTAACCGACAAGGTCAATCTGTATAAATCAATAATAAAGCCAACAGATTTTGCAGTGTTGCCTAAGCCCGAGCATTGTGCTATATTATATTATAATTAGGTAAAATTGTAACATAAAAAATAGTAGGAGACAAATCTATGGCAAGGAACAGATTTTTCGGTTTAAGTCAGTACAAGGCTCCGTTTTCTTACGAGCTTGGCGGCAAGAGCTTCCATTTCATTATGGATGACGGTCGTGAATACTCCTTTGAATTTATCGACGGCGAAACGCTCCGTGTGGCACAGCTCGGTCAGCCGTTCATTTTTGAAAAATACGAGTGCTTAAAGGGCGACGACAATACCTATTTCGTACACATTGCACCCGCCGCCTTCAAGGGTAAGGTCAACCACAGTTGGATTATCGACGTTGCACAAAACCTCGTAACTATGGTCGAAATGCAGGAGGACTTGTTCCCCGACCTGCAAAGACTTATCAAGGTCACTCCGTATTTCGGAGCAATCAAGATACAGGGCAGACCGCTTCCCGAAATCCGTCACACCCTTTACAACGAAAAGGCGGTCGGCAGGCACGTCAAGTGGCATTACAACCCCGCTTCTGCACTTGAACACGTCTATAAGACAACCAACGCTTACGGCATCTGCTACGGCAGAAACGGCGAGACCGTCCTTGACGTGTTCTCCGAGGGACATCAAAAGGAAATCCATTCCGATGATGAGAACGTCCGCAATATGATGGAGCAGATGCTTGCCCGTTTCAGAAAGCGTGTCGAGTTCTACCCCGTCACCGAGGAGCCGTGCTTCCATATCAGAATTAACGACGAGCTTAACCTGTTCTGCTTTGTCGAGGAGAATATGCTTCGTCGTGACCCCAATCATTCAATGGGCGGCGGCGGTCTGCTTCTGCTCCAGAACATCGACCGTCTTGTCGACGTCGGCTTGAGCTATGCCTATGAAGAATATTATATGGTAACGGCTTACGGCGAGGAGCAGGAGCCGGACGAGGTAAACGACAGCAAGCCCAACCGCTACGATTGGAGCGTTCTCGAGGCTATGCCGTCTATCCGTTGGGGCGGAAAGATAGAGAAATAACCGCATTTCAGCAAAGCAAATATGACAATGCAACGGGCACGCAGGTTTTTGAAAAGAGCCTGACCTAAGCGTTTCATATTGTCAATAAGTTTTCAGCATACAGTATCGCCGATTTGCCGTAAACAGCGGCAATGAAGCGATTGTTTGCCGTAAGGAGAAATCTAATGAAAGTCAGAACAAGATTTGCACCGAGCCCGACGGGATATATGCACGTCGGCAACCTGCGCACCGCACTTTATGCCTATCTTATGGCGAAAAAAGAGGGCGACGACGGCTGTTTTATACTCCGCATTGAGGACACCGACCAAGAGCGGTATGTTGACGGAGCGGTCGATGTCATTTACAAAACCCTAAAGGACGCCGGACTTAACTGGGACGAAGGCCCCGATGTCGGCGGCAACTACGGTCCTTATGTTCAGAGCGAGCGTATGGACAACTATCTGAAATACGCCAAGGAGCTTGTCGCCAAGGGCGGAGCGTACTACTGCTTCTGCACCAAGGAGGAAATCGAGGCTCGGTGCAAAAGCGAGAGCGAAACGGAGGAGGTTATCCGTTACGACGGCTTTTGCCGCAATCTTTCCGCCGAGGAATGTGAACGCAGAATAGCCGCAGGCGAACCGTATGTTATCCGTCAGAAGATGCCGAAGGACGGCTCGACCACCTTCCACGACCTCGTTTACGGCGATATAACCGTTGACAACTCCGAGCTTGAGGACCAAATTCTCATCAAGTCGGACGGTATGCCGACCTACAATTTCGCCAACGTCATCGACGACCATTTAATGGGCATTACCCACGTTATCAGAGGAAACGAGTATCTCTCCTCATCGCCGAAATATCAGCTTCTTTACGAGGCTTTCGGCTGGCAGGTGCCCGAATATATCCACTGCGCCCCCGTTATGAAGGACGCCCAGCACAAGCTGTCCAAGCGCAACGGCGACGCATCGTATCAGGATTTGGTTGCAAAGGGATATTTGCCGGAGGCTATAATCAACTACCTTGCTCTGCTCGGCTGGGCGCCCAAGGGTGAGCAGGAAATCTACTCGCTCAAGGAGCTTACGCAGGAGTTCGGCGTTGACGGCATAAGCAAGTCACCCGCTATCTTCGACAGCGAAAAGCTCCGCTATATCAACAGCGTTTACATTCGTGCGCTTGCGCCGGAGGTTTTCGTTGAAAAGGCAACGCCGTTTATCAAGCAGGCGGTCAAGCGTGAGGATATAGACTTCTCGGTTATCTGCGGTGCGCTTCAACCCCGCTGTGAGGTGCTGTCCGACATTCCCGAAAAGCTGACCTTTATTGACGAGCTTCCCGAATACAGCAACGATTTATATTTCAACAAAAAGATGAAAACCGACGCCGAAACCGGCAAGCAGGCTCTCGGAATGATGCTCCCCGTTTTGGAAGAGCTGAACGACTACTCGTTTGAGGCACTGCACACCGCTTTGTTTGCGCTGATAGAGAAAGAAGGCGTAAAGAACGGCTTTATGCTCTGGCCACTTCGTGTTGCGCTGTCCGGTCTGCCCGCTACGCCGGGCGGTGGAATAGAGCTTGCCGCCACGCTCGGCAAGGAAGAAACGCTCGCACGGGTACGCAAGGCACTTGTACAGCTTTCATAAAACTATTATTATAAAAACCGCTCCGAAACAGTATTTCGGAGCGGTTTTTCATACAACAATATTTGGACAGAAAACAAGAGCCGCAGAAATCTGCGGCTCTGATTTTACTCATTTCTCAAGCTGTTTTCCGTGTATCGTCAGGATACTCGAATTTCGGCTCTCATGCTTCGCGCTGTCCGCTTATCTTCCGAGCTCTTCGCGCTTGCGGGGAAGAGCAACAGTCATTTCGGCTGTCGGGACGGAAATTTCAGTTGCCTCGGCAAGCTCTACGCCTGTCTTCGGGTTTGTGCGGATGACTATCGGCGCGGGTGCAACCGTCTTGTAGACGAGCGAATAGGTCGAGTACAGCTTGGCATAGATTATTATCTTGCTCTCGTCGGGATAAAGCTCGATATACTCTCCGCCGATTGCATTAGATGCTCCGACGGGGAACTCAAACGGATCTCCGCCTTCGTGGACACGGACAATGTGTACGGTCGTGCCGGCGGCGAGGTTAGAGAAGTCGAACGCTATCGTGTTCTTGATGACTGTACCGGTATCCGTTACAGGAACTGCGGCTCCGCCGTCTACGGTTTCCTGCAGATAGATGTTGAGGTACTGTGTCTGATAATCGGTACCGATATTGTTGTCGACGAATGTTTCGGTCTTATTGACGTCCTCTGCCTGTGCGGGAACTGCCGTATTGACGTTCTCGACATACAGCTTCAATTCATAGGAGGAGGCAGTGCTGTAGTTTGTATTCTTGCGCTGCTCGGCTATGTCCTGAATATTATCGGTGACTGTCGGAATAGTTGCTGTCGGAATAACCTTTGAGTTGATTTTGACATTGTTGAGCAGAACATCCTTGGTCATATTCTCGGCAACAACGATAATCTCCTCGGTCTCGGTCTTTTCGCTCTCGTCATCGAGAATTCGGGTAGCGGTAAGCTGATAGGTACCCGGCTCGAGGTTGGTAAAGCGATATGCGAAATAACGGTGTGTCGATGCGGTCTCTGTCTTGTAGGTTGTGGTGGGCTTGTCATCGGCAAGTCCGCTATACACGACCTGTCCGCCCAGCTTCTTGAGGCTCAGAACCGCTCTTGCGGGACCTTCATCTCCTGAGCCGCCGGCAACATACTTATCGGTGTATACATATCCCGAAATGGAATACTTATCCGCCTGCTGCCACTGTGCATACAGATTTACGGTTGCCTTGTCTACCTTGGTCAGATTCTTGACATACAGCTCATCGGCAAAGCTTGTGCCGGTTCCGTCGGGGCTGGTATTCCAACCGAGGAACGTTTCGCCGTGTGTTCCGGCAAATCCGTTCTTGGTCAGCTTAATCTGCTCATCGTAGTTCTTGTTTGTAAGAGAAGCGGTTTCGCCCGTCGCACCTGCGAGGTTGGCGTTGAATACGATGCTGTAGGTGTACGGTGTCCACTGCGCATACAGCTTGGTTATTGCGGTCTTGGTGTCTATTTCCGCCTCGTCGGTATACGAAGTACCCTTGCCGTCAGCCTTGGTATTCCAGCCGGCGAAGTAGTAGCACTCGCGCTCAAACTCGTTCTCATTCAGGTTCTGTGCAATTTCGGTTACAAATTTCTGATTTGCCATTTCGCCGGTTGCATCGGCGGCATTCTTGTCAAATACGATTTCGAAATCCGTTCCCCATCTTGCGTGCAGACGGTTGAATGTCGGGTTGAGAATTTCCTGCTCGTCGGTAAAGAACTGAACTCCGATCTTAGTGTCATCGCTGACCTTGTGCTCGGTAGACCATTTAAGGAACGTATAGCCGTTAACGGTAAACAAATTCTTGCTTATTTCCTGCGTTACGCCGTAGATAAAGACCTGGTTAGCCATTTTGCTTTCCTGACCCTGACCCTCGTCGCTTTCGCAGAATGAAACCTCGAGAGTCCACTTAGGATAAACAGTTTTGCTTTCGGTTAATTCTGTTTTATTCAGCTTATTGTCAACAAACGGTGTTGTAAATTCGGCGTCTTCGTAAAGACCTACGAATGTGTATTTTATATTTCCGCTTTCCTTTTTAAGCGCATTTTTCACTGTATTGTCAAAGGTCACCTCACATTTGCCCTGGTTCTTTACAGAGGTGATAATGATATCATTAACATCGGCAATGCCGTCCCAATCCTTGCCCATTTCAATGGTAAGAACAGGATAATCGTTCCAAATGGCATACAGTGTAATAGAGCCGTCCTTGGCAGCAAGGTCGGTAACCTTTTGCTTGTCGGTATATGCCGTGCCCTCGCCGTCCGCCTGAGTGTTCCATTCCTTAAAATACTTGCCCGAATATGTGAGCGTGCAATCCTTGAGCGCGGTCTCCTCGGTGCAGTAAATCTTCTGGTCGGACATGGAATTGCTCGCGCCGTTGGCGTTGAACTTTACGGTATAGCTGCCGTTCTCCTGCCATGCGGCATAGAGGTGAAGGGTAGTGTCCTTTGCGTTGTCAAACGTTACAGCCTGCTCGTCTTGATAGACAGCGGTTGATTGGTTCTTGGAGGTATTCCAACCGACAAAGGAGTAATGCAGTCTTGAATAACCGTTCTTGGTGAGCGTTACTTCCTTGCCGACATACGCCTTCTGGTCGGCGGTGCTTCCGGAAATGCCTTCATCTCCGTCTATGCCGTCGTGATATTTAATGGTATAATGGTCGTCCTCGACCCACTGAGCAAAGAGTGTAAGCGTCTTGTCCTTATCGACGGCATTCTTAATCTTCTGCTCATTGCTATAGAATTTCTTGCCGCTCGAGTTGGAAGTACCGCCGGTGGCGGAGGTGTTCCAGCCGATGAAATGGTAGTTGGTCTTGGTGAAGCCGTTGGCGGTCAGAGCCGTCTCGACATCTCTGTAAACCTTCTGCTTTTCCATACTGCCGCCGTCATTTCCGTTGCCATTGAAATCGACATAGTATGAGTCTTTTTCTTTCCAAACAGCATAAAGAGTAGCAGTATCCTCGGTATACGTTACACCCTTTACATCCTGCGCGACACCCTTGCCATTATAGTATTGCTTGGCGCCATCGGCAGAGCTGCTCGATTTATTGTATACGCCGACCAGCGTATAATTCTCGCGTGTGGGCATAGCGGACTCGGGGATATTGCCGGCATCCTTGATGGCGGCATTTTTCTTTGCGGTAAAGGATGTGTCTGCGCCGCCCTCATAGTTGGCTTTGATTGTTACGGTGCAACCCTTAACCCAATGAGCATACAAGTCGGTATCTGCCGAGAATTTTTTAGAATTATCAGTGAAGGCAGAGGACAAATCGGCTTTATAATATTGAGTTCCTGCTGTTGCGTCATCCCAATATCCGTCAAAAGAATAGCCGTCTTGTGTGGGGGCGGTAAGCTTCCCTTGCCCGTCCTTGATGTTCAAAGTTTTTGCTGCGCTTCCGCTGTCTACCGACTTGGTTTGTTTCCCTTCGGTACCGTTGTTATCCCAGAAGGTGATTGTCACTTTAGCCTGACCACCTTCGGGTTCGATTTCATCTTTTGCAAACGATACAGGGACGATTCCGCTGAACAGCGAAAAAACCATCGCAAACAGAAGAAGAGTCGAAATGAGTTTGTTGTGCTTCTTCATCAATAAATTCCTTTCAATATTGAAGGGGGCATTCTACCCCCCCCGAAAATTTTATTACTATTTAAGTATAGCATTTATTTCGGGAATGTCAACACATTTCATAATTTGTTTACATCTTTATAAATATTAATCTGCAAATTTTTTATATTATAATAATTCGAATGTATATCAATTGGTTTTATTCATATAAACAGATATTCATTTCCGATTAACGCATAGCTTAAAAATACGAAGTTTTTTACATTGCCAAAAAACCCATATTGCTCTATAATATAAATATATGTAAAAACTTATAAAGTGAGGTGCACTTTATGGCGGATATGAAAAACAAAACACAAAATTCCGATTTGAACGCTTATTACAATGACGAAGCGGGCAGCGACAGCTCCGTTTTTGACCTTGACCGATACTTTCAAGAGGACAGCACCGAAAATACCGTCCCCGACAAAAAGGAAATTGAGGATATTATCCGTAATGTTATTAACAGCAAGATAGCCGAAATTGCCGCCGCACGAACTGTGCAGATGACGCCGCCTGCAAGAACACCGATCGGGTCACAGCCGACCGAGTCGGAATTTGACGGGTATGAAACACACTCTGCCCAGCATCAAAGCCCGACAAGACTTGTACAGACCGAGCCGTATATACCGACCGTTCAGCCGGTACAGTCCGCCCAGTCGGCACCGATTCAGCCCCCTGCACCGCCGCCTCTCGACTTCTATCAGCAGGAGGAAGCGCCGAACGATACAAAGCTGACGCTCGACGACTATTATGAGCAGGAATTCAACGAGGTTGTTTCTCAGCCGGAGCCTGTTGTAGAACCCGTTCAGCAGGAGGTTATGGTCGCAAGCGACGATGTCAAGGATTTTGAGGAATTTTCGTGGGGAGATTTGATTGAAGAGGACAGCCGAAAAATGGAGTCCAATCAATATGTCAGCGAAACCTATTATCCCACAGCCGCTCCGCAAATCAATCCTCCGTCTTATCCCGTAAGCCCGAGACGTTTTGATTTCGACAGCTTCGAAAGCTTTGATACAGATGAGCAGGACGTAGAGAACCCGGGTCAGAGCTGGGCGGTTATCTCGATGATTCTCGGCATAATTGCCGTTCCGCTTTACTTCACCGTCATCTTCGGACTGCTCGGTTTAATCTTCTCGCTCATTGCACGCGCAAAGGACAACCGTAGCGGACAGGCAGCGGCAGGTCTGGTGCTTAACATAATTGCCTTGATTTTGAGCGCAGTATTTTTCGCTATTTTCTTTTTAATGTAATATTTCGCAATTGTCATCAATAGAATATTTAAAAACGATTGGAGAGCGTTAATGTCAAAGACGGAATGGAAAGCAGGAACACTGCTTGCGCCGCTGCCTGCTGTTTTAGTCGGTTGCGGTACAATCGACAAACCCAACGCTATGACCGCCGCCTGGACGGGTATCATTAATTCATCACCCGAAAAAACCTATGTTTCGATTCGCCCCGACCGTTACAGTCACGAGCTTATTAAGGACAGCGGAGTTTTCACAATTAATCTCACTACGCAGAAGCTCGCCTATGCGACCGATTACTGCGGGGTGCGTTCCGGCAGGGACGAGGATAAGCTCGCAAAGCTCGGCATCGCCGTTGAGCCGTCGTTTAAAATAGACTGCCCGTCGATAGTGCTGTCCCCCGTCACGCTCGAATGTAAGGTCTGCGATATTATTCCGCTCGGCACTCACGATATGTTCCTTGCCGACATCGCCGCCGTTTCGGTCAACAGCGATTTAATTGACGCCAAGGGAAAGCTTCACCTTGAAAAAGCCGACCTGATAGCCTACGCACACGGTGAATATTTTGCGCTCGGTAAGCGTTTGGGTTCTTTCGGATATTCGGTTAAGAAAAAGAAATAATCAATTTTCGACAACAGATAATGATTTCATAAGAATTGAAAATATTATTAACAAAACACGGCAGTATGCTTGCCCGCGGCTAACGAGTAAGCATAGACGCCGTGTTTATTTGTTTTAAATTACATACAATGCCGGGGTTCACAGCTTTAATATAAAAAACCGACGGAATGAGTAATCAAACCGTCGGTTAATTATTGTAGCTATCTTATTACTGGAAAATAGCAAGCAGGAAGCCTGCGGCAACAGCCGAGCCGATAACGCCGGAAACGTTCGGACCCATAGCGTGCATAAGCAGATAGTTGGACGGATTGTACTTCTGTCCTTCCATCTGGGAAACACGGGCAGCCATAGGAACTGCCGAAACACCTGCAGAACCGATGAGCGGGTTAATCTTGCCGTGCGACAGCTTGCACATCAGCTTGCCGATGAGCAGACCGCCGGCGGTAGAGAACGCGAAGGCAAGCAGACCGAGACCGACGATTTCGAGAGTTTCGATGCGCAGGAAACGGTCATAAACCGTAGTGGCACCGACGGAAACCGACAGGAATATTGTGACTATATTCATCAGGTTGTTCTGAGCGGTATCGGAAAGTCTGCCGGTAACGCCGCACTCGGTCAGCAGGTTGCCGAGCATAAGGCAACCGAGCAGAGGAGCAACGGACGGCAGGAAGAAGCAGGTGACAATGGTGACAAGAATCGGGAAGATAATCTTCTCGGTCTTGCTGACGGGGCGAAGCTGCTCCATCTTAATCTTGCGCTCCTCCTCAGTAGTCAACAGCTTCATAATAGGAGGCTGAATCAGCGGGATAAGAGCCATATAGGAGTACGCGGCAATGGCGATAGGCGCAAGATAATCGGGGGCAAGCTTGCCGGTGAGCCAAATAGCCGTCGGACCGTCTGCTCCGCCGATAATGCCGATAGATGCGGCAACCTTTGCGGGGAAGCCGATTACAAGTGCGAGAATAAAAGCCATATAGATACCGAGCTGAGCGGCGGCGCCGAGCAGCATCGACTTCGGGTTGGCGATCATCGGTCCGAAGTCGGTCATTGCACCGACTCCGAGGAAAATAAGCGACGGATACAGACCGGTCTTAACGCCGATATAGAGAATATCAAGCAGACCGCCCTCATGCAGAACCTCAGAATAGCTGATTTCGCCCATCCAGAGGTCGGGGTGATACATTCCGGATACCGGCAGGTTGGCGAGCAGCATACCGAAGGCTATACCGACGAGAAGAAGCGGCTCAAACTTTTTGACGATACCAAGATAGAGCAGGACACAAGCCAACGCTATCATAATTATTTGACGGAAATCGGTAATTCCCGCAAAGCCGGAGGACTTTACGAGGTTGCCGAGAATAGCAAGAATTCCTTCCATTGTTGCCCTCCTTATGCGAGGACGACGAGCGCGGCTCCGCTTTCGACGGTAGCACCGACGGTGGCGACGACCTGAGCGACGGTGCCGTCATGCGGGGCAACGATTTCGTTCTCCATCTTCATAGCTTCGATGATTACGAGGATATCTCCGGTCTTTACGGCATCACCCTGCTTAACGGCGATCTTTACGACCTTACCGGGCAGAGGAGCGGCAATCGTCTCACCGGCGGCGGTGACTGCCGGAGCCGCAGGAGCAGCAGCCGGAGCAGCGGCGACAGGGGCGGGAGCGGCAACCACGACGGGAGCCGGAGCGGCGGGAGCGGCGGCGTCATACTCAGCGGCAAGGATAGCCTCACCCTTTTCGACTTCCACCTCATAAACCTTATTGTTAAGTGTAATCTTATACTTCATTATTATTCCCCTATACTTAAATTATAAGAAAAGGACGGTTATTCGACTGCGAAATCCAATCAGTCAATTTGCTCGATTGTGTAATCGCAACGATTTTCTTCGGCCGCCATACGGTCACGCAGGAACTTCTCGGCAACCTGCGGGAAAGCGATGTAGGACAGGACATCCTCGTCACAGCGGCAGATTTCCTTCTGCTCCTCCTTGGTCTTGTCGAAGATGGGCTCGAGGGTATCGGCAAAACGACCCGTAATGGGCTGTTCGTCGCCGAGAACCTTTTTCTGCAGCTCTTCGTTGACCTTGCCGGGTGCACGACCATATTCGCCGCGCAGATAAGCCTTTACTTCCTTGCCGATGCTCTTGTAGCGTTCGCCGAGCAGTACATTGGTGGCGGCCTGTACGCCGACCATCTGGCTCATCGGGGTAACAAGCGGAGGATAACCGAGATCTTCTCTGACTTGAGGAACCTCTTCGAGAACTTCTTCAAAGCGGTCGATGGCATTCTGCTGCTTGAGCTGACTTACGAGGTTGGAGAGCATTCCGCCAGGTACCTTGTAGTTAAGAGCATCGGAATCGGTGCCCATAACGCGCGGGTCAAGCAGTCCGCTTTCGAGATCCTTCTGCTTCATCGGCTTGAAGAAATCGTTGACTTCCTTGACAACGGAGGTATCAAGACCGGTCTCATAGCCGTACTGTGTAAGAACGTGGTTCATAGCCTCGGTGGACGGCTGAGAGGTGCCGCCGGAGAAGGCGGAAACAGCGGTGTCGATGACGTCGGCGCCTGCCTCAATGCCCTTAAGATAGGTCATGAAGCCGAGTCCGGTGGTCATGTGGGTGTGCAGAACGACGGGCAGGTCGACGGCGTCCTTGATAGCGGCTACAAGGTCGTAGCACTCCTTCGGACTCATAACGCCGGCCATATCCTTAATGCAGATGGTGGAAACGCCCATCTGTGCCATTTCCTTAACGATGGAAACATAATTCTCAAGGGTGTGAACGGGGCTGGTGGTGTAAGAAATAGCACCGGATGCAATAGCGCCGTTCTTTACCGTCTCCTCGACGGCGACCTTGATATTGCGGGTATCGTTGAGGGCGTCGAAAATTCTGATGATGTCGATACCGTTGGCTATCGAGCGCTCGACGAACTTCTTAACGACGTCGTCGGGATAGTGCTTGTAACCGAGCAGGTTCTGACCGCGAAGGAGCATCTGCAGCTTGGTATTGGGCATTGCTGCCTTGATGTTGCGAAGTCTCTCCCACGGATCTTCGTTGAGGAAGCGCAGGCAGGAATCAAAGGTTGCGCCGCCCCAGCACTCGACCGAGTAGTAACCGGCACGATCGATAGTTTTGAGGATTTCCGCAAATTCATCGTATGCCATACGGGTTGCGATAAGCGACTGATTGGCATCACGAAGAACCGTTTCGGTAAATTGAACTTTCTTCATAACTTATTCTCCTATATATATTCATATAATAGACAACTGTGCGAATGACGAAGCTTCCGAAAAATCTCCGTTAAAGATGAAAGCCGAAACGACTTTTTTACAATTTCTCGAAATACCGCCATTCTCATTATAGATACCGTATATGTAAATATCAACCGATATTTTAACGATTTTTAATGATTTTGTTCGTTGTTATAAATATATGTGGTAAATACAAGTTATTATTGTATAATATTTCAAAAAATCAGACAGCAAAAACGCGAAGTTATAATTTGTCCGTCAACGGTTTCGGAAAACACATTCGGCAATTCATTAAAAATCGACAAGATATATACCTATGGCAAGCTTGGTAAAGGAGCCTTTTTGCTCTATATCGGAAATTTTTGCCGACAGTAGCTTGCCGGCATCCATAAGTCTTGCAAAGATTATGTTATCCTTTTCGGGAATATATCCGAGCTTCTTTTTATCCTGCGTCAAAATCATAACGGCATTGCTGTCGAATTTATTGTCCTCACGTAGCAAAACAAGCGAATCTCCCGTTTTCAGCGTTTCGATAACGGATTTGTCGGACAGATGAGTTGTTCCCGCAATATAGGAATCAAAAAGATGAATTTCTTTTACAAGCGGTTTAATGATATTTCCCAGCTCGTTATGTTCTATTACCGCGATTTTACCTTCCTGCTTTACCGTCAATTCGGATACCATTTGTTCCCGGTCTCCTTTACAAGTGTTGAGATAATGTCATCAAGTGTTTTTTCGTACTCCTCGTAGGAATCCAGCTCCTCCTGCAGTGAAGCTTTTTTCTCTGCGGTCTCATCTTTATCCTCCAATATAAATTTCAGCGTATACGGGTCTGTATGAATTATCATTTCTATCTCACGTTCTGTTTCCTTGATTTTCTCCTCCAAATCGGGTATTTCTACCTCCTGTACTCCTTCTCCGAGCCGCTCAAGAGCACTGACTGCAATAACCTCAAGCTCCGAAATCCCCTTTAAGTCGTTGCAGTTGTACGAGACAACTATTCTGTTCCACAAATCGGAAAGCTGCTCTGATTTCTCGGTACGGGGGTTAATATCGGGGTGCAGAAGTTTGACAAGCCGCCGATATATTTTGCGGATTTTAAGCATCTGAGATTCGCTTAATTCCCCGATTTCCTCTGAGTTTTTTCGCTCCTCAACCATTTTCTCAAGCTGATTTTCATATTCCGTCATCTCAGCCGCGATAAACGCCTGTAATTCATCGTAATTGACCGTTACTCCGTGATTTTTTGCCGTCTGTAAAAAAGATATGGTCTTTTTCTTTTTGATACAGTCGATTTTTTTCTCGAAAACCTTGAGAATAAGCTCTCCGAATTCGCGCACATACGCCCTTTGATATTGAAACGCTTCCTTTTTGAACCTGTCTCTTTTAAGTATAAGCTCCTCATAATAACTGTAGGAAGCATTTTTTACCTTAACGATTCCTTCCATTATTCCGTAACCTCAAATCCCGAAAGCCTGTCGTACATCGCCGTAAGCTTTTCACCTTTAACCGATGCCTGAGCAAAAAAATCATCGCGGCTTCTGTACCATTTACCCTCAAAGCAGACTGCGATTTCACCTTCCTCATCGACGGATTCGAGCGATAAACGGCTTCTTCCGAGCATAAACGTGATTTTGTGCGGCGATTTGAGCAGATAATAGAGGTCGTAGAAGTCAAAAAACTCCCCGTCAAATTCTATCAGCTCATAAAGGTCGTCTATCAGCCATTTCATAATATTGAGATTTCCGAAAAAGGCGTTATATCTGATTCTCTGTGCCAGCACCCTTTTGGCAGTCAAATAAAGGTTCACCGCTTCCTCCGTGCGTCCCTGTTCGGTGCGAATGGATGCAAGACGCGTGCAGATCTCGGGGATGGGGTCAAAGACATTTGTGAGTTTCTTAATCTTAATATACAGATTCTCGATAATCTCACAGTATGTATCATAGCTTTTCTCGACATAATATCCGTTTTTATACATATCCGCAACCTTGTATGCCGCAACAAGGTTTCCCTTTTCCTTCATTTTGGAAAAATATTCGAATGCTTTTTTGTAATCACGCTCTCCTGTTCTGCCGTAATACCATATATATCCGAGACATTCATAAGCTTCGTCATAATCCATTGCCGTCGCCATTTCATAGTATTTGAGCGCAAGGTCAAAATTTCTCAGTTCATAATAGTACCCACCGAGATACATCATATCGCGTGGATTATGCTCCGTCTCGATAAGAAAGCTCAACGCTTCGGTAAACATAAAAATATCGTCCTGCGTCGGCAATTTGTTTTCGTCAAATTCTCTTACGATTCTTTTTGCTTCTTTTACCGTCATTTTTACAGCCCTCGAAATACATTTATTTACTTTACAAAATAAAGTATATCAAATGCACTGTCCAAAAATACGGATAATTAAACAAAAAGGCACAGACTGTTAAGTCTGTGCCGAGCACTAATATCAGCCGCCGAGGTATGCCTTTTGAACTGCCTCGTTATGAAGCAGATTGTCGGCGGAATCGGAGAGAACGATCTTTCCGTTTTCGAGCACATATCCGCGCTGCGCTATCGACAAAGCCATGGCGGCATTCTGTTCAACGAGCAAAATCGTTGTACCTGCATTATGCAATTCCTTGATTATATCGAAAATCTGCTCGACGAGGATGGGAGCAAGTCCCATAGAAGGCTCGTCAA
>DCGT01000023.1:16533-26969 GCA_002315315.1 Faecalibacterium sp. UBA1771
ATGGCGAGCATCTGCTGTTCACCGCCGGACAGCGTGCCGGCTATCTGCTTGCGCCGCTCATAAAGGCGGGGAAAACGCTCATAAACGGCGTTCAGGTCCTCTTTTGTCACTTCCTTGGCGGTATAGCCTCCGAGCTCAAGGTTTTCCTTAACCGTCATCTGCAAAAAAATTCTTCTGCCCTCCGGCACCTGTACAAGACCTTTGGAAACGGTTTTGAAGGACGGTACTCCGTGGAGCGACTCTCCGCAGAACTCTATAGAGCCGGAACGGGGATGGATAAGTCCCGATACCGTGTTGAGTATCGTCGACTTACCGGCACCATTAGCACCGATGAGTGTAACGATTTCACCATCATTAACCTCGAACGAAACTCCCTTGACGGCGTGAATATTCCCGTAGTAGACATTAAGGTCGGTGACCTTTAATACTTCACCCATTATTCCGCCTCCTTGCGCTTACCGAGATACGCTTCAATAACCTCGGGATTGTTCTGTATCGTTTCGGGGTCTCCCTTGGCGATGAGCTTGCCGAAATTGAGCACTGCAATACCCTCGCAGATGTTCATAACAAGACTCATATCGTGCTCTATCAGCAAAACGGCGATTTTGAATTTATCGCGGATTATGAGAATGTTCTCCATAAGCTGAGCCGTTTCGCTCGGGTTCATTCCGGCAGCAGGCTCGTCCAGCAGCAACAGCTTGCAGTCGGTTGCAAGTGCGCGAACAATTTCGAGGCGACGCTGTGCTCCGTATGGCAGACTTGACGCTTTCCAATCCGCATAGTCCTGCATATTAAATATCGACAGCAGCTCCATTGCCTTTTCGTGAGCCTGCTTTTCACCCTTCCAATAGGACGGCAGACGGAAAATGCCGCTGAACATATTGTAATTAATCTGTTCGCCGAGTGCGACGGTAATATTTTCCTCAACAGTCAGATTGCCGAACAGACGAATGTTCTGAAATGTTCTCGCAATACCTGCGCGATTGACTCCTGAGGTGTCAAGCGTATGGATATCCTTGCCGTCGAGCAGTATCGTGCCGTGGGTCGGCTGATAAACTTTGGTCAGCAGATTAAAAACCGTCGTCTTACCTGCACCGTTGGGTCCGATAAGTCCCGCGATTTCGGTTTTACCTATCGTAAGGTTGAAATCATCTACCGCGTGCAGACCGCCAAATGTAATACCGAGGTCGATGCACTGTAGAATCGGACGTTCGTTGACGTCACGCTCGGGAATGTATGAAACACGGCTGACAGGTACTAATTTTCCGCGCTGCTTTTTGAATTCATCCATTTTCCCTGTCCTCCGATTCTTCCGCTATTTTCTTCTTTAACATTTTTGCAATCAGCTTTTTCGGCGAATAACTCGCAAAAAACGACTTAATGGTAGGGCTGTTGGTGGCAAGCATTACGAGAATGAGCACGATGGCATACAACAGCATTCTGTAATCGGCAAAATCTCTCATTGCCTCGGGCAGAGCCGTGAGGACGATGGCTGCAATGATTGAGCCGGGCACGTTACCCATACCGCCGAGCACTACGATGACGAGAATTTCTATCGACATATTGTAGTCGAACGACGCCGCCTTGTTGTTGGCGAAGAAATAGCCGTAAAGCGTTCCCGCCGCACCGGCAAAGAAGGACGAAATCATAAATACTATCAGCTTATAATAAGTAACGTTGATTCCGACCGATTCGGCGGCAATACGGTTATCGCGTATAGCCATAATCGCCCTGCCGTGACGCGAGCGCTGAAGGTTCATAGTGACCAACACCGTGAGAAATACCAAAGCAACAGCGTAGGGTAGCAAAGCCTTGGCACCGGAATAAATCTTGTTTGTATCCAATCCGAGCGCACCGCCGGTAAATTCGAGGTTAGTGATGATATTTTTGATAATTTCACCGCAGGCAAGCGTTACGATAGCGAGATAGTCACCATTAAGACGCAGTGCGGGCAATCCTACAATAAAGCCGAAAATCGCGGCAATGATGCCGCCGATAAACATACCGAGCGGGAGTCGGATAATCAAGGGGAGTGTGTCGGCAACGGCAATTGAGAAAAGACAGCCGCCGAAAAGTCCTACCGACATAAATCCGGCGTGACCGAGCGAAAGCTCACCAAGCAGACCGACAACGAGGTTAAGCGAAACCGCCAGAACTATATACACCGAAATAGGTATGAGCATATTGGAAATCTGACGGTTAAGACTGCCGCTGTACAGCAACACGGCGACAATTGCATAGACTGCAAGCACAGAGCTGCAGGTGATGACGTTGGAGCTTGCCTTTTTTATGTTAAGTTTCTTTTTTATCATCACTTATACCTTCTCCCTGACCTCTTTGCCCAGCAGACCGGTCGGCTTTACGATAAGAACTATAACCAGCACGCCGAATACAATGGCGTCCGCCCACAGTGTCGATATGTAGGTCTTGGACATCTGCTCAATGACGCCGAGCATAATCCCGCCGAGCATTGCGCCGGGAATTGACCCTATGCCTCCGAATACGGCGGCGGTAAAAGCCTTGATACCGGGCATCGCGCCGGTCGTAGGCTTGATATAAACGTATGTCATTCCGTAGAAGGCGGCGGCAATGGCGGCAAGTGCCGAGCCGATGGCAAATGTAAGCGAAATCGTGCGGTCGGGGCTGATACCCATAAGTGCCGCAGCGCCCTTATCCTGCGATACTGCGCGCATTGCCTTGCCGAGCTTTGTTTTATTAATAAATATTGTAAGTCCTATCATTATTACGGCTGTAATGGCGAGGGTAAGCACGGTAATGCCGTCTATTACCACTCCGCCGATATTAAATGACGGCAGACTGACAACGGTAGGATATGCCTTCTGCTGAGAACCGAAGATAATCAGCGCAAGGTTCTGAAGCAGGTAGCTGACGCCGATAGCGGTGATAAGCACCGACAGCGGCGACGCCTGTCTGAGCGGACGATATGCCAAAAATTCTATGGACATACCAAGCAAGGCGCAGATTACCACGCTCGCGAAAATCGCTATAACGGGCGGAAGCGATAACGAGGCAACTGTTACGATACCGGCATAGGCGCCGACCATAATAACGTCGCCATGTGCGAAGTTGAGCATTTTGGCAATACCGTAAACCATCGTGTAGCCGAGGGCGATAAGCGCATAGATACTGCCGAGACTCAATCCGCTGATGAGTGTCTGAATAAATTGAGTCATAATTCCAAGTCCTTAATATCCGATTTTTCCGACGGCTGAAAAAAGCACGCACCGAACGGAAATTGAAAAAGACAAAGCGGTCGGCGGCGAAATCAAAACGCCGCATCAACGCAAAATCTATATACCGTATTATTATACTATAAATGAAACACAAAAAACAAATCAGTAGTCAACAAAGAAATATAAAAGTGAAGGATAATTTTGGGCAATTCCGCACAATGAGAGCCGCACAAAAAGATAACACGCTCCGCGGGATTTCCCGAAATATGAAAGAACGCCCTCGGGACGGCTGTACCGAGAGCGTTCCAATGCCGAATCGACCGTAAAGCCGGTTCGGTCAGTCAATGAGAATTATCGGTCAGTTACCTGCGAAGAGGGAACCTACACCGTCATAATACAGAATGGCGCTGGCGCTCTTGCTGGTATTGCCGTCGGCGCCCCAAGTCATCTTGCCGGTGATACCGTCAACAGACAGCTCGGTCATAGCGGCGGCAAGCTCCTTGCCGGAGGTAGAGCCTACCTTTTCAATTGCAGCCTTGATAATATAAACGGCATCGTAACCGTCGGCAGCAAACTGGTCAGGGGTCGCGTCAAACATATCATTGTAGGTTGCGACGAAGCTCTGAACACTTTCGGAGGGATCGTCTGCGGCAAACGGTGTAAGCATAAGCACGTTATTGGCAATGCTTGTATCCTGCTCAACCTTGCCGAGGATACCGTCGAGACCGTCAGCTCCGAAGAAATATACGTCATCGGCAAACTTGCCCTTGGCCTGGGTGAGGAAGGTAGAAGCCTCTTCAGCGTAGATGGGCAGGAAGATAATCTTTACATCGTCGGCAACGAGCGCGCTGATCTGAGCAGAGAAATCGGTGTTGGTACCGGTAGTAAAGGTCTGAACATCGACGATTTCAATTCCGATTTCCTTGCAACGAGCATCAAAAGCTTCATACAGACCGGCGGAATAATCATAATCGCTCTCATAAAGAACGGCAACCTTGTCTGCCATATTGTTGTCCTTTATGTAGTCGGCAGCAGCTTCTCCCTGATAGGAATCGTAGAAGCAGACGCGGAAAGCCTTGTCGTTGCCCTCGATAGCCTTGTCGGCAGAGCCGGACGGCGTGAGCAACATAATATCATCGTCGCGGGCAGCGGCGACAACGGAAGCGGTCTCACCGGAGAATACGCAGCCGAGAGATACATCCATACCCCAGTCCATAAGCTTACCGTATGCGCTGACAGCGCTCTCGGGGTCGCCCTGAGAATCCTGGAAGTCAAGGACTATCTGCTTGCCGTCGATTCCTCCGGCTTCGTTGATTTCGGCAACGGCGATATCGGCGCCGTTCTTAACGGAAACACCGTAGTTGGCATAGCTGCCGGTCAGCGGACCGATGCCGCCGAGCTTGATAACATCGGCTTCTTCATTGTTCTTTTTACCGCAGGCGCACAGCGACAGGCAAAGCACCAACGCAAGTGCTACGGCAAAAATCTTCTTTGCATTCATTGTATTTTCCTCCACAATAAAATCATTAATATAAAAAAGACAGGTCAACAGCAGCCCGACTGCTTCGCCTGTCTGATTTAACCGATTAAAAGCCTCGAATTAAATTAAACACCGGTCGGATTATCGACACCGCAAAGCAGACATATTACCGTGCTTAATAAGTCGTACAATAATTATGCCCAAAATTATAATGTCGAGAAGGCAAAAGCTCAGCATCCGAATCTCCGTAAATCGTTTTTTGTTTGGCTGTAATCTGTAATATAAACCTGCTATTCTACTTTGTCAAGTTAAATCGTTGAAACCGTCAAAAAGCACAAACAAAAGCTGCTTTTCGGTGTATCTTTGTGTATAAAAATGCAGATTATATAATTGTGTCGGAATACCGCGGTAGTGCGGAATAATCTCAAACAAGTGCCGTCATTCGGGAGACAGGATATTGCTTTGTCAGAACAATCCCTAATAATGACGGCAAAGCGAGGGGTGCATATTAATCACCCGATATTTATTCTCAATGCCCGTACATAACCTCTCCCTGCTCGGCCTGCTGTACGGCGTATGCCGTGACCTTGCTTGTCGGTACGCGCTCGGTAAACATAGCTCGGTTTGCGACATAATCCTCCAGCTCTTCCTGGGTAAGCTGCTCGACGACATATATGTTCATCAGCTTTTTGCCGAAATAACAGCTCTCGTTATAACTCTCAAAGAAGCAGTCGATATCGACTCTTCCATCCATCATCGCCTCGCCCACGTCGGCGGCAACCGCCCAACCGTAGGTAAAGCTTCCGTCGGCTGAGGTGATATACAGCAGTGAGCCGTAAGGTATCACATCGGTATTGACGGCGACAAAGCCCTGACGCATATACATTCCGCTCGCTCCGAAGGTTCCCTCGGGGTAATAATATGCGGTACATACTCCATCGGCAATAACACGCTCATAGGTTTCGGGTGCATTATTCACAACTTGAATATCGGTGAAATCCTCACCCTTTAACAGCGACGCATCAATTCCGCTCGTGCCGACGATTATCACCACATCCTTCGGCTCATTTATGATTACATCGTTGACCAGCTCCGAGCTGACGGCAACACCGTCCTCCCTGCGAACGAGATAGGTTCGCGACGCCAGGCCGTCCTCACCCTCCATTACAATGCGTTCTTCGCCATCGGGTATAAGCGGCGACGGCTTATAAACCAGACCGCGCTCGACCTTTTCCTGCTTTTCATCGTAGTAATAATCTACTCTTGTAACCTTTATTACATCATTTTCGACAGGCTCATAGTTGAGCGGCTCGTTCACATAATCGTCCTTACCCAAGCTTATTTCGCACATTTCAAGAATCTGAGTGACGTTTTTTTGCGACACCATAACGGTTTCCTCGACTCCGTCGTGAACAAGCATTACGGGATATGCACGATGTATATATACCTCCAAGCTGTCACCGAACTCCTTGACGGTATAGGTGTCAAACTCGGCATAGCCGATATCGGCGCGTTTGAGCATTGACTCGACAGCCGAACCGACAACCATGCCCCTCGTCAGCATTGTTTCGTCCTCAAATATGTAGGCGGTTTTCAAATCTTTTATGACGAAAACCGAAATAAGCACAAAAAATATTACAATATATGTCACGGCGGCAATAGCGCGGCGGGTTTTGAGATTGGCAATCAGCCTGATTACCGCTTCCCTCATTTTTATATACAGAGGTAACTCAAAAAGACCGAGCCGGCGAGCAGCCGATTCAGTCACTCTGCGTATTCCGCTCCAAGCTCCGCCGAAAAATTCACCGATCGGCTTGAGTATGCCGTCGCAAATTTTCAGCCTGATTCGCTCGGACAGCGGAACGTGCTTAGCCTTTGTTTTTTTGACCATTCGGGTCAGCTTGAGTCCGTCTCTCATTGATACCTTATTTCCGAAAACCGTACTCGACGGGTAATGGTTCTATTCCGAAATATCCTCGTTTTTATCCGGCCTTGAATAGTCCGGCTCAAATTTCGGTGCAAGACCGCTTACGTCCGCTCTCTGCATCGCGTGAAAGGTGCGTGTCAGAAATCCGGGGTATTCCGCTTCTTTTTCGGCACAAAACCGCTTTATCTCCTCGCGCTTTGAAAAACCGTCATTCGGACACGGATTTTTGTATATCGGCAATGAAATCCGCGCGGCGTATGCGGTAAGAAGAGATTCCTCACACAAAATCATCGGACGTATCATATACAAATTCTTGCGGCTGAGATACGAAACGGGCGAAAACGCATCGAGTCTGCCCTCGTTGAAAAGATTTAGAAACAGCGTTTCGACCGCATCGTTTTTGTGGTGACCGAGCGCGATTTTGTTAAGACCGCGCTCAATGCACAAATCGTGAAGCGAGCCCCGACGCAGTCTTGCACACAGCGAGCAGGGATTATGCTCCTGTCTTATGTCAAACACGACCTCTCCGATGTTGGTGCGCTTAATCACAAGCGGGACATCTATCGACTCGCAGTAACGCTCAATTGCGGAATAATCGCCCTCGACATTGCCGAAGCACGGGTCGAGAATGAGCGCCTCAATATAGTAGCTTTTTTCGCTGTAGCGCCGCAGTGCCGCCATTGCCGCCAGCATCGACATGGAATCCTTGCCGCCCGATACTCCGATTCCTATTCGGTCACCGTCGGCAAGCATACCGTATTCGGTGCAGGCTTTTCTGACAAGTCCCTCAACCGATTTCACAAAGTCCTCCGCAATTATTATAATCGGGTAATAATCTTAAAATATTATATCACGCAAGTCAAACGGTGAAATGTTCTAATTCGCCGTCGGCATATTGGGGCGGTCTTGATCGCCGTCGGCACGCATCATCAAATATCCCTGTGAGACATCGACAAACGAGGTCAGCACGACATTCTCATAAAGCGGCGGCAGCAGGTACAGAGGCACGACCGCTTCGCCTTTCGGGTTCAACAGCATCATTCCCGACCGCTTCATTGCTTCGGCGTCCGCTCCCAACTCGAATAAATCTATAAAATCGGCGTTGTGTTCCGATAACAGGAAATCGAAAAGCTCTCGACATTCGCCCATAAGACGGCGTTCACCGAAAAAGTCGACCACCCGCAGGGCGCACGCTCCATCTGCGTCAAAGCGGCGCACGGCAACGACCGCCGAGCCTTCGTCGTCAAGCTGATAAAGCTCGTAGCCGTGCCACGGATATTCGATAAATCTCTTTTTGAAATAATCAAAATCCTTATACGGGCGGCAGTCGGAATATCTTTTAAAATCAAATTCCCTTAATTCCGCTTCGCCGATTTTCTTCCATTTTACGCTTCCCGCCACTCCGTTTTCGGCAGCTTCGATCGAAACGCCTTTGCAAAGAGTGTAGCTCCCTCTTTTGTTCAGCCGATACCACTGGTTCATATCGCCGACCGTCCAGCCGTGAAACTCATAGAGGGGTGCGGTCTTGCGGCGAATGTTGTTGCAGGCAATGGTGCGGCAGTCGGTCAGCTCGCTTACGCAGTCGAACAGCATATACGACAGTCCGAACGGCGCACCCTTTTTGGACAGCAGAAACGACACAAACACATCGGGCTTTGCGCTTTTCGAGGTTGTCAGAAACCCACAGACACCCAAAAATCCGCCGTCATCGTCCAGCGCACGGACAAAGTTGATTTTGTCACCGTCACGGTAATAGTAGTCGAACATCTTTTCGTTGTGGATAAGCGGATGCTCCGCCCCCCAGTATTGACGGCAGAAGTCACGAAAATCGGACAGCTCGCCGTCCGTCAGCCGACCTATATTCAAAATGCGCTTCCTCCCGTAATCGGTATCACCGCTCCGTTGATGTACTCGCTCTCGTCCGACAGCAGGAACAGCAGACCGTTGACAACATCATCGACCGAGGCGTTGCGCCCCGTCGGGTTTGCCTTGGCGTTGGCTTCTATCTCAAATTCGGGCAATGTCGATAAAAATTTGGTATCGACCATCGACGGTGCAACGGCGTTGACCGTTATTCCGTTGGCGGCGTATTCGGCGGCAAGTGCCTTGCAAAGTCCCATCATAGCGTACTTTGTCGAGACATATTCCGACAGATATTTCGGCGGCACGCCTATGCAGTAGGAGGTCAGAATTGCGGCGACACGACCGAATTTCGCCTTTGCCATTTTGGGCAGAAATTCACGGAAAATGAGCGCAGCACTGATGTACTGAATATACAGTCCCTTCATAAATCTTGCGGTATCAAATTTCCTGAAGCGGTTGGCGACGGCGGGTGCTGACGGCAGATGAACTATGCGCTCAACCGTCAGTCCCGTAGCGTTGACCTCGGCTATAAAGTCGAGTATTCCCTGCTCGTTCGAGAGGTCTCCGCTGATTTTGACCGTACCGTCGGGAGCGTCGTCCAGCTTATCGGGGAAAAGAAAGTAGTGCGCTATGACCGTTCCGTTCAGCCGCTTGACGAGTGCCGAGCCGATGTCGCTGTCCGCTCCAACCACGAGCGTTGCGCCGTTGTGCTTGTCCATATTATTCTCCTTATTCGCAAGGTAAAAATCAGTTATCGGGAAATCAGTCCGCATCTCTGACAAGTCTGACCGCCAAGCCGTAACAGCGGTCGAAGTTGCCCTCCAAGAACAAATCCTTTTCAAACAGGCACAGGCAGTTGGCAAACTCCTCGCCGTAGTACGACGACGTCCAGTAATGCCCCGAGATGCCCACATGGTCGGTTTCGGTGTCGTATCTCATTCCCGTCACGGGCAGAAACACCGCACCGTTCGCCTCCATTTTGTCCCATTCATCGGCTGTGAAATTGTTGTAGCCGTAATTATCGTTGTCGCCTATCGTATAGTACCAGTCGTACTGATTTTCAAAGCCTTTTTCGGTGGATGGTGTAAAGTCGATGCCGCCGGGCAACTTCCAGTCATCGGGCAGAATAAACAGTCCCCTTATGCCGTTGATTGTCCCGTAGCCGAACAGCTTTTCGGCATTCTTTCGGAACATCAGCAGATAGTGAATTTCATCGTGGGTAAGCATACGGTAGCCCCCACCGAGCTGTTCCTCAACAGCGACGCCGAAATCCATCTCCGTACCCGCTATTGAGTTATGACCGTTTCCGTACAGCAGGCTGTCCGGCTCGCTGAAATACGGCTCGACGCCACCTGCGCCCGTAGCACCCCATCCGAACAGGTCGATATAACCGTCGTAGTCCTCGGATATGTTTTCGTTGTCTGTGCCTATGGTGTCGTAGGCATTTTCCGCAAACCTCCAAGCTCCGCTTGCAGGGCAGTATTGCAGATTTGAGCCGGCAAAATACACCTGGCTGTCCTCGCTTACCGAAAAAGCGTGTTCGCATTTACGACCGCAGGCGGACAGGCATATTGCCGCACATAATATCAAAATCAATATTGATTTCTTTTTCATTCCAATCCTCCGTTGTCCGGCAATCAGCCTTTAAGAAACAGCAGATATTAACGTCAATACCTGCTGCCATATTTTGACATAGCCTCACCGATAAATGCCGGTTAAATCACGCCTGCTTCTATCGTGGCGGCGTTGACCTTTTCACCCTTTTGGTTGACGATGGTCGCCTTGACGGTGATATGCGAAAGAGCCTCGCTCACATCGGTCACGGTTCCGGTCACGGTCAGCGTGTCGCCGATGAAAACCGGCTTTTTGAACTTGGTATCGACACGCTGTAAAAGGCACTTCTCACCGGGCAGATAGACGCCGGCGAGGGTGGAATAGAGCGACGCCGACAGCATACCGTAGACGACACGAC
>DCGT01000023.1:26991-27837 GCA_002315315.1 Faecalibacterium sp. UBA1771
CTGTTTTGCAAAATCCTCATCGCAATGCAGGGGGTTGACGTCGCCGGTCAGCTTCAAGAAATCATTCATCATATCGGCGGTCACGGTCACGGTAAAGCTCTCGCTCATACCGACCGTGATGTCGCCTATCTCGTAGCGGTTCACAGCTTGGAGGCGATGAGGTCTATCATCTCACCGACATTGCGAAGTCCCTCGACCTCGCCGACCGAAAACTTGATTTTGAACCGCTTTTCCATAGCGACGAGCAGGTTAATCTGTTCGAGCGAATCCCAGTCCTCAATGTCAGCGGCGGTGGTTTCGTCGTTGATTTCGATTTCGTCGTCATCGAACAAATCACGGAAAATTTCGGTAGCCTCTGCGTAAATTTCTTCTCTTGTCATTTGGTAATTTATTCCTTTCAAATTCAGTCTTTAATTATTTCAATATGCTCTGTTTTGATTTTGTAGTCGTCGGGAATGGCGTATTCAAAGGTGCGGTCATCACCGTCCTCCCCGACAAGCTCAAAGCCCATAGTCGAATAGAAATCACGAACCATAGCGTTTTTGGCGGTCTTGAAGTATCTGCCTATCAGCTTGGTGTAGCCTTTTTCCCTTGCCGCCTCGACCAACATATCGAGCATTGCCTGCTCTAACTCTCGGCGCAGGACACGGCAGGACATAATCCACAGCTCTATTCCGAGTGCGCCGTTGCCCTCGTTTTTGCCGATAACCACGCTGACAAGTCCGTTGTCGCCGAACCTGTCCTCAAGCCGTCCTGTCAGCGTTATATATTCATCGCTCGCCGCACGCTCCGCCATTTCCTCGACGGTATAGCGGCGGGTGGTGAGGTTGAACTGGTTGCTCTTGT
>DCGT01000034.1:0-7225 GCA_002315315.1 Faecalibacterium sp. UBA1771
AGGGTCGGCGAAAAAGCCGAGATACTTTCGGTCTTGCGCTATCCTATGTTCGGAGTCGGTCAGCCGATTTCGGCAGATGTTTTTTTCGACGGTCTTGCCGAGCTTGCCGCACCCGCAGTTGAGAATGCCGACGGCGTCGGCTTCTGCTTCTCCTATCCATGCCGCGGTGACGGGCGCGACGGGCGCACGCTGTATATGACAAAGGGTGTGCGGATAGACGGCATAGAAGGTAAGCCGCTATGCGCCATGACTCGTCAGTCTCTCAAAAAGCTCGGCAAAAAAGACGATGCCGAGTGGATTTTGCTCAACGATTCGGTTGCTGTTCTGCTCACCGCGAGAATGTTCGATATCCCGCACAGTATGGAGCTGGGTATAATCGTGGGAACGGGTACAAATGTTTGCTGTTATGCCGATGAGGAGAACGGAGGCGTTGCTCTCAACCTTGAGTCGGCGTGCTTCGACAGAATTTCGAGAACCGATATAGACCTACTCTTTGACAGTACGCTTGCCAACAAAGGTCAGTCGGTGTTGGAAAAGCAGGTTGCGGGCGCATGGCTTGGCGGCCTTGTGCAGACCGCTCTGAGTGTTGCGGCGAAAGACGGTTTTTTGAGCGCAGATGCATTTGCCGGCCGACCGTTAGTCTCGGAGCAGCTCGATGATTTGATTGAAGGAAAACTGTTGGGCGATGAAACCGCCCGCGCGATTGCCGGTGCTTTCGTCCGCCGCGGTGCAATGCTGTCGGCGTGCGAGCTTGCGGGCGCGGTTGTTTTTTCCGGTAACCCTACATCGGCAGAGCTTCCCGCTCTTGCCGTGACCGACGGCTCGATGATAAACCGTTGCCGCGCTTTCCGACGGGCATTTGACGATTGCCTGCATGACTTTGAAAATCACGGAATTTATATAAAAACCGTCACCGTTGACGAGGCTCCGATAATCGGAAGCGCCGCGGCGGCATTGACGGTGGAAAAGAACTTATGAAAAAGGTTTTAACTGTTTTAATAGTGCTTATGCTTACACTGTCGCTGTTCGGATGTGCCGAACTGCCGAGTGAGAAAAACGAGGTTGTTATGACGGTTGACGGTGTCGAAATCACCGCCGAGGAATATTACTGCACCGTTGAAAGTCGCCTTGCCCGCATAAACAACGACACCGATTACTGGAAAAAGCACCGCAGCGAATGGAAAGAAGCTGCTGCCGATGCCGAAGAAGCCTTGATTCAGCTTTATGCGGTATATGCATGGGCGATTGAAAACGGCGCACAGCTTTCGCCTGAAGCTTATGATGAGGTCGAACAGGCGGTATCCGAGCTGACGGTTGCCGAGGACGGCAGAGTGTACTCGCTCGGCGGTCTTACCGTTGACGTCTGTCGCCGCCGTCTGACCGTTGCCGCCACCGTCGATGCGTTTCTAACCCTTATCTGCGACAGTACAAGGGGAATTGTAGAGGTCACCGAGCAGGATATGGAGCAATATGCCGAACGGAATAAGCTCGTTTGTCTTAAAATTATAACCGTTCCCGATTTTGATGCGGCAAAAGTGATACTTCAAAGAGCCGTTGACGGAGAGGATTTCGACACGCTTTATGCCGATTACTCCGATGATAATGTCGGTGTGTCCTCCGAAACCTTTAATGTCGATTCGCTCGGTGACGAAATGCTCGCGGCAGTCGATGTACCTTACGGCACCGTCGTTCCTCAGCTTATCGAGAACGGAGGGAATTATCTGATAGTAAAATCGGTCGAGCCGGATACCGACGAGATACGCACACGGGTTATGTCGCAGAAGTTGACCGAAATATATGCCGAGCGGGGCAAGAATGCGGTTGTCGTCCGCAGTGAAAAGCTGTCGGAGCTGACACCCGCGAAGCTCGATTTGAGTCTGCTGAAATAACCGTATACTTTACAAATCGGAAATATTGTTCTATTATTAATTAAAGGCAGTATGGTACGGTGTACGGTTAATGCTTCAAAACAGCTTTGTATGAAATCTGCGCCTCTGCGGAGACGATAAAATAAACATTTGAGGGATATACCTATGAAAATAAAATGCGGATTGTGCGGAGAAATATTTGACGACAGCATATTGGTGTGTCCGGGCTGCGGAGCGCATTTTGCTCCGAGACCCGCTGTCGTGCAAAGGCCGGCTCCGACTCCCGATTTTGACGTTGCCCCCTCCGGCTTCAACCTTTCGAAAACCGAGGTTGACACTTCTGTCAGCGCCGCGGAGGATTTCGTGAGCGGATTTAATCCTCGTCACACGGTGGAATTTGACAATATCGGATTCGATACCTCCGGAATTCCTTCCGATTCTCTGCTTTCCGGTGAATCGGAGGGCAACTCGACCGTTATTCCGAGACCGATTCCCAAGAAACGCAAGGTGTCGGTGTGGGTGACTGTCGCGGTAATGCTGCTCGTGCTTGCCATGGGAGTTTTCGCAACGGTTTATTTCATATTTCCGCGCATAAGACTTGTCAGCGAGCAGGAGGAGTTTGCGGAGCAGCTCGCCGGAAGCTGGCTCAGCGAGGAGTTTACATATTCGTCATCGAGTGATGTGGCTGTTGTCGAGCTTATAACCTTTGATGAGGACGGCAGCTATACGCTGAAATATATGAAGGTTGACAGCAAGTACCCTAACGGTTGGGAAAACGGCAAATGGACAGTCACCTCCGAAACAACCGGTACATACAAGATTCTTCCGCAGGAACAGCGTCTGTTGCTTATGAGCACCGAAAACGGTCAGAATGTTTATTATGATTTGTATTTCGTCTCACACGATTTCGAAAACGGCAAAATGGTAATACGCGAGTATTACAACGATGCCCGCACAAGCTTCTATGATTTGAGCTACATTAAAAAATAAGTGAAATATCAATCACCCGCCGAGCATTGCCCGACGGGTGATTATTTGTAAGCTTTTATTAATGTCGAATTGCTTACAGGCGTTCTTTACGAACTAATTATCAGACTCCGAGTGAGTCGACAAGCGATTTCATGGCGGTGAGGGTATCGGTCATTAGCTCGTCAAGTGTGACGCCCATAAGCTCTGCGCCGTGAGTAATAACCTCGCGGGAACAGCCGGCGGCGAAAGCGGGCTGCTTGAATTTTTTTCTGAGCGAGCTGATTTCCATATCGGAGCAGGACTTGGAGGGGCGAACGGCGGCGCAGGCACCTATCAGACCCGTCAGCTCGTCGGTCGCGAACAGCACCTTTTCCATATATTTTGTCGGCTCAACATCGGCACCGGTCAGACCGTAACCGTGACTGATAACCGAATCGGTCACTGCTTTGTCCACACTCTCGGCGTCGAGAATTTCGCGAGCCTTTACACAATGCTGTTCGGGGTACAGCTCAAAATCTATATCGTGGAGCATACCGACGGCTTTCCAATATTCGGTATTGTCCGGGTCGTGACGCTCGGAAAACCACCCCATAACACCCGAAACGATTTCGGCGTGCTTGCGGTGAAAATCCTCTTTGTTGTACTTTTCCATAAGCTCGCGTGCCTGCGAGACGGAGGGAATATAACTCATAATCACATCTCCTGTTTAAATTATTTGAGCAGAGTGAGCAGCGACGTCAGACCGGCGCCGAATATCATCAGTAAAGCCAGAATGGCGGCGATGATTTTTTTGATTCTCAACGGTATCACCTCTTACCGAATATAATATCACTTTTCAAATAAAATACAAACAGGTGAATTTTTTGCTGATTTGCGGCAATATTATTATCGAAACATACCGTAAAAGTGAGGTAATAATATGAAAAAAATAATTGCATTGCTGACAGCATCGGTGCTGTGTCTTGTCGGTTGTGCGAAAAAAGAGCCGCAGGCTTCGCCCGCACCCGAAACGACAAACAGCATTACCGTGCTTGCAATGAACGATGACGCGGACGCACTCTCCGAAATTGCCGAAGGCTATCAGCAGGCGAAGGGAATCGACGTCAAAATAATCAGCTGTGACGCAAAAGGCTACACCGACCGACTTATTAGTCTTATGGGCGGCGAGAATATGCCCGATATTTTCCTCGTTGCGGGTCAGCTCGGATACCGCAATTGGGAGTCCTATTGCCGTGACCTTTCCGATACCGGACTTTATGAGCAGCTTGCCGACAGTGTGCTCGCAGTGAGTGACGGAAATGGGATTTTCGCCCTTCCTTTAAAAACCGAGGTCTACGGAATTCTTTACAACCGGGATATTTTGCAAAGGTATTTTGCATTGCCGACCCGAGCATCAACCGTGTCCTCTATCGAGAACATCGACAGCTTCGTCAAGCTCAGAGAGGTCGTGGAGGATATGTCTGAGCACCTTGATGAGCTGGGCATAGACGGGGTATTTGCACCCGTTTCGCTTGCCGACGGTACGGTGAGAATGTCCTCATACCTCATAAATGTTCCGATTTGGGCAGAGCTGTCCGAAACGGACGGTTACTCGACCGCTTCGTATGCGGCGTCAGAGGGTATTTCCTTTAAATATTCCGAAAATTATAAGAACGCGGTCGACCTCATAACCGGCAACAACGCATTGGACGGCGGAGATTACCGAAATGTCGGCATGCTTGACGGTATAAAATCCTTTGCCGCAGGTCACAGTGCAATGATGCTTGGCGGCAGCTTCGACTGGGACTATATCTCAGAGGTTGACTCGACCGCCGTCGATGTTGATAATATCGGAATTATGCCGATATATACGGGTCTCGGTGAAGAAGAAAATCAAGGTCTGTGTGTCGGAAGTACGCAGTATATTGCGGTGAATGCTTCCGCCGATTCCGAAAAGCAGGCAGCGGCGATAGAATTTCTGAAATGGCTGTATACCGGAGATGGTAAAGCTCTGCTCGGTGAAAAGCTCGGCTTTATGTCGCCCTACACCCAAACGGGCGGAAATCCGATTTCCGCCGCCGCGCGTCGACACATGGACAAGCGCTCGGTTGAATGGGTTTTCAATGCTTTTCCCGACACATTTGCCGCCGACGTCACCTCCGCTCTTGCCGGATATCTTGATGCAAGCACGACCTATGAGAGCTTTTCAAACACTGTCGTAACATCTTGGGCTTCACAGGGAACACTTCTCGGAGTATAGAACCGGTGAAATAAGAATAGCGGATAATGTCGGTCGACATTAATCATTGTGTTTCATTTTGAGAAGTAAAACAACAAAGGAATGTTTTGTCGATTTATTTAAACCTAAAGCACGGAAATAAATACAAATAGTATATTATATAATACAAAAAACAATTCGTACAACTACGAGCCGTTTTTTGTATTGTTACATTATTATCGGTGTGGTAAAATAGCGTTGCGCCACGGCATTGCCAATTTGCGGCGCATTGTGAGTGCTTATGAAACGAAGCAGCGGAATTTTGTGTCATATTTCATCGTTGCCGTCAAG
Organism: Faecalibacterium sp. UBA1771; assembly: GCA_002315315.1. GTDB lineage: Bacteria > Bacillota > Clostridia > Oscillospirales > Ruminococcaceae > UBA1771. Next base: position 5,386 of record DCGT01000034.1, read on the forward strand.
GTACGGTATCGGGTCGTTAGGACGCGAGAGCTTTGAATTTACGGATTTTCTTTCCTCGGCGGGTCAGACTGTTTGGCAGATACTGCCCATATCTCCGACCGGCTTCGGCGATTCGCCCTATTCGCCGCTTTCCGCATTTGCAGGCAACCCTTATTTTATCAGTCTTGAATTGCTTGCCTTTGAGCATCTGTTGACCGATGAGGAGCTTGAACAGGCGGTGACCTACAGCGAAACGGTCGATTACGGCTTTGTCTACTCCACAAGAAGCCGTCTTTTAAAGCTTGCCGCAGACCGCTTTGCAGGCGATAAAAGGTACGACGATTTCGTGTCAAATAATGCATATTGGCTTGATGATTATTCGTTCTTTATGGCACTTAAATCGTATTTCGGCAGTAGACCGCTCGACGAATGGGACGATGCAGTGCGTTTTGCCGAGCCTGACGAAACAGAACGCTTACGCACCGAGCTTTCGTATGAAATCGAGGTTTTTAAAAGGATACAGTATTTTTTCCAAAAGCAGTTTACAATGCTTAAAAACTATGCCGCGGCAAGAGGAGTAAGACTTCTCGGCGATATACCCGTATATGTTCCGTATGATTCCGCCGATTTTTTTGCCGAGCGTAAAAACTTTTTGACCGATAGTGATGGCAGACCGTCGCTTGTTTCAGGAGTACCGCCGGACTATTTTTCCGAAAGCGGTCAGCTTTGGGGTACGCCTGTCTATGATTGGAAATTTATGAAATCTGACGGTTATAAATGGTGGCTGGCGAGACTTCGTCGTCAATCCGAGCTTTTTGACGCTGTGCGAATCGACCATTTCAGAGGTTTTTCGGAGTTTTGGGCGGTACCTGCCGGTGCGCGGGACGCTAAGGAGGGTAGCTGGCTTAAGGCTTGCGGAAAAGAACTTTTTAAAGCGGTAAGTAAAGAATTGCCGACGCTTGAAATACTCGCTGAGGATTTGGGAACGATTGATGACGGTGTTCACGAATTGCTCGACGAAACGGGATTTGCGGGAATGAAGGTACTGCAATTTGCATTTGACGGCAGTGATTCGGCATATCTGCCTAAAAATTATACTGAAAATTGTATTGTCTATACGGGGACGCACGACAACGACACTTCAAAAGGCTTTCTCGACAGTGACAGCGACGAGGCAAAGAGAGCCTTGGAGCTGCTCGGAGAGGGCAGTGACAGCGCAGTAAGACGATTTATACGCCTTGCAATGCAATCGGTCGCGGCTTTATGCATAATACCGATGCAGGATTGGCTTGAAAAGGATTCGACGGCACGGATGAACACACCGTCGACCGACATCGGAAACTGGTGCTGGCGGTTGAAGGATGATGAATTGAGCGAGCTGACAGCCGAAAAAATACGCGCCGAGACTGCCGTGGCGGAAAGGCTTAATCAAGATGAGTAATACATTTTTATACATACTTCCGCTGGTACTTGTTCTCGTTTCCAATGTGTTCTATCAGATTAGCGCAAAGTCGGTGCCTGCAGAGATGAACCCGCTTGCGTCGCTTACCGTCACATATCTTGTCGGCGCGGTAACGTCTCTTGTGCTTTATTATCTTCTCAACCGCGGCGCAAATATTATAAAGGAGTATGCCAAGCTTAATTGGGCACCGTTTGTGCTCGGACTTGTTGTGGTCGGTCTTGAGGTGGGATTTATCTACGCCTACAAAGCGGGTTGGCAGGTCAGTACGGCGCAGATTGTACAGTCTGCCGTGCTTGCCGTGATACTCATTTTTGTCGGAAAATTTATTTACGGCGAGCCGTTGACGCCGAATAAGATCATCGGCATAATCGTATGCCTTGCGGGGCTGCTGATTATTAA
>DCGT01000034.1:7240-8220 GCA_002315315.1 Faecalibacterium sp. UBA1771
TATTAAATAATGCATCATGACAATATTGTTTGATGTGATACTGTTTGTCGAAAAAAGCCGTCTTCGGAGCGGCACAAGACGGGAGTGAAAAAGTGCGGGGATTTATAATCGTCCTATAGCCGCTTTATCGGGATATTTGCCAACGGAAAGTCAGCGTAAGGTAGTAAAATCATATCGTAAATATTATTCCGATATAATACAAATAAACGAGCCGCCGCAATTTCTGCGACAGCTCGCTTTTATTTGCCGAATATTTTTCTTAATTTATCTGTGCAGGCATCGACGCTTTCACAGTCCGACAGTGCATTCTCCTCACTCAGACAGTCTATACTGCCGTCGGTCGGGATATTATCTGCGAGTGTTTTACAGCTCACGCGGATTCCGTTTTTCTTCATCATATCGAGCGCCGCCGCGGTAACTGTTATACCGTAGACCTCGCCTACATTGGAGCTGCAGAGCAGAGCGGCGGAGGCTTTGCCGATGAATTTCTCGGTGACGCATGCGCCTGCTAATTCGTCGTGGTGTTCGTTCCATATTTCGAACAGTCTGCCGACGGTATCATCTACGGCGGAATAGTTGTTCTGATTGGTGCATTGTATTGCGAGTGAGCATTCACCGCTTACGACCTTTTGAATGGTTGAAAGAATCATTCGTCATGCTATCCTTGATATTTAATGCCCTCAATGCGTTGGCTATGGCAACGAGAGCCGTACCGACGTCGGCGGTAACAGCCAGCCACATCGAGCCGCCAGTAATGAGGCTGACTATAATTATAGCAGATTTAACGGTCAGCGAGAATACGATATTTTCAACAACAATGCGGTGTGTACGCCTCGAATGGTTGACAGCTGTGACAATTTTTGCGGGCTCATCGGTCATCAGCACTATATCGGAGGCTTCGACTGCGGCGTCGCTGCCTATCGAACCCATGGAAATTCCTACGTCGCACCCCACGAGAACGGGAGCATCGTTTATTCCGT
>DCGT01000019.1:0-20513 GCA_002315315.1 Faecalibacterium sp. UBA1771
CATTCTGACCGTAGCTTGTGCGGTAGTGCAGACGACCGAGCAGTTTGACAAGCTCGGGGTGAATGGAATGAATACCGACCTCGAGCACAACGCGCTCGCCTTCTTTTTTGATAATCTGCTCAACCTCACGGCGGGATTTTTCGACCGTTTCTTCGATGCGGGCGGGGNNCTGACCGTAGCTGGTGCGGTACTTCTGGCGGCCAAGGAGCTTGATGAGGTCGGGATGCAGGCCCTGCACGCCGGTCTCGAACACAGCGCGCTCGCCTTCGCTCTTGATGATGGTGTTGACTTCCTTCTGAGCCTTTGCCACCATCTCTTCGATGCGGGCGGGGTGAATACGACCGTCGAAAATAAGCTTTTCAAGAGACAGACGAGCAATTTCGCGCCTTATCGGGTCGAAGCAGGAAACGGTAATTGCCTCAGGTGTATCGTCAATAATAAGGTCAACACCGGTAACGGTTTCGATGGTGCGAATATTGCGCCCCTCTCGACCGATGATGCGTCCCTTCATCTCATCATTGGGCAGAGCGACTACCGACACCGTTGCCTCCGATGAGTGGTCGGCGGCACAACGCGCTATCGCCATACTTATCATGTTGCGGGCGAGAGTATCGGATTCGTCCTTGAGATACTGCTCGTAATTTTTAATTTTAATTGCCTTTTCGTGGTCAAGCTGACCGTCCATCTCACGCAGGAGCTGTTCCTTTGCCTGCTCGGTGGAATATCCCGAAATTCTCTCCAGGATTTCAAGCTCGCTCCTTTTGAGAGTATCGAGCTCCTCGTGCTTTTTGTTAAGCTCGGCGGAACGCTGCTTGAAGCGCTCCTCCTCTTTTTCGAATTGGTCTACCTTTTTGTCAAAATTCTCTTCCTTTTGCGCTATACGGCGCTCGGTGCGTGTGACCTCGTTGCGGCGGTCACGCAGCTCCTTGTCCGATTCGTTGCGCATTTTGAAGATTTCGTCCTTAGCCTCAAGAACGATTTCTTTTCTCTTCTGTTCAGCTGATTTAACGGCGTCATTGACTATTCTGCGGGCTTCATCCTCGGCAGAGCCTATGCGTGCCTCCGCAACCCTGCGGCGGTGAGCTACGCCGGTATAAAAACACGCTACTCCGCTGATAATCGCGGCGGCAGCGGCTGAAACAACAGTAATCCACAAATCGACCATTGTTTCGATAAAATCCTCCTATTCTCTTTCAAACATAAAACATAATTGTTGAAAATTATTTTGCGGCAACACAACACGGAAATGTATGTCTATTAATCTGTTATTCATATCGAAAAGGACGGTATGACCGCCAAAAAACATATATAAAAACGAGTAACTATGACCTACAAAGGCGTTTCCGCCGTCCATGCGGCGCTGCCTTTTGAAAAATTAAACGGAAAAATCCGCTAATATCCATTAAATATTGTAAATCTTTATACCGAAACTGTCAAGAAAAATAAAACAGTTGACAACGGAATATATTATGTAATAAAATATAGATAAAGCAATGAAGGCGAACAAGCAGCACTCGTTTGTCCCGACAGAGAATGCCGTCGTGCACAGCACGGCTGAGAGCGGCACGGGTTCGGCGGTGTATGTACCGTCGCCCGAGCGTGCAGTGAACTGCAACGTGGTCGGAGCGTTAATCCGTTTTCGAGCGGTCGTTTTTATGCGACAATTCGGGTGGAACCATGGGGTATTGTCCTCATCCCGTTTTCGGGGTGGGGTTTTATTTTTTGCCATTCTATTTATATTATATGTAAGGAGAAATCATAATGATTAAACTGACACTTAAAGGTGAGCCGCGAGAATTCGAGAGCGGCGTCACCGGTGCGGAAGTCGCCAAGAGCATCGGCATGGGGCTTTATAAAGCCGCCTGCGCCGTCAAGATAGACGGTGAACCCTGTGACCTGCGCACACCTATCGAACACGATGCCGAAGTGGAAATTCTCACATTTGATGACGAGTACGGTAAAAAGGCGTTTTGGCACAGCTGCTCACACCTTATGGCGCAGGCCGTTCATCACCTTTTCCCCGATGTCAAATTTGCAATCGGTCCCGCTATCGACAGCGGTTTCTACTATGATTTGGACAGCGACCATGTATTTACGCCGGACGATTTTGAAAAAATCGAAGCCGAGATGTCCAAGCTCGCCTCCGACGATATTCCTCTCGAGCGCTTTACCCTTTCCCGCGCCGAGGCTCTCGAATTTATGAAGGATGAGCCGTACAAGGTAATACTCATCAACGACCTGCCCGAGGATTCCGTTCTCAGCTTCTACCGTCAGGGAGATTTCACCGACCTGTGTGCCGGTCCTCATCTTATGTCCACCGGCTCTCTCAAGGCTTTCAAGATCACCAGCGTAACCGGCGCTTATTGGCGCGGAGACTCCAAGAACAAGATGCTTCAGCGTCTGTACGCCATTGCATTCCCCAAAAAGGATATGCTCAAGGATTATCTCCAAATGATGGAGGAGGCCCGCCGCCGCGACCACCGCAAGCTCGGCAAAGAGCTTGAGCTGTTTGAGCTGTTCGACGAGGGTCCCGGTTTCCCGTTCTTCCTGCCGAAGGGCATGGTTCTGCGCAATGAGCTTGAGGCTTTTTGGAAGTCCGAGCACCGCAAGGCGGGATATGTCGAAATTCGCACACCTCAGATACTCAACCGCTCGCTGTGGGAGACCTCCGGTCACTGGTATCACTACCGTGAGAATATGTACACAACCACCATCGACGATGAGGATTATGCCATTAAGCCGATGAACTGCCCGGGCGGAATTCTCGTTTACAAGAACAAGCTTGTTTCCTACCGTGACCTGCCGATGCGTGTCGGCGAGCTGGGCATAGTTCACCGTCACGAGCTGTCCGGTGCCCTGCACGGTCTAATGCGTGTACGCTGTTTCACACAGGATGATGCTCACATCTACTGCACAGAGGATCAGATTGTCGACGAGGTTTTGAGAATCGCCAATCTTGAGGATAAATTCTACAAGCTGTTCGGCTTTGAATACGACCTTGAGCTGTCCACCCGTCCCGCCGACCATCTCGGAAGCGAGGAGCAGTGGGACATTGCCGAAAACGGTCTGCGCACCGCTCTTGAAAAGTTCGGCAAGCCGTATCAGATTAACGAGGGCGACGGCGCATTCTACGGTCCGAAAATAGACTTCCACCTGCATGACTGCATCGGACGTACATGGCAGTGCGGCACAATTCAGCTTGACTATCAGTTGCCCGAGCGCTTTGATATGACTTATGTTGGCGCCGACGGCAAGGAGCATCGCCCGATTATGCTGCACAGAACAATTTTCGGCAGCATTGAACGTTTCATCGGTATCCTCACCGAGCAGTTTGCCGGAGCATTCCCGCTTTGGCTGTCACCTGTGCAGGCAGTCGTTATCCCCATTTCCGAGAAGCATCACGAATACGCCGACGCGGTAACGCAAAAGCTTATGGACGCCGGTCTGCGTGTAGAATGCGACAAGAGAGCCGAAAAGATGGGCTACAAGATCCGAGAGGCACAGACACAAAAAACTCCGTATATGCTTATCGTAGGAGAAAAGGAAATGACGGACGGCACTGTATCGGTGCGTTCCCGCAAGGATGGTGACCTCGGAGCCGAAGCGCTTGAGAAGTTCATCTCCGACGCCCTCGAAGAAATTAACACCAAGGCGTTCTGATTCATACAAACAGGACAAAATCATACGCTATTCACAGCACTCGCCTCAATTTATTTTGTGGCGGGTGCTTTTCTTTGCGGTTTTGATTGATTATTTTGTGACGATATAGTAATATAATAATATACGTGTAGCATTGTCCGAACGGCAGCGGTAACCTACTGTTTATCGTTTCCGTTTCGTCGGCTTATTGCCGACTATGCCAAACGAAAGGATTTGAGATAATGATAAGTTTACCGACCGAGCTCGGAACAGTTAAGCTGACATCGGATTATTTTGCCAACCTCGTCGGCTCCACGGCAGTACAGTGCTTCGGCGTGAGCGAGATGGCAACCAGCGGTCCCATTGAGGGAATGCGTTCCGTTCTGTTTGGGCGTGATTATCCGGAAAAGGGCGTAAAGGTCTATGAACGTGACGGAAGGCTCGTCATTGACCTTCATATCATCGTAACTTACGGCACAAATATAGCCGCTATCGTCAAAAGCATCAGCCAAAAGGTCAAATACGCCGTCGAGCAGGCAACGGGACTTTCGGTTATGAGTATAAACGTCTATGTTGACGATATGGTTGCCGAATAATTGAAGTTTTTTGCGGAGGATAATTATGATTACCGGAGCACAGCTTAGAGACTGCATCATTTCCGGTGCATACAATATTTCCAATCAGAAGGCGAGCGTTGACGAGCTCAACGTCTTTCCGGTGCCGGACGGAGATACCGGCACTAATATGTCGATGACTATCGGCAACGCAGTGCGTGAATTACAGCTTCTTGCAGACGACACACCCGCCGACAAGGTGGCGTCAACGGCAGCTTCGGGACTTCTCCGCGGCGCAAGAGGCAATTCAGGCGTTATTCTCTCTCTCATATTCCGCGGCTTTTCCAAGGGTCTGCAGGGCTGCGCAGAGGTCGACGCCTCCGCTCTTTCCCGTTCGCTGACACTCGGTGTAGAGATGGCATATAAGGCGGTTATGAAGCCGACAGAGGGTACTATCCTCACCGTTGCGCGCGTCGCCGCACAGCGCACCGCCGAGCGTATCGAGGCTGAGGGCGATATTGACACTACCGAGCTGTTCGGTTTTATTGTCGACACCTGCAGGGAGACTCTCGCCACCACCCCCGACATTCTCCCCGTTCTCAAAAAAGCGGGCGTTGTCGACGCAGGCGGTCAAGGCTTAGTTGTTATTTTTGAGGGTATGCTCAGCGTGTTACGCGACGGCATAATGATTTCGGACGGTGTCGAAGCCACCGTAAAAGCACCTGCCGACAACGATAAATTTGAAATTTACCATACCGATTTTACCGTAAAAATTTCCGGCAGTAACGATGCCGCGGAGCTTCGAGTTAAGCTTGAAGCAATAGGCAACAAGGTGTCGGTTGACGATAACGGCGACAGAATTAAATGCAGCGTAGAAACGCGCAGACCCGACAAGGCGCTTCGCGAGGCTCTTTTACACGGCAACATAGAGAATGTCACCGTGATGAGTCTTTATGAAAAGGGCGATACCGCCGAGTCCGAATCCGAGACGGCACATAACGACGACAGCGAATTCCCATACATTGCCGTTGACCCCTCCAACGAATACGGCTTCGTTTCGGTCAGCTCAGGTGAAGGAATAAAGTCCTTATTTGAAGAGCTGGGTGTCAATAACAATGTTTCCGGAGGTCAGACGATGAACCCGTCGACCGATGATATTTTAGCGGCTGTTCAGGCGACTCCCGCCAAGAATGTTTTTGTGCTTGCCAACAACAAGAATATAATTATGGCGGCTGAGCAGGCGTGTGCACTTGCCGACCGCAAGGCGGTTGTAATCCCGACGCGCACCATTCCGCAGGGCATCACGGCTATGCTTGCCTTTGACCCGACCGTCGGTGTTCGTGACAATGTTGTTGCGATGAAGGATGCCGCAGAGCAGGTTTCGACCGGCTCCGTGACCTTTGCCGCGCGCGATTCCGACTTTGACGGCAAGCAGATTAAGCAGGGCGATATTCTTGCAATGGACAACGGTAAGCTGGTCTATGTCGAAAACGATGTGGTTACCGCTACCGTCAAGCTCGCCAAAAAGCTGTGCAAAAAGAATACCTGTTCGCTGACACTGATCTACGGCGCCGACGTTTCGGACGAGGACGCCGAAAACGCCGTCGAGCAGATTAAGACAAAAATTCCCAAGAACATCGAAGTATCACTCATCAACGGTGCACAGCCCGTTTACTACTTCTATATTTCCGCTGAATAATGAATGATTTGCGAAAAACAGATATACGATACTTAAAGGGCGTCGGCGAAAACCGTCAACAGCTTTTTTCCAAGCTGGGCGTTGATTCGGTCGGCGCCCTTTTGCACCTATACCCGAGGCGATATCTCGACTACACGCTTTTTTCGGTTATGAGTGCTCCCGACAACCGTCCTGTTGCCGTGCGCGCTACGGTTTGGAAGAAAAATGTACCCGTTCGACTGACCGGCGGCAGAACAATGTTCAAGCTGGCTGCGGGCGACGAAAGCGGGGATTTTATCGTCACCTTTTTTAACACAAGATACATTTTCGACGCACTAAAGGTTGGCAAGGAGTATATATTTTACGGCAAATTTTCCAAAAATCTCATCGAGCGCGAGGTGGCATCTCCCGCAATTATAAGTGAAAATGACCTTTCGTCGCTGTCACCTGTTTATCCTCAGACTGCCGGCCTGTCATCTAAAATTATCGGCTCTGCCGTAAAGCGTGCACTCGAAATGTACGACAACGCTCCGCCGCTCGATATCCTTCCCGGGAAAATCATAGACAAATTCGGACTTTGTACCGAAAGCGAGGCACTTCACTCGATACACTTTCCCACCGATATCGATGCCGCAGCCAGGGCGAGAGAACGTCTCGCATTTGATGAGCTGCTCACGCTGAATATCGGAATGAAACTTATGCGAGGGCAAAGCAAAAAGAAAACCGATGTGAAAATCGAAAAAAACGACCCTCAGTCATTTATTGATTCCCTGCCCTTCTCACTGACCGCCGACCAGCTTGCGGCTGTCACCGATATCTGCACCGACTTTTCCCACGATACTACCATGAACCGTTTGCTTCAGGGAGATGTCGGAAGCGGCAAAACCGTTGTAGCGGCGGCTGGGGTGTACTGCGCCGCCATGAGCGGGTATCAGAGCGCGATAATGGCTCCGACCGAAATGCTGGCAGTTCAACACGCCGAAACCTTTACGCGTCTGCTTAAGCCTTTCGGAATAGCAGTGGAGCTTTTGACCGGCAGTACGGGTCAAAAAGAACGTCGAAGAATTACCTTGGATGTTGAGCTTGGCAGAACATCCGTTCTAATCGGAACTCACGCGCTTTTGTCCGACAAGCTTAATTTCAAAAAGCTCGGCTTTGTAGTCGCCGATGAACAGCACCGTTTCGGAGTGCGTCAGCGCTCAACGCTCACTCAAAAGGGCGACGCTCCCCACCTGCTCGTTATGTCGGCAACACCGATCCCACGTACCCTTGCACTGATTATATACGGAGACCTCGACATTTCCGCTATCAAGACAATGCCGTCGGGGAGAACTCCGATTAAGACCTATCTTGTCAACGAAAGCTATCGCAGTCGTTACCTCGGTTTTGTGCGTGACGCTGTCGGGCGCGGAGAGCAGGCATATATAGTCTGTCCCATGATTGAGGAAAACGAAATGATGTCCGATGTTGCGTCCGCCGCCGAATACTACGACGAAATCAAGGAAAAATATCTTGGCGGCATCTCAGTCGGACTTGTTCACGGCAAAATGAAACCCGCCGAAAAAAATCTTATAATGGAGCAGTTCAAGAGCGGCGCACTGTCGGTGCTCGTTTCTACCACCGTTATTGAGGTCGGCGTCGATGTACCCAACGCCACCGTAATGATAGTCGAAAATGCCGAGCGCTTCGGTCTGTCTGCTCTGCATCAGATACGGGGACGCGTGGGTCGTGGAACCGGTAAAAGCTACTGCATTCTCGTTTCATCATCGGATAACGAGCGGTTAAAAACCTTATGCAAAACCAACGACGGCTTTGAAATCGCTCAAAAGGATCTCGAGCTTCGCGGTCCGGGGGATTTCCTCGGCAGTAGGCAGCACGGTTTACCCGAGCTTAATGCTGCCTCCATTGACGGGGGCGGTTATTCGGTGGATAGGGTACGCGAGGCGGCGCAGGAAATTCTCGACGGTGACCCTACTCTCGAAAGAGCGGAGCACTCGGCTCTCAAAAACAAAATAACCGAAATGTTCGAATCTCTGAAAGGCAGTTTGAATTGATGAAAAAAACAATTTGCGTACTTTTGTTATTTGCAATGGCACTGTCGCTCGCCGTTACCGTCGGCGCAGTCGAATACGATATGGATTACGAGCCGTATTCTAATGCGATTTACCTCGTAAATACAGATACCGACACCGTCATTTATTCCAAAAATCCCGATGGAAGAGTATACCCTGCTTCAACCACAAAAATAATGTCTGCCGCACTTGCCATGACGCTTTGCAGTGATTTGAAGGGTACAACGGTCACACTCCCGCAGGACATCGGAGATGAGTTTTACGGTATAGACATTTCCAACGCAGGTCTTGTCGGCGGTGAAACGCTGTCAATGTACGACCTTTTGCACTGTATGCTCATTCAGTCGGCAAACGAAGCGGCGTCGGCTGTCGCGGCATATTTCGGCAGAGATTATTTTATCGAGCTTATGAACAAAAAAGCGGTCGAGCTCGGCTGTACCGGCACGCATTTCGTCAACCCTCACGGCTTATACGATGATGATCATTACACCACCGCAAGCGATATGTATAAAATAGTAAAGTGGGCACTGAGTGTACCAGGATTCTGGGAGATAACTCAGAAGGCTCGCTATGACCTGCCCGCCACAAATGTTCACGACGGTAAAACTCTTGCTACCACCATTCTTATGCAGGACGAATCGAGCGGCTATTATACCGATTACATTAAGGGCATCAAAACGGGATATGTCGGTGAAGCATCCGGTCGCTGTCTTGTGTCTGCCGCTCAGAAAAACGGTATGACCTTTGTGCTTGTGCTTATGGGTGCGCCGTCAGAATACACAGACGTTTTCTGGGACTATGGTCAAGCCGCATTTAACGAAACAAGGGTCATCTATGATTGGGCGTTCAAAAACCTCGAGCTATACAATGTCGTCGACACCGATACAATTATTGATGATATCAAAGTAAAATATGCTTCCGACACCGACAATATGCTGTTATACCCCTCCGGACAGGTTACAGCTATTCTCGACAAATACCGTGAAGTAAATCCCGAAGTCGAGTACCGCACTGAAATTCCCGAATTTGTCGAAGCGCCGATAGAAGCAGGTCAGGCAATCGGGAAAGCAGCGGTGTACGTCGACGGCAAATACTGTGGAGATGTTGACCTTATTTCGCGGCAGACGATAGAGCTGAACCGATTTGTCAAGGTAATGGATATTACCACCGATATTTTGACCTCAACGTGGGCTATGGTTATTTACGCCATTATTTTTATAATTATTCTTATCTATGTTTATTTAATGCTCGTTATTGCCGCAAAGCATAAGCACCGCAGAAAATAGGAAAGAAAAAATGATTAATCTGAAAACCGAAAGACTGATTTTGAGAAATTATACAGTCGATGACATTCCCGAAGTTTACAAGTATTTTTCCGATGAACGTGTGGCGAGATATGAGGATTTTTATCCGATGACGCTGAATGAAGTAACGGAGGAAATCACCGAATGGACACAGATGGATAACCGTCTGATTGCCGTGCTGAAAACAAGCGGGCAGGTTGTCGGCAGTGCCGGTTATTGGGTTGATGATGACGGCAGTTATTCAATTGACTACGATTTCAACCCTGAATTTTGGGGCAACGGGTATGCTTACGAAGCGGCAAGCGAGGTCGTGCGGTATCTGTTTGAGGAAAAGGGAGCTTTGAAAATATACGGCGACTGCGACGAGCGCAACACTGCGTCGGCAAAGCTTCTGGAAAAACTCGGCTTTGAGCTGATTTATCAAGACAAAAACGGTTCGTACAAAAACGATGCCGACGGCAATCCCGTTGTCATTACCATAAATATATATAAAAAAGTAAAATAAGCAAACAGCGCAGTATATTCCTCGTTAAAACACTCCCGGAATATACTGCGCTATGGTTTTTATTCGATTTTGGCAATGGGATGACGGATAACTGTTTTCCACTTGGAGCGTTCGACCTTTCTTGCATCGGACAAATAAATTTCGTGGTGCAGTCTTGTATCGGAAAAGTCATTTCTGTACCCCTTCTCCGCTATGAATTTATCCATAAGCTCGACCGACATCGGCTCGTCATCATATTCGCCGATGTGCATAATCTGCACGCACTCGCCCTCGTCAATGTCAATCAACTCAACCTTGGACAGATCCGTTTTCTTCTTGACCGTTGCTTCTGCAACCGCCCATTCAAATTCCTCTTTTGTGACAAAATCCGGCATTCTGATAACCGAAATCCAGTGGAACAGCGACTTTTTCGTAAAATCAAAGCCGTCAATTCCCTCCTGCCACCAAAAACCCTCGAGCGGTGGAACAACAAAGTCAAAGTAACCGTCCATTCTATGGTCGCCCATCTTGCTCATTTTAATCGTGTAGGCAACCGCGTACAACATACCGATAGAAGTCTTGTACTCGCCGCCTTCGTCGTTGGGGTTTCCCTTTCCTCTGACCGCTATATATTTTGCCGTCGGAACATTGACTATCTGCGGCTCGCTTTTCGGCATATAAAATTCTTTGTATTCTTTCTTGAAATCAAATGACATTTTCACACATTCCCTTATTTTATTTTCAATCCCTTGAGATAGGCTTTCTTTTCCGGCTCAATGCGAAAGCTCTCGCACGCCTTTTGAATTGTTTTATTGTGAATCCAATCGGACAGACAACACTGTTCGATGACAGGAACAGTCAAGTCCCACTGCTTTGCAAGTGCAGTAGCAAAATACCACGCAATCATCATTTTGACATAATATTTGTCACTCTTGATATCAGATACAAGCCGTAAATGCTCCGGATTAAACTCATCGTCGAGATAATACGTCATAAGTATATCGACACCGAAACGGACGGTATATTCTTCATCCGAAGAAATCCACCGTTTTATATCGTCAGTCAGTCCGTCGGGATGCTTCTCAAAAGCCTTCGGACGCATAGTATCGCACACCGCCCAGTTATCGACAAACGGCAAAAACCCATCTGCCATCTCAACTGCGGTGCGATAATCCTTAACCTTGGAAATAATCACGGCGTGAATTATATTTTCCTCATAATAGTTATGCGGAAGTCCTTTTATAAAATCATCGTATTCCGATGACTTTGTAAGCTGTGACGCCATACTGCGAAGCTTAGGCACACGCACTCCGATAATGGTATTTCGTTCGATGTTCGGTACAACCCGTGCCTGAAAACCGGCGTATTCGCTTTCCGACTGCTCAAAAAGCTTCTCTTGCAATTCTGTCATAATATTTCTATGATTATCCTATTATCTTATCGAATTTTTTATACAACCGATATTATAGCCAAACAGGATGGGTTTTTCAATATTTTGTAATTCGGTTATCTCGCTTATACTGAAAACCCGTCCGTAAAAGGACGGGTTTTTAAATCAGTTAAGACGCTGAATATAATCGTCTGACTCTTTGTCTTTCTTTTTGCCGAACATCACGAACAACAGTACATCTATTACGCCAAGTGTAATACTTATGGCAATTAAGATAATTCTGATATTTGACGCGACTACTATCTTTCCGAAAAGCACCCGCGCAAATGCCGAGTTGACTGCTACAAAGCGGATATTGCCCGAGCTGACCTCGGCAGTCGCACCGTCGCTGAATATCAACGAATACTGATTGCCGTTAACCGAGATTACCTTTGCCGCCGACTCTCCTCCGTTGTAAGAAACGGTGACGGTATCTCCGGTCTTAACTTCGGAGGTTTTGTTGCTCACTACAACGGTTTCACCTACCGCACGGTCAGGAATCGGGAAATCACCGGTAGATGTCAGTATTCTTACGCCCAAAAAACCGTTAGATGAGCGGAACATATTGACATTAAAGCTTAACAACGTGAGAACAAGCACCAAGGCAAGCAACACCGAAACAACAATTTTGGATACCGTAACGAGCGCTCTGTTTTCGCTTCCGCCGTCATGTACCGGCTCACGCATACTGTTCATTTCAATGGTATTGAAAACGGTGGTATGGTGTATATCGTCGCCGACATAAAGCTCGGTTTCCTTGCCTGAGGTAAGCGATTCAAGCTCGCTTTCATCAAAGCTCTCCCACTGATATTTTGTCGACCTTGACGATGCCGCCGTCATCATTAGAGCATACGCCGCAAGGAATAAAACCATCGAAACAATCAGGAACGAGTTCGGCTTGGCAAGCGACGTCATAGCGGCGATATTCTCGGCTATCATTTCAACCTCTCCGCCGATTATACCGTAGAAATAGAGAACAGCAACATCGACGCCGAATCCGAGAATCACGAAAACACGTAACACGATACGGTTAGCCGTAAACGAACCGAACATCATCGCAACCGTTATAAACAGGAATATCAGCGTAAGACCCACAACATAAGCAGTTATGAGATAGTTGATAACAAATTGGAAATTAAAGGCAAATCCAACGCATATCGTGAACAGATAGCCGAGGCTGTAATAACCCCACATAGAAACGAGTGTAATACCGAGCTTGGCAGTAACAAGACCGGGAACGGAAATGCCCATCATAGTCAGCAGATTCCAACGGTTTGTACTAAGCTCGAAGAATTCGACAAGAGACGGATTAACGACAAGACACACGGTCATAAGTACAAGTGATACTCCGACATAGGTCACCGCAAGTCCGAAAAATGACGAATAGAGGAACGGGGGTATAATGTCCTCGATTGCGGAGGAATCAAGAGCGATAAAGACATATCGCAGAGCCGCGGTAAGCAGAGCAGCCACCGCCGCCAACAGCAGATCGGAGCCGAAGCGATGACCGCCGACCCTCATCTGCTCTTTTCTTTCATAAGCTTTATAATCACTGCCGTAAATCATTATCTCACCATATTTTCAAAAGCATTTTCAAAGTTTTTCTGCACGGGGACAATTGTTCTCTCGTCAATACCGCAGTTCACAAGTGTAGCGATAATGCGTTTGATTTCCGACGGCTCATACAGCTCCGCACGGATTACATAGCCTCCGAGCTGATTTCCGACCATGGTGTACTCCGGCAGCTGTTGACCGATATTGTACACAATGCTCTCGTCATAGGTTTCAAAATACAACAAATCCTTGCAATAAGAGGAAACGAAGTCATAATAGCTGCCGTTGAACTTCTGCTGACCGTTTTTGAGTCCTACTATTCGACTGCTGACCGCGCTGGCAAGACGGTGATTGACACCGGCGAGCAATACGGTCATTCCGTTCTCGTGGAGCAGTCTGATGATATCGAAGAAGCTCTGCTCCTCTGACTCATCGGTCACAAGCTTGCGGATATTGAGCACTACGCAGTCGATAATGCTGCTGTAAAGTGCGGCGATAAGCAAAAGCATAACGCGCTTGGTACGGGACAGATCCTCGGTGCGTGTAACCGCTACCGATTCGAGACCGACACGGGTGAAGGTGTTTAGAACTCTTTCCTGCTTGGCTACACTCCACTCTCTGACCTCGCTCAGACAGTACATAAGGAACTGCATTGCGGTCATACCGCCCGGTACCATATCGTCATTCTCAATATAGAGCATACGTCTGTTGCCGTGAACATTGTTTATAGCTCCAGATTCAAGACCCTTGCCTGTACCGATGGACTTGAGAAGGATATATACGTCGAGCGGGTAATCGCTGACAAACGATGTACAGCTGTATTCGGGAATATCGAAGTTCATACCCGTGAATGCCGAACGTCTCTCATTGCCTCTGAAACGAAGCTTGTACTCCGAGGTTGCGTTATTTACGCTGATGTAACTGCGCTCACCCGGCTCAAAGAGATTTGCCGCCGTATAAACGGGAATCATCTCGTTGACATCAATATCGGCAATCTGCTCGTCTGCATAAAGCTCTACGGAATCCTGAACGATATTCTGATAGCGGTTGAAATCCTCTGCTTGCGGCTGTTCGTTAATCTGCTCTGCGACAGCTTCGACAGGCTGTTCCTGTACCGTCGGCTCGACATGCTCCTGCTCTATGGGCTCGATTGACATTACACGTCTTTCGGTCTGCTTGTCCTCGCGCTCGCTCTTCAGATCCTCCAAAATAGCTGCCGCGAAATCAATTTCCTCATCGGCGGCTGTGGGAGTAAAGGTGTTGGCGGCGACGCCGGTACCAAGCGACATACCTTCGTTATCGAACAATGCAAAGTCGGCAAAATCCTGCTTGGTTTCTTCAACAGGCTCGACTGCCGCGATACTTTCGGGCTTTACCGTTTCAATCGTCGTTGTCGCGGCCTTGGCGGGGACGTTCTGCTGTTCCGAAACATTCGGAACGAAATCCAGTGCCGCCGTCTCGAAATTCTTTACAACGGTGGAAACAGGGACGGTAGCTTCCTCAAGTGCAGGCGTTTCGTCGGTCTTTATCTGAGATTTGAAATCGTCCCAGCCGTCTGCGGCTTCGGACCCGCTTATAATCGAATCGGCTTTAAACCGATTGAGCATAGCGGCAAAATCGTCCTTTGTTTCGGAAGTCTTGGTCTCGGTATTGCCGATAAAGCGGTTGAGCGACTCGGAATACCTTGCACCCTCGCTCGGCGTCGGAGTATTGTCCTTTTTCTCCTCTGCCGAAGCATCGAGGTAACGACGGAGCATGGCGGAGTATTCGTGGCTGATTTCGCGCTTCTTTTCGGCGGGAGCTGCTGTTTCGGTCTTGACCGGCTCGGCAGTCTTTGTTTCGTCTGTCGCAGGCTCCACGGGTTTATCGGATGTCTTGACCTCTGCCGTCTGCTCCGATGCGGGTACTTCCGCCGCTTTATTGTCGATATATTTATTTAAGATATCGTTGTAGCGCGGCTCCGTATTGGCAGGCTTGACGTCGGTATCGGCATTCTCGTAAAGGTCGCTTGCGGCGGTGCCGAAGGACGGCATCGTGCCGAGATTTTCGGCAAATCCGTGTATATCGTTAAATCCGTGAATTTCCTCGGTATTAGACTGACGTTCACGGAGAATATCGGTCATCGGGGTAAACTGCATCAGACCCGTATCCGTCTGCTTTGGCTCTTCCTTGGTTCTCTTTTTGGGAACGCGGAAGCCCGAATCCTCGTAGGTCAGATTGGCGGCAAGCTGCTGAGTGGCAGTCATCGGCTTGCGCTCCGGCTCGGGTTTATTAACCGTGTTCTTGATGAAATCACTTACCGGCTCGGTCTGCGGAGCTTTTGCGACGGGCTTTTCGACTGTCACTGCCGGTGCCGATTCCTTTTTCTGCTCTGCGGGAGGCTGAGGCTGTACCTGAGCCTGTACCGGAGCCTGCGGCTGAGTCTGCGGTATCTGCATCTCAACGGTACGCGATGCAGGAGCGGGTGCCGATCTCTGCTGTGCATTCTGAGAAACGGTAAACTGAGCCGTGTGACCCATAGGCGGACGTTGCTGTTGTCCGACAACAGGTACGTTAAAGCGACCGGTCGACTGTGTATGTGTAGGTGTCTGAGCACGGTGAGCAGCGGGAGGTGTACGACTCGCCTGCTGTGCCGCAGTTCTCTGACTTGCGGCGGAACGCGCCTGGTTCATTGCCGCAAGCATATCGCGTTCGGCATTGGCGGCGGTCTGCTGCGCCGATGTTCTTGCTTCGGGCGCGGCAGGCTGACGTGCGGCTGCTTGCCTTGCTGTTGTGCGTGTCTGAGCGGCGCGCGCGGCATTTCGGTTTATCTGTTCACCTGTGAATGCACGCTGTACGGCGTTTGCAGAGGGTGCGGACGGCTGTCTGACTCTGTTCTGTTCCTGACGGGCATTTGCCGCGCTTCTTGCCTGACGCTGTGCATTGGCGGCGGCGTTGGCAGCTCGGATAATATCCTGCGTCGGAATTTCCATGGTAAAGTCGCTGACGGTCTTTTCTCCGTCGTCGGTGGAGGCTGCCATCGGGACGTGATTATAGGTGTCATAATAACCGCTGCGCTGTTCCGGAAAGTTAAACTGTCTCGAGAACTCGGCGGGTGACATTGCCGACTGACGGGCATTTGCCGCTCTCTCCTCACGACGGCGTGTCTCGGCTCTGCCTCGCATCATACCGTCAAGCTCGGATTTCATAGACGGAAACTGAGAGGTTACCTGCTTGATAAAGCCGTTGAGCTGGTCATCGAGTGAACGGGTATCCTCCGGCTGTGCATAGATAAGCTCGTTCTGATTGTAACCGGGGTCGCCGACGGGAGCGCGGCGGGAAAACTCATTTTGATTTCTCTGCCTATTGTCGGCATTATTCTGACGCAAGCCGAAAAATGACCGGCGGTCTGAGACGGGCTGATCGTTATACTGCTGTCCCTGCTGATATCCCTGCGAATTATACTGAACATTCGACTGTGCGCTCTGCGGTATTCCGAACTGACCCGTCGGCTGCTGAATCGGATAAGCGCCCGTATTGTAATTGTCGGCGGGACGGTATGCACTCTGCTGTTGTACACCGTAATTATTTGTATTAATACCGAACTGAGCTGTTCCCTGCGGTACGGCACTGTACGCACCGTTCAGACTGAACTGACCGGTCGCCTGCTGGCGGCTCTGATACTGTTGCTGAACGGGATAACTCTGCTGTACCGGAACGGAATACTGATTTGTCGGCTGCTGTATCGCCGTAAACTGCGTTGTTCCCTGCTGTACACCGTACTGCACCGGCGCCTGATAGGTCGGCGCGGGCTGTACCGGTGCGTACTGTGTCGGCTGTACCGGAGCAAACGAGGTTGTGGTCTGCACCGGAGCGAATTGAGCCGTTCCCTGCGGCACATTGTACTGCACGGCAGGCGGCTGATAGGATGATGCCGGCTGTACCGGCTGTACCGACGTATACTGCGGCTGTATCGGCGCAAAGGACGTTGTTGCCTGCACAGGATACTGAGCGCCTGACTGAGTCGGCCGGATATAGTTCTGAACCTGATAACCGCTGTCGACATATCCCGTCTGCCCGTAACTCGCCGCATTGTAAGCGGGAGCGGGACTGTACGGTGTCCCCAATTGCCGGTCATCGTAATATGCGCCGTTCGGCTGTACGCCGTAAGCGCTGTTCATAACGCCCGCAGTAGTATCGAAAGGGTACCCACGATTGTCCGCCATAATAATAAACTCCGATAGCTATAGAATAGGTTAAACGCATGGGCAAGCTTATGCCCGTGTCCGAGCGGAATAAATTTCCGTAAATCGGACTGAGAAAAATTACAGAGAGAATAAACCAAGAACATTAAACTGCTGTCCCGAATTGAGTGTGCCTATATAAGACGCCGCAAAAACAAAGACAAGCGACATCAATAGTGCAATAAAGACCGACAGCGCGATTTTGCCGCCTACCGAGGGACGCTTCATAGGTTCCCACGGCTCGTTGGTATCGTACTGTTTCCTTTCTTTTTCGCGTGAAATCTCATCTCGCATCTGCTGTATTTCGTCTGTTTCCACGTTTCTTTCCATAATTGCACCTACATATATTTTCAAATGATTTGATATTTATAATTGATTATAACATATAACAAATAAAAAAACATTACTAATTACAACTTTCTGTATAAATTTTTTTCTTATTTTGTGGGAAATTTTACGCTTTTTTGTCTGATACGCACAATTTGACTATTCGGAGAGTTTATGCTTGACCAAAGACCTCAAGGACGATATACTATATATACCCTATGGGGGTATATGATATGGGAGGGTAATATGGAAAATCACAGCAGAAACAGCGACGCTATTCTGCGCCGACTGCACCGAATAGAGGGTCAGATTAAAGGCATCTGTCTTATGGTAGAGGACGACCGCTCGTGCGTCGATATCATAACACAGCTTTCCGCCGTCAACGCCGCGGTGACCTCGGTCGCGCGCGAGGTGCTGAACGGTCATATAGAACACTGTGTGGTAGAGGGCATAAAGAACGGCGATGAGGGAAACACCGTAAAGCGTCTTGAGCAGGCGGTCAACTGCTTTGCCAAGCTGAAATGAGGCATTATGAAAATTATGAAAGCTTTTATTGATTCAAAGGACGAAAAAACGCTTCTGATAAAAAAACTGATTGTAATATTTTTGTCGGCGGTATTCTTTGCGCTCGGTATGATTTACCGCGACCTGTGGCTCGGCATAGCGTTTTCCGTTATCTGCTATCTGCTGTGCGGAACGGAGCATTTAATCGAAACAGGCGACAGCATAATTCATTTTGAGCCTTTTAATGAGGATTTTCTGATGACCGCTGCAACAATAGGCGCGGCGGTGCTCGGTGAATGGTCGGAGGCGGCGGCAGTAATGCTGTTGTTCGATATCGGCGAATGGCTTGAGGATTTCGCCGTAGACCGTTCAAGAGACAATATTGCCGATTTAATGGATTTGAAATCCGACACCGCTCACGTTATGCGCGGTGGCGAGCTGATAACGGTCGATCCTTCCGAAATCGCAGTAGGCGAAACAATCGTTGTAAAGCCTTATGAAAAAATACCGCTCGACGGTATAGTGGCAGACGGCGAATGCCGTGTTGATTTAAGCCGCCTAACCGGTGAAAGTGTCCCCGTGCTAAAAAAGGCGGGCGACGATGTACTGTCGGGCAGTCTTTGCACCGACACCCCTCTTACGGTAAGGGTAACGGCGGAATATTCACAATCGACCGCAGCTAAATTAATTGCGCTCACCGAGCAGGCACAGCAAAGCCGTGCGAAAAGCGAAAAATTCATTACGAAATTTTCCAAAATATACACCCCTGCCGTAGTCATTGCGGCAGTCGTTGTCGCCCTCGGTGCTCCGATTGTGACCGGTTCGTTTGATTTTACCAAATGGATTTATGTTGCTCTGAACTTTCTGATTATATCGTGTCCCTGCGCTTTGGTCATTTCGATACCGCTCACCTTTGCGGCGGGCATCGGAGGCGCATCAAAGGCGGGAATACTCGTAAAAGGCTCGGACTATCTTGAAACACTCAGCCGGGTCGGAACAGTGGCGTTCGATAAAACGGGTACGCTCACTGAAGGCGTGTTTGAAGTCACCGAAATCATCCCCGCCGACGGTTTTGACCAAGACACCGTGCTGTCGGCAGCGGTAGGAGCCGAGAGAATGTCCAACCACCCCATCGCGCTGTCTATATGCCGCAGTGCCGCAAGCATAAATGTTGACTCATCTAATCAGCGTGATATTGCAGGTCAGGGCGTTACGGCAAACGTAGGCGGTAGAAACGTTGCCGTCGGCAAGCCGTCTCTTATGCGCTCGCTCGGTATTGACTGTGAATTGCCCGAAAGTAAAGGGACTGCGGCGTATGTGGCGGTGAACGGTAAATTTGCGGGAATCATCAGACTCGGCGACCGCATAAAGGCGACATCGGAATATGCCGTAAAGGCTCTCGGTCAGATGGGCATAAAAACCGTTATGCTGACCGGCGATACGCTTACAGCCGCAAAGCCGATTGCCGACAAAATCGGAACGGATGAGCTGTGTGCCGAGCTGCTGCCTCAGGATAAGCTGTCGATAATCGGTGAAATGAAAAGCAAATCCGACCGACCTGTTGCCTTTGCGGGCGACGGAATAAACGATGCTCCCGTTCTTACCGCTGCAGGCGTGGGAATTGCCATGGGAGGCATGGGCTCTGCGGCAGCAGTGGAAGCTGCTGATATCGTTCTTATGAACGACAGACCTTCAGATATTGCTCTTGCAATACGCATTGCAAAGAAGACTATGAGAATAGTAAGGGAAAATGTAATATTCTCCCTTGGTATAAAGCTTGTGGTTCTGGTTCTTGCAGCCTTCGGATATTCATCCATGTGGCTTGCTGAATTTGCAGATGTAGGCGTTTGCCTTCTTGCAATCCTTAATTCCATGAGAGCGCTGAGAATTAGTAAAGATTAATCAATTCCCCTGAGCTGAACGCCGGGGGAATATTTTTTTGCAATTTCAAGAAGTACCTTCATGGTGTCATTGGAATGAGCACTGTAGCCTGTTCGAAGGACTTCTCCGGAATCCTTAAAGCCCTGAAGAAAATAATGGCCAACAGGTCCAACGGCTTTGGCCATTTCCTCAATGTCTTCTGCTGTATGAAGCTCTTTAACAATTGTGGATCTGAATTCAAAGTCGAAGGATGGATTATGTGCTTTATGCTCCTTAAGAATATCCATGGATTCCTTAATCTTTGAAATCAGAATCTGTGCCTTATCCTCTTCGATTCCTATGGTCTTTGGATAGGATGCCCAGGAATTCTTCACATCCATTGCCACATAATCAACAAGTCCAAGGTCAAGAAGTTCTTTAAGCTTTTCGGGATAGGTTCCGTTGGTATCAAGCTTAATGCCGAATCCAAGCGCCCTTACCTTTATAAATAATTCTTTTATTCCCTGCTGCATAAGAGGTTCGCCTCCTGTTACCGCAAGGCCCGTCAGACGCCCGAAACGGCCCGAAAGAAAGTCCAAAAGCCATTCTTCGCTGACAAGTCCCTCCATATTGCTTCCGTCGGATTTTACGGCGATTCCTTCCTCTTCAACAAGAGGCGCATTATGGCAGAAGGGGCATCTTAGATTACAGCCCGGGGTAAATATGGTTGCTGCGCAGCGGCCTGGAAAATCCAGCAGCGTTAATTTCTGTATTCCTGCTATCTGCATTGTTCCTTCTCCTGAATTCAAAACTAATCTCCAATTTTATATAATAATATGATACAATAATATGTCAAACAATGTTAATAATCAAGCAGGAGGTAAG
>DCGT01000019.1:20600-20763 GCA_002315315.1 Faecalibacterium sp. UBA1771
AGGCAGGATCCGGCCACCCGGGCGGATCACTTTCAGTAACCGACATTCTGGTTGCTTTATACTACTCAAAAATGAATCTCGGAACAGGAAAAGACGATCCTAACAGAGACAGATTCGTCCTTTCAAAGGGTCATGCAACACCTGCTCTTTATGCAGTTCTTGC
>DCGT01000002.1 GCA_002315315.1 Faecalibacterium sp. UBA1771
GGGGCGTTGCCCCGAGCTTTATCCTATGTTACGGTGCACGGACTCATTACTTTAAACACAGATATTGCTCACATATCACCTATCACAGTCGCTCCCCTCTCGGGCGAGATGAAGCTGTCTGTCGGCGAAAAGGACTTACCCCGCCCGCATTACGCTTGCCGTTTCGGTGCGCCTTTTCCTGCACTCACCGCATTACACAAGCGTTCTCGGCACTTAAATTTTATATGCTGTGTTTTTTTATTGCGGGGTTATCCGCCCCGCACCCCGACAATAAATATAAATTAGACGAGGATTACATTTCTATCTGTATTATCCTATTTTAATTGTCAATAAACGTCGACTTTCGGTATTCGCCGAAGGAGTATTGCTCCATATACTCCCCGCCGAATCTGTAGTTCGGGTTGCCCTTTTGATATTCCACAAGGTCGCAGTCCGCCTTGGATAAATCAACGTAATAGCCGCCGTCCGACACAAAGAAACCGTCTATGCCGATTTTTTCCAAATCCTCCGATACGGATTTAACGATTTTGGAAAGGCTTGACTGCACGGAATGGGAAAAATCGTCCCCGTACAGTATCCCCGCAATTTCCTGACGGGAAACCCTTGCACCCTCACGGTCGACGAGGTACGCCAGCATCTCTTTTCCGGCTTTTGAGCGGAATGCGACCGGCTGATTTTTGTAGTATATTTCAAAGTTGCCGAAGGTCTTTATCACAATATCCTTTGGCTTGGAAAGGGGAACTTGAATGCGGTCGATTATCGGCTTGATATTCTTTGCCCTGCACGGCTTCATCACATAGCCCGCCGCATAAACGTCAAACGCCTCCGCCATATAGTCCGAGTAACCGGTTACAAAGATGATTTTTACGGTACTCGAAATCTCATTGAGCCTTTTTGCGACCTCTATGCCGTCCATTCCCTCCATTTCAATGTCGAGAAAAACAATGTCCGGCACGGCTTGCCCGGCGGCGTCGACAAGCTCGTTAGGGTCGCGGAAGCACCGCGGAACAGCTCCCGGGATAGCCTCGGTAATTGCCTCCTCGAGCAGTGCCAGCGCCAATTCCTCATCATCTGCGGCATATACTATCATAACAGCTTCTCCGTTTCTTTGATAAGCACGGTGACGGTCGTCCCGACACCGATTTCGCTTTCGATATTTACTTCCCCGCCGAACATGGCGATTCGCTTCTCGATATTCTGAATGCCGATATGCACATTGCCGTCGTTCAGCACCGCTTCTCTGTCAAACCCGACGCCGTCGTCCTTTACGGTAATTATGTAGCCGTCGTCGGTGCCGTAGGAGGATATCGTCACCGTACCTCCGCCCTTTTTGTGACAAATACCGTGCTTTACCGCATTCTCCACAATCGGCTGAACGGACAGCGCGGGCACGCTGAAGCCTGTCTGCTTTATATCGTACTCCACCCTCAGTCTGTCGCCGAAGCGGACGCTCTCAATGGACAGATAGGTCCTGATATGCTCCAGCTCATCCTCAAAGCTGCATACCGCTATTCCCTCTTTCCCGAGCGTATCCAGATTATTCCGCAGATAATCGGAAAAATCCAGCGTCAGCTCCTTCGCCTTCGCCGGCTCTCTCGTGCAAAGCATGGCAATCGAGGAAAGCGTGTTGTATATAAAATGCGGCTTTACCTGAGAAAGCGTTATCTTTGTATTTAAATTGACCAGCTCCATGCGCTGATTTGCTTCCCTTGAAGCAAGCTCCTCCGCCTTCAAAATGTTGGCGAGATTGTATCTCATAAACCGCGTTGTCAGATTCGCTATGAACGAAAGAAAAATCATATTCGGCAAAAACGAAATCAAAAGTCCGTTTTTTATCAGCATTTCGGACGACGGTCTTAAATCTATAATACTTTTATGAATAAACCCGTTCAGATTCGCATCGTAGGAAATATGTATAAGCTCATTAAACGATTCGTCAAACGAAATGAGATTGAGGTCGATAAATCCCGTCACGTCGTATAAGCAGGCGTTACAGAAAACGGAAGCGAGCATGGCAAAGACACAAACAAAATATGTAAAAATTGTAAAATTGCGGTTGTAGTAGCGCAGTGAAAGCACAATCAGCACGGGCAAAAGAAGCTTGCATTTATAGCCGCTCATCAGCTCAAGCGCAAGCCAAAAGACGGCCAACAGGACAAGAAATACATACTGAAAAGCAATGCCCCTGCCTTTTCTTAAAATGCACCACACGCTCGAAATGATAAACAAAACGGGCATTGTCACCAATGAAACGTCCACCAGCAGACCCTTTGACTTGATAATTCCCAGCTTGAACACAACCAGCATACCAAAGCACACCGCCGCAAACATCAGCAATGTCTTTGCAACTATCAGATTGGACTCGGAAATTCTCTCCCGAGTGATTTTCGCAATACGCTCTTTGTTTTCCATGTCGATATTCATTTTTCACCCTTTTTCGGCACGTCGGTTTGAGGTTCGGTTCAGCTTATTATAGCACAAACCGCCACTTGCTGGAATACTGCAAGCATGGCAAAGCACACCGCCTGAGCGGTGCGCCGCATTTTTATGTGGCGGAGCGTAGCGGAACGGAGAAAACCGCCGGCATATACCTGTCCGTTGATTTTAGGTAATTCCCCGACTGCACATTTCCCGACAAGGCCATTCCCAAGGCGGCGTCGGAAACACCCAGCCTGCCGTTTAGTGTTGTCGGAGTTTCCGATTCGGGTAAAACCAATTACATAACGGTTATGCCGGAGGAGCTGTCAAACATTGAGATTGCCTGCCTTCATCTGCTCAGCTGACAAAAGAATAAGCCTTTTTATATTTATTAAAACAAAAATGCGGTGCAGTGTGATTTTCGGCTGTTTTTTATGCCTTGTAATCACACTCACCGCATCTTAAATTTGAGGACTAATCCTCCCACGGATAGGAGGAAATAACCGTGTTTTCTCCGGAAACTATTGACCAATTGCTCGAATCGCGCATATCCTTTTCCACTGCATACCACCGTGCGGGTTTAAACTGATTGCCGTTGTTGACGCTAATATCCCATTCATCGGACAATATTACATACTGTGGGTGCGCGGTTTTCTCTTCACTGTTAATCGGCTTGCCCGTAAACGGGTTCACGGGGTCGTCAATTATTCCCTGCACCGCGAGAGTCGGAGTGTCGGCGTTGGTCATAAATTCTTCGTTAGTCGTGAAGCCGTCGGCATCGAAGTCCTTTACCATAAGTAATGGGTAATATAATTCGCTGCTACCCTGCATATAATTATACGCCGAATCGGTGAGGTCCGGCAGCTCATAGCCGTTTAGCTGCCAATAGACATATCCGTGATCGGAAACGAGAATAATTCTCGTGTTGTCATAGACTCCGTTCTCGCGCATATAGTCAAACCAGTCGGCGAGTCGAAGCATTACCGCCATATTTGTCTGATACGCACCGTACTCCTCGTAGGATTCGACACGAAGAGTCACGCCGTTCACGGTAAAGCGGTCGGTGTTGGCGAGGTCATATTCGGCATTGTCGATGAAATCATTGATAACATAATCGGGCTCTTGGAAGAAATTCAGGGCGTGAGTTGCATTGTTGTCCATCATCAAAAAGGTGTTGCCCTCATTGGCAATCTCGGTAATTTCCGACAGATTTTCCAGCACACCGTAGCTGTTACAGAAATCTGCACTCATACCGCTCGCCGTGTGCGGTGACAGCTGAATCTGTTCACCGTCAAATGCGGGACGGTGATATTTACCGAGGTTATACAGATTATCCTGCATCAACAGCGGTGCTGTTTTTACAATCGAATAGCAGAAGAAATTCCGGAACCGAAGGGTGATATACTGTTCCGTAAGTGATTGAGGGGTGAATTTGCCCTCGGCAACCTGTGCGTTGATATTGCTGTATTCATCGTAAACCGACATATCGCTCGACCATTGATAGCCCGCATACGGAATATCGCATACGGTTACGTCGTAGCCGTTCTCGTCAAACAGCACCGGCAGCACCTTTATTGCCTCATCATATTTGTCGGCGAGACTCTCATCATCGCGACGATTCAGCTCGACGGGTGTGTATTCGTAGCCGCCGAACAGTGCGGGCGTAGCGAAATTGGTATGTCCTCCGAACGACACCGTGTTTGCATAGTATGTAAAACCGTTGAATTTTTCCTGCAATTCCGGTTTTTCATTAAAAATATACGGAATGTATTCGCCCATTGCTCGGTCGAGCATAAGCACAATGACATTTTTGCCCGTTTTACTGAGCGTGAAGGTCGTGGTGCGCTGTTGTGCGCTCTCTACATCCATCTGTGCAATTGATTTGGAAACGGTCACCGTATTCATTACCGACATACAGACCATTACAGCGGTCAGCACCGACATTACGGGGGCGGCGATTTTGCCTTTTTTCGCCGTGACAAATGCAAGTGCAACAGCCAACAGGATTACAACTGCCAGATTTATCATTTTTTCGGTATTGCTCGGCCACACTACCGCCGTGTATTTCAGTACCGAATTTAAAGTGCCGGTTTTTGTGCCGAAAAACAGATAGTTTACCGTGCCGACGATACCCGTTATCCAAAATATGTAATTAAAAACAACCTTGCCGCGTGTCGAGGCAAGACGGTAAAACACACCGAACCACAGCACAAACGTACCTGCCGCCGTAAGAAACGCACTGAGCAGGTACCAAAGCGGATGCACAAAGAGATTTGCGCTTACAAATTCCTGCGGCGAGGACGCAAGCACGGTGGATGGTATCAGCAGACCGGTCAGTGCCGTGAGCAGCAGTGCACCGGCAATGAACATTCTGTCGTTTGGATTTCCCTTAATTGTCGGAAGCGCAATATGGAGCTTTTTTAATACTATTAGTATAATAGGAATAAAAAGTGTCAAGCCGATAACAGCAAAAATAAGCATATATGTCTTGCCGAGTGAGATGACACGCGGTGACACCGCCACGGCAAATGAAGCAAGACCGGCGGAGGTACACAGCACGGCAAGCACCGGTGTGCGGTTTTTCATTTTAAGAATTACCGTCTTGATGAGCGAAAAGATATTGTTGAGTGTCCAATAAAAAACGAGTCCGCTTGGCGAATCATACAAAAAGAAAAGGAAGAATATAGCCATTCCGTACAACTGGAGCTTAGCTTTGAGCGGTTGTCCCTTGGTGAAAATGACGCAGGAAGCAAGGTTGACGGCGGTCATAAGCACAGGCAGGATGTTAATAGCCATACCTGCAAGCCTTATAAGACCGTCCGGCTTGCTCAAATCGGTAATCATCCACAGCTTCGCACCGTTCAGATAGCCGAGGTTGGATAAAAAGCGGTATGCGGCAATAAAAAAAGGGATTTCGAGCAGCAATGAGGACATTCCGCGGAGCATCGACAGCGGACTGTAGCCGTTCTGACGGTAATAGGTTTGCAGTATCATCGTGCATTCGTCGCCGCGGAAGGTCTTTTTTATATGCTTTACTCCCCTGCTTAGCCGCGCTTCGGTTTCGCGTTGCTGCTCCTGCAATGCATCGGCACGGTTATACAGCGGCAGAATAAGCAGATTAATGGCAAGACTCAGCGCAATTATCGCATAACCCGGCTTGTCGATAACATATACCGCATAGTCGTAAACCGTTTCAAACAGCAGTTGAAGCGGCATCAATATAAGGGTGTATAAAATTTTACCGAATGTCATTTGTTGAATTCCTCAATTTCGTTTAACCGTATATTTTGCAAGGGGAAATTGCACCTCAATATTTTTCGGGAAGGATACATACCGTTTTGTCGGCGGTATTTCGATATGTCGGAAACCGTCAATTTCGGGGAAATCGGTTGTCCTTATATCGGGCAAAAACGTCATTTCAGCTTTTCGCATAGGTAATCGGCAACGCGCGCCGCACCCTCTCCCGGGAACTCCCATGCTTCGGCACGCACATCTCTGCGGGCGTCGGCGTACCGATTATCGTTCAGACAGCGGTCGACCAGCGCCTTTATATCATCAAGTCGGTCTGCGGTCAGGCATTCGCCTATGCGGGGCAATACGGTAAATGTCCATGCCGGACGGTTGAGCCACCACGAATCATAGGGAGAATTGTCATAATCGGTATCGGTATAGATGACGGGCTTGTCGTAGACGAGCGCAAAATCAAAAATTACACCCGAGAAATCGGAAATCATAATATCACTGCGGCGCAGACATTCAAAGTTGTCGCTGTCGCGATTCCATTCAAGACGGTCGGAATCGGGGTATTTCGCCATAAGTCCGTCCATCAATTCCTTTTCCGACTCAAAAGACTGCGGGTGCGGGCGAACGATGATGTGATAGCCGGTATCAAGCAGGCGGTCGATTATTTCGCCGCCGAAGCGCGACAAAATTGCGCTTTCGCCCCAAGACGGAGCTAACAGCACAGTTGTCGGACGGTCGGATTCAAGCGTCGGCGCATTGAGCAGACGTGAAGCCATATCGTCCATATACGGTATTCCCACCCGCGTGATTTTTTTGGCAGGCAGACTGCGCATCTCCTCAAGGTCGCGCACATCGCGCTCCTGAAAATCGCCCGACAGCAGCAGCTCATCGTAATAATCTATACCGAACATACGGTATCCGACCAGCTCATTGGGCATATGAGCAATATGTATATAACAGTCGACCGATTTACTGCGCTTCCACTGGTATACATCAAGACCCGGCGTGGTTGACAGCAGTATTCCGGCATTCAGAAAATTAAGCCGCATAAACGAGCGGTTACCCTTGCCGATACATTCGGGCATAATATGCTCAAGACCACAGGAAAACACAGGGTCATCGTCCGAAGCAGTGAGATACACGACGTCAACGCCGCGCCTGTCCAGCTCGCGGCATATCGGCGCGAAAACCTGCCAATAAC